>CBDUBW010000062.1:0-11936 GCA_965365485.1 uncultured Aquisediminimonas sp.
GCGGGCGAGGTGCATGCGATCATGGGGCCCAATGGCGCGGGGAAATCGACGCTCGCCTATGTGCTCGGCGGTAGGCCGGGGTATGAGGTGACGGGGGGCACAATTACGCTCACCACCCCCCGTCACCACGTGCTTGACACGGGGTCCCGCTTTTCTCGGTTGGGCGCGGAGCACGAAGGCAGCGGGACCCCGCATCAAGTGCGGGGTGACGATGTTGAAATAGATCTGCTCGCGCTCGATCCGCATGAGCGCGCGGCGGCGGGGCTGTTCCTCGGCTTCCAATATCCAGTCGAAATCCCCGGCGTCTCGAACGTCCAGTTCCTGCGCGAGGCGCTCAATGCCCAGCGTAAGGCGCGGGGCGAAGAGCCGCTTTCCGGCGGCGAGTTCCTCAAGATCGCGCGCGAACAGGCGGCGGCGCTCGGCATGGACATGGAAATGCTCAAGCGCCCGGTGAATGTCGGCTTTTCGGGCGGCGAGAAGAAGCGCAACGAGATGGTGCAGATGGGGATCATCGATCCCACCCTCGCGGTGCTCGACGAGACCGACAGCGGCCTCGACATCGATGCGCTGCGGGTGGTCGGCGACGGCATCAACCGCATCATGCGCAAGCCCGACAAGGCGGTTCTGCTGATCACGCACTATCAGAGGCTGCTCGATTATGTGCGCCCTGATTTCGTGCATGTGCTCGACAAGGGCCGCATTACACGCACGGGCGGGCCCGAACTGGCGCTCGAACTGGAGCGCGAAGGCTATCGGGACCTCGCCGCATGAGCCTAGCGCTCCCCACCCGGCGTGACGAGGCCTTCCGCTATTCGAACATGGAGGCGTTGGCGAAGCACTGGCCGCTGTCGCCTGAAAGCATCGTCGTGCCGGCGGGCGGGATGTTTGGACGGACGATCATGCATGATGGCGGGGTCGCGAAGCTCGAGCTTGCCCTCGGCAAGGACGCGACGGCGCGGATCGATGTGCTCAACGCTGTTGGCGATTACGGGCGGGTCGAGCTGGCGGTGACGCTTCACCAAGGGGCGGATTTCAGCCTTGGTGGGGTGCAGATAGGCGGCGGTGATCAGAATCTCGAGATCGTCACCACCGTCACCCATGCCGAGCCGGGCGCGAATTCGCGGCAGCTGGTGCGCTCGGTGCTCGGCGGGCGGGCAATCGGCACCTATCTCGGCAAGGTCGCCGTGGCGCGTGATGCGCAGCAGACCGATGCGAGCCAATCGGTCAAGGCGATGCTGCTCGATCGCACCGCGACCGCCAACGCCAAGCCTGAACTCGAAATCTACGCCGACGATGTGAAGTGCGCGCATGGCTGCGCGATCGGCGAGATCGACGCGAACGGGCTGTTCTACCTGCAATCGCGCGGTCTGCCGCCGGGCGAGGCCAAGAGATTGATGCTGCAGGCGTTCGTCTCCGAGGTCTTTGACGGCGCTGAGGATGCCGAGGACTTGCGGGCAAAGGCGCTCGAAGCGCTTGGGGCCTTGGTATGACTTCGACCCTCTCTCAAACTCGTCACCCCGTGCTCGACACGGGGTTAGGCTTTTCTCCGTTGGGCGTGCAGCAAGAAGGCAGCGGGACCCCGCATCAAGTGCGGGGTGACGACAGAATTATAGATTCGCGATCAGACTTCCCCGGCCTCTCCGGACCCGACGGCGCGGCGTGGCATTATCTCGATACCGCCGCCACTGCGCAGAAGCCGCGCGCGGTGATCGCTGCAATGGCGCGAGCGATGGGCGAGGATTACGCGACCGTCCATCGCGGCGTTTACAAGCGCTCGGCGGACATGACGCTGGCTTACGAAGCCGCACGGCGGCGAGTGGCGCGGTTCATCGGCGCGCGCGAGGATGAGATCGTCTTCACGCGCGGCGCGACCGAGGGAATCAACCTCGTCGCGCGGTCGCTGCCGCCCGGCCGCGTGTTGCTCAGCCAGCTCGAGCATCATTCGAACATCGTGCCGTGGCAGTTGGCGGGCTGGCAGGTCGACGTCTGCCCGCTGACCGCCGACGGCCGCATCGATCTCGACGCGGCGGAAGCAATGCTGACACCCGAGCATGACATGGTCAGCTTCGCGCATGTCTCGAACGTGCTCGGATCGGTGCTCGATGCGAGGCGGGCGGCGGATATCGCGCATGAGGTCGGCGCCAAGCTGCTGCTCGACGGCTGTCAGGCGGTGCCACGACTGCCGGTCGATGTCGCCGCGCTGGGCTGCGATTATTACGCCTTCTCTGGGCACAAGCTTTACGGCCCCACGGGCATCGGCGTGCTCTGGGGACGGCACGCGCTGCTAGAGGCAATGCCGCCATGGCAGGGGGGCGGGGCGATGATCGACGCGGTGCGTTTTTCGGGTACGACCTACGCCCCCGCCCCGCAGCGTTTCGAAGCCGGGACGCCCGCGATCGTTGAGGCGGTCGGGCTGGCCGCGGCGATCGACTATGTCGAAGGCGTCGGGCTCGACGCAATCCACGCGCACGAAACGCGGCTTGTCGAAGCGACGCGCGACGCGCTGCGCCACCTCAACAGCGTGACTCTGTTCGGGCCAGAGGATGCGGCGGGGATCGTCAGCTTCGCGATGCAGGGGGTGCATCCGCACGACATAGGCACTATTTTGGACGAAGAAGGCGTGGCGATCCGCGCGGGGCATCATTGCGCACAACCGTTGATGGAAGCGCTGGGCGTGCCCGCCACCGCGAGGGCGAGCTTCGGGATCTACAATGATGACGGCGATGTCTCAGCGCTGGTGCGCGGCCTTGAACGGGTGACGAGGATTTTTGGGAATGAGTGAGATCAGGACCGAGGAAGTCGAAAGCGTGTCGCCGCCGCCGAAAGCGCGCGTCGAAGAGGCCCCGCGCGAGACGTTCGAGCGCAAGAAGGATTATCTCGAAGGCTTTCTTGCGCAGAAGCCGCAGCCGGTGCCGGGCGACGAGCCCGGAGGCGATCTCTACGAGGCGGTGATCGCGGCGCTGAAGGATATTTACGATCCCGAAATTCCGGTAAACATTTACGATCTCGGGCTGATCTACAATGTCGAGATTTCGGACGGTGACGTCGTGGTGACGATGACGCTGACGACGCCGCACTGCCCTGTCGCCGAATCGATGCCCGGCGAGGTCGAGATGCGCGTGATGGCGGTGCCGGGCGTCCGCGATGCCGAGGTCAATCTGGTGTGGGACCCCGCCTGGTCCCCTGCGAGCATGACCGACGAGGCTCGGCTCGAACTGGGGATGCTGTGATGACGACGATGACCAAGACCCGCGCCCGGCCTGCCGCCGTCGCGCTCACCGCCGCCGCCGAGGATCGCGTCGCCGCGCTGATGGCGAAGGCCCCCGCCGACGCGATCGGGGTCAAGCTCTCGACGCCGCGGCGCGGCTGTTCGGGCCTCGCTTATTCGGTCGATTATGTGACCGAGGCCAACGCCTTTGATGAGCGGATCGAGACGCCGGGCGGGGTGCTCTTCATCGACGGCGCGTCGGTGCTCTACCTTGTCGGCAGCACGATGGATTGGGTCGAGGACGATTTCACCGCCGGCTTCGTCTTCGCCAACCCCAACGCCAAGGGCGCGTGCGGTTGCGGTGAGAGCTTTACTGTCTGAACGACCTCGCTACGGCGTCGTCATGACCCGTATCCTCGCTTGCCTGCTACTCCTGCTGCCGATCGCCGCTTATGCGAAGGGCGGAACCGTAACATCCGCCGATCCGCGCGCGACCGATGCGGGTGTCGAAATGCTTCGCGCGGGCGGCAGCGCGGCCGACGCTGCCATCGCGACCATGCTGGCGCTGAGTGTGGTCGAACCGCAATCATCGGGGATCGGCGGCGGCAGCTTCCTCGTCCATTTCGACGCGGCATCGGGCAAGACCGGCACGATCGACGGCCGCGAAACTGCCCCTGCCGCAACGCGCGAGGATCGCTTCCTCGGATCCGACGGCAAGCCCCTGGGCTATCGCGAGGCCGTGATCGGTGGAAAATCAGTCGGCATACCGGGCAACATCGCCGCTGCTGCGGTTGCGCACAAAAAATGGGGAAAGCTCAAATGGGCGCGGCTGTTCGCGCCCGCGATCCGATTGGCCGAAGAGGGTTACACGATTACGCCACGCCTTGCCGGAGTGATCAAATCGATGTCGCCCGCATGGGCCGATATCCCAGCGACGCGCGCGCTTTATATGATCGACGGACGCCCGAAGGCGGCCGGCGAGACCGTCAAGAACCCGGCAATGGCAGCGTTGCTTCGCGCCATCGCCAAGCAGGGGCCCAGGGCGTTTTATACCGGTGCCAACGCCAAGGCGATTTCGGACGCGGTGTCCGCAGCGTCGCGAAACGCGGTGCCGCTGACCACAGCCGAAATTGGCAAGTATCAGGCGATCCCCCGCGACGCCGTCTGCACCACGTACCGTGTCTACACGCTCTGCGGCATGGGCCCGCCCTCGTCCGGCGCGACGACGGTTTTCCAAATCCTCGGCATGATCGAACGCTTCGACATCAAGGCGCTGGGCAAGGACAGTCCGCAGGCTTGGCATCTCATTGCCGAAGCAATGATGCTCGCCTACGCCGATCGTGAACAATATCTGGGCGATCCGGGCTTTGTCAGCGTTCCGGTGAAGGGCCTGCTCGACAAGACATACATCGCGAGCCGTTCGGCGTTGATTTCACCGACTACTTCTCTCGCCAAATATGATGCCGGCGTCCCGCCGGGCGCCGAGCCGCGCACCGCCGCCATCTCGGGCGAAGTGGCGGGCACGACCCATTTCATCGCGGTCGACGGGCGCGGCAATGTCGCGAGCATGACCTCGACCATCGAAGGGCCGTTCGGCAGCCAGCTGACCGCCAACGGCGTCGCGCTCAACAATGAGCTCACCGATTTCAGCTGGACGCCGATGAAAGACGGCAAGCCCGTCGCCAACCGTCCGCAGCCGGGCAAGCGCCCGCTTTCCTCGATGTCGCCGACGATCGTTTACGATGCCAGCGGCAGGCCCGTTTTCGCGGTCGGCGCAGCAGGCGGCAAGCGCATCATCATGCAGGTAACGAAGACGCTGATTGCGCATCTCGATTGGGGCCTGAGCGCCGAGGATGCGCTCGCTGCGCCCAACATCTATTTCGGCGGCGACGCAGTGCTGGTCGAAAGCGGCACACCGCTCGCGGCGATGGCAGGCGAGATGGCGAAGCTCGGGCGGGTCGTCGCCGCAAACCCGCTTTCGCCGTCAAAGGCCAATGCGGCGGAACTGACGCCGCAGGGCTGGAAGGGTGCCGCCGATCCGCGCAGCGACGGAAACGCCGTGGAGGAATAGGCTGCGGCGGTTATTCGCTAAGATAGCGCCAGATATGCGAGATCGCGACCGACCCCTCCCCGACCGCCGACGCCACGCGCTTGACCGAACCGGCGCGAACATCGCCGACCGCGAAAATTCCGGGTTGTGACGTCTCGTAGCTGGAGGCGGCACCATCGCCCCCGCAGATCACGAAGCCATTGCCGTCGAGCTCGGCCAGGCCGGATAGCCATGACGTGTTGGGCGCAGCGCCAACCATGATGAAGAGCGCCCCGACCTCGAAGTCCAGAACCCCTTCGCGCTTCGAAACACTGATATGACTCAGCCCGCTTTCGCCGCGCAGCGCGGTCACCGAAGCGTGGTAATGGATGGTTATCCGCGCGTCTGCTTCGAGCCTCTTGCGGAGATAATCGGACATCGACGACGCGAGACTGTCGCCGCGAACGAGAAGATGGACGTGTCTTGCGGCGCGGCTGAGGAACATCGCCGCCTGCCCGGCCGAATTGCCGCCGCCGACAATCGCGATCTCGGTGTTGCGGCAGAAGCGCGCTTCCATGTCGGTCGCTGCATAGTAAACGCCCGCGCCTTCGAAATATTCAAGCCGATCGAGCGGGAGTCGCTGATATTGAACGCCCGTTGCGATGAGGATCGCGCGCGCACAGACGATCTCACCATCGTCGAGCGTGACGCAAAGGCTCTTGTCGGGGTTGAGGCGAAGCGAATGCGCGCGGCTCGGCACCGAGAAGCGCGTCCCGAATTTCATTGCCTGGATCTGCCCGCGCCAGACCAGATCGGCACCCGAGATGCCGGTCGGAAACCCCATATAGTTTTCGATGCGGCTCGACGTTCCGGCCTGGCCGCCGATCGCAATATCGTCGATCACCAGCGCCGATAGGCCTTCCGCCCCGGCATAGACCGCCGCCGCGACCCCCGCGGGCCCGCCGCCGACGATCAGGAGATCAACAGTCTCTTCTCCAACCCCGCTTCCCTGCAGGCCAAGCAGTCTCGCAATCTTCTTGGGCGTCGCATCGGCAATCACTTGATCGTTGCCGAAGATGACCGCGGGCGACGTGGCCGCGAGGCCGCAGCTGTCGAGCGCGGCGCGACCTTCGGCGCTCTCCAGATCGAGGCATTGAAACGGAATTTTGTTGCGATCGGCGAAGATTGCGATGCGCTGCACTTCGGGGCTCTGCTCCGCGCCGATCAGCGTCAGCGAGCTGTCCCCCGCCTCGAGCTGCCGCCGACGCCGCGCCGCGAACACCGAGATGATGATGTCCGACATTTCGGGCGTTCGGCTCATCAGCGCGAGCATGTCTTCCCGCGCGACCTCAACCGTTCGAGTCGGCTGCGCCGCGCGCATCGACAAGGTGAAGGCGCCGCCGTTCAGAAACGCAATCTCTCCAACAAATTGGGTGGGGCCGATCGTGTTCGGCACCAGCCGATCGCCGCTGAAGGGATCGACGATCTCGACCTCTCCCTCTTCGACATAAATGAAGCGATCGAAAGGGGCGCCGGCCTGCGCGACCATCTCCCCGACCGCATAGGATCGGCAGTGCCCGATCTGGCGCATCGCATCGACATGTTCGGGATGAAGCGGCGTCCGCTTCATCTGCGCGAGATCGGCGGCCATCCGTTCCATGGTCTCTTGTTCGCGGACGCGAGCAGGGCGTCAACCCCGCGCTTGCGGCGTCACCCATCGGGCTGATAGACCGCCTGCAACGCGAAGGCGGGAGAGACGATGCGGCAGTTCGAACATTTTCCTTCGCTGACCGCGATGTTCTTCGCCCGCGCGGCTGAAAATGGCGACAAGCCGTTTCTTGCCGCAAAGCGTGGAGGCGTCTGGCAGAAGACGAGCTGGGCGGAGGCTGCGCGGCAGGTGGCGTCGCTCGCGGCGGGGTTGAAGGGGCTGGGCCTAAAGGCCGGCGACCGCGTGATGCTGGTCAGCGAAAACCGGCCCGAATGGTGCCTGGCCGATCTTGCGATCATGGCGGCGGGGTGCGTCACCGTGCCGACCTACACCACCAATGGCGAGCGCGATCACCAGCACATCATCGAGGATTCGGGTGCATCGGCGGTGATCGTCTCGAACAACAAGCTGGCGCAGGCTGTGATGCCGGCGGCGCTGCGAGCAACGCACTGCCACCATCTTATCGGCATCGACGATCTGCGCGTCGGGCAGACCGGCGGAGTCCAGGTTCATCGCTGGTCGAAGCTGCTTTCGACCGAGGCCGACGTCATCTCCTGCGCCGCAGACGCGCAGTTCAGCCGCGATGCGCTTGCCTGCATCATCTATACCAGCGGCACTGGCGGATCCCCGCGAGGGGTGATGCAGCATCATGGCGCCATTCTGCTCAACGTCGCGGGCTGCATCGACATCATCGCCAATGATTTCAGCTGGGAGGAGCCCGAGGTTTTCCTCTCCTTCCTGCCTCTGAGCCACGCGTACGAACACTCGGGAGGCCAATTCCTGCCGATCGGACTGGGCGGCGAGATCTGGTATGCCGAAAGCCTTGAAAAGCTGGTGCCCAACATGGCCGAAGCGCGACCGACGATCATGGTCGTAGTGCCGCGGCTTTTCGAAGTGATCCGAGCCCGCATTCTCAAGGAGTTCGATAAACGATCGCGGCTCGAGCAGGGCCTTTTGCGTCGAGCGCTCGCGCTCGGCGCCAAGGATCTTGAAGGCGGTATCCCCTTCTGGGATCAGCCGGTCAATCTCTTCATCGACAAGACACTGCGGCCCAAGATCAAGGCGAAGTTCGGTGGGCGGCTGAAGGCGCTGGTTTCCGGCGGGGCACCGCTCAATCCGGAGATCGGCGCTTTCTTTCACGGGCTCGGCCTCAACCTGCTGCAGGGTTATGGACAGACCGAGGCGGGGCCGGTGGTCTCGTGCAACCGCCCGCGCGTGGGGCTGAAGATGGACACGGTCGGCCCGCCGCTAAAGGGCGTCGAAGTGAAGATTGCAGAGGATGGCGAGATTCTCGTTCGCGGCGAACTCGTCATGCACGGCTATTGGCGCAACGAGCCCGCGACCGCGGCGGCGGTGCAGGACGGCTGGCTCCATACCGGCGATATCGGCCATCTCGACGGAAAAGGCCGCGTCGTCATCACCGATCGCAAGAAGGACATCATCGTCAACGACAAGGGCGAGAACATCTCACCCCAGAAGGTCGAAGGCATGCTGACGCTGCAGCCCGAAATCTTCCAGGCGATGATCAGCGGCGACAAACGCCCCTATCTGGTCGGGTTGATCGTGCCCGATCCCGAATGGGCGCTCGATTGGGCGCAAGCCAATGGCGAACATTACGACCTGAAATCGCTATGCGATTTGCCGGCCTTTCGAACGGCGGTGATGACGGCGGTCGATGCGGTCAACAAGCAACTGACCACGACCGAGAAGGTCAGGAAGATCGTCTTGACCCCCGATGCATTCACCGTCGACAACGAAATGATGACGCCTAAGCAATCGATCAGACGCCATGTGATCAAGCAGCATTATGGCGACAAGTTGAGCGGGCTCTACAAGAATTGATCAGCCGGGCTTCTCATACGGAACGAAATCGCCGTAGCTGCACGCGCCCTTTTCATAACGGCCGGCGCCGTCGATAATCACGGCGATGTCGCCGCGACACAAGCGCGCCGAGCCGTACAAACGGGTCTTGAGAATATCGCCGTCACGAAGCAGCGGGCAGCCGTTCATCTCGTTGAGATAGGTGACGCGCGAATTCTTTCGAAACAGCACCGCGCCGTCGTAATTGTGCGACATCCGGCTTTCTTGCGGGCTCAGGCAGTTGCGCGGCTCACCCGCGACGCGACCTTCGAGCGCCTTGGCAATCTGCACCTCGCTCCTCGACGGCGCATCGTCTTCGCGCGCCGCGGCGCCGGTAGCACCGAGGCACAGAGCAGTGGCAAGGATCGGCAGCAGACGCATGATCGTTCTCCTACATTCTCAGCCGCGAAAACTGTCTTTGGCCGCGCGGCGCTCGGCCAATTGCTCTACCGACAACGCACGCATGAATGGGTTTGTTGCGCGCTCACGACCGATTGTCGTCGGCACGGTCGCTTCACCCGCGGCACGAAGGCGGCCAACCTCCGCCATGCGATCACGAATCGCCTTGTTCTCAGGCTCGGCGACGAGCGCGTAACGGCCGTTCGATTCGGTATATTCATGCGCGCAATAGACGCGCGTATCGTCGGGCAGTGCTTCGAGCGCGCGCATATTGTGGAACATCTGGTCGGCGGTGCCTTCGAACAGCCGCCCGCAGCCCATCGCGAACAGCGTATCGCCGACAAAGGCCGCCTGCTCGTTGGCGAAATGATAGGCGATGTGGCCCGCCGTGTGCGCGGGCACGTCCATCACATAGGCTTCCGCAGCGCCGAGCCGCACCGTGTCCCCGCCCTTCACCTGGACATCGAGCGTCGGGATGCGCGCGGCCTCCGCCTCGGGGCCGATGATCGTGCAGCCGGTCGCGGCCTTGATCTCGGCATTGCCGCCAGTGTGATCGGGATGCCAATGCGTGTTCCAGATCGCGCTGATCTTCCAGCCGCGCGTGTCCGCCTCGGCCAGAACCGGCGCGGCGACGGCCGGATCGACGATCATCGTCTCGCCACTATCGGGTTCGTGCACCAGCCAGATGTAATTATCGCTGAGCGCGGGGATGCGGACGATCTCGAGCGTCATCTCACCAATGCCCCGTATTCGCCATCGAGGCCCAGGGCTCGGCGGGCGGAAGCGCGTCGCCCGTCTGCAACAACTCGATCGAGATGTTGTCGGGGCTGCGCACGAAGGCCATGCGGCCATCGCGCGGCGGACGGTTGATCGTCACGCCGCCATCGGCGAGCCTCTGGCAACTCTCGTAGATATTATCGACCGCATAGGCGAGATGACCGAAATTGCGGCCTTCGCCATAGCCGCTCTCATCCCAATTATGCGTCAGCTCGACCTGCGCCGCTTCATCTCCGGGCGCAGCGAGAAAGATGAGGCTGAAGCGCCCCGCTTCATTGTCGAAGCGCCGAACTTCCTTGAGACCTAGCAAGTCGAAGAAGCGGATCGTCGCATCCGGATCGGAAACGCGGATCATGGTGTGGAGGTACTTCATACGCAGAAGATAGCGCGATCGGCAGCGTACTTAAAGACGAGTCAGCTTCCGCCAGCCGCGGGCTGCTCGGGAAGCTCGAGCCAGTCGGTCGGCGGAAGTCCGTAGAGCCTGTCGAAGAATTCGAGCTGCAGACGCGCCGCGCGATAATGGTTGCTGTTCCACAACATCACGATGCCGCTCCGGTCTTTCGGGTCGAACAGGATCAGCGCGCCATAGCCATCGACCGAGCCGCGATGGCCGATCAGCGTGTGTCCGACATAGCTAAAGCTTCGCCAGCCGAGGCCGTAAGCAGCGTTGGTCAAAGCGCGGTCCATCGCGCCGCGCCCGCCGCGCGGCGGCGTATTCACCCGGGGCTTGTGCATCGTCTCGAGCGCGCTCGGCGACAATGTGCGCGGAGCGGCACCCATCTGTGCCTGCATCCAAGCCAGGAGGCCGCGGATCGATGAATTGACCCCGCCCGCTGCAGGCACGCGGTAATAATTGTCGTTGACCTGAGTCGGCGTCTTGCGGCCGCGATGCGGCTGGGCCCAGCTCGAAGCCTCTTGCAAGCCCGCCCGCCCGACGCTCGCGCTTTTCATGCCGAGCGGCCCGAACAAGCGGGTGCGCGCCGCGGTGGCATAATTCTGCTCGGTGACACGCTCCACGATCTCGCTGGCCGCGTCGTATGCGATGTTCTGATAGGTGTAGCAGGTCGCCGGTGCGCAATAGGGCGATAACGTACCCAAGGCGGCGCGCAGTTTCTTCGGATCCTCGCCGGCCTCCAGCCGCTCGTCCCAAGCATTGTGGACGAGGCCGACCCGGTGCGAGAGGAGGTGCGCGGGCGTTACTCGCGACCAGTCTCCCGGCAGAGTGAGCGTCGTCCCCATCTTCCAAAGCGCACCATTGAGCGACAGCTTTCCCCGCTCCGCCTGCTGAACGATCAGCGCGGAGGCGACGCTTTTCGAAAGCGAGGCCCAGCGGAAAACCGTATCCGGCGTCACACGATCGCCTGAACCGGCGCGGGTTTCTCCAAAGCCCTTGGCAAAACGAACCTTGCCGCGCTCGATCGTCCCGACGGCGAGACCCACCATATCTGGCTGCTGCATCAGCAACTCTATTCGCTTTTCGAACGCGGCATAATCAACCCGCGCGGGGCCAGAATCTTCCCATTGACGCGCCTCATCCAATCCGATCGTGAGCGCGCCTGCCCGATCGCCTCGGCCGATGGTGTTGGCGATGATAAGGCCTAAGGCGGCTGCCAGAAGCGCCGCGACGAGCAGTTTCAAAATGGTCGCGGGCCGCCTGCGCCGTCGCGTGATCTTCAAAACACTATCCTACTCGGCCACCCCGCAGCTGGCCAACGGTGGTGCGGGTGGTCGGACTCGAACCGACACTCCTTGCGGAACCGGATTTTGAGTCCGGCGCGTCTACCAATTTCACCACACCCGCACAGGCGAAGCGGGCGGGCCTTAGCCAAGCACCCGCACCGCCGCAATGCCCGAGGTCAGATCGACGGAGGACGGCCGTAATCGGTGCCGATCGCGCCCTTGGGATCGGGGCCGTATTTGTTGGGCCCACGCGTGCCTTCGAGGCACATGAAGAC
>CBDUBW010000063.1:0-11934 GCA_965365485.1 uncultured Aquisediminimonas sp.
CGATCACCGCGATCTTGAACTTGCGCGGCAGGTAGCTGAACTCGGGGTGGAAGCTGCTCCACTGACGCAGCAGTTCCGCCCAAGGGCGGGGGTCCGCTACTTCGTCCGCCGCAGCGCCAGCATATTGATCGGAGCTGATGTTACGGATGCAATTGCCGCTGGTTTGAATGGCGTGCATCTCGACCGTCGCCAGATCGGCGAGAATGTCGGGCGCGTCTTCGAGCTTGATCCAGTTATACTGGATGTTCTGCCGCGTGGTAAAATGCCCATAGTCGCGATCATATTTGCGCGCGATGTGCGCAAGCATCCGCATCTGACGGCTGTCGAGCGTGCCATAAGGCACCGCGACGCGCAGCATATAGGCGTGAAGCTGCAGATACAGCCCGTTCATCAGCCGCAACGGCTTGAACTGGTCCTCGGTGATCTCGCCCGCAAGGCGGCGCTTCACCTGATCGCGAAACTCCTCGACGCGCGCGTCGACGATCGCCTGATCATAATGGTCATATTTGTACATCAGATCACCCAATCTCCCGCTGCCGGGTCGGCTGGCTTCAATGTCAAATCGGGCCGCACCGTGGGCCCAAGCGCGCGAATGCGATCCTTGATATGCGCCGGGCGGGGGCCTTCGGGGGTGTCGACGGCCTCGATCACATAAGGCGCGTTCACCCGGCGGGCGCCTTCCTCGGCATGCGAGATGATTTCGCCGGTCTCACCGACATCTGTCGCATCCTCGACGTGGAGCGACCAGCCTGTGCCGCTCCACCACGTTACCGCGCCTGAGGCGAGATCGTTGCCGGTGAGGATTTTCATGCGAGCGACTCCGCTTGTTTCGCCAGTCGCTTCAGCATCGGTTCCGCATCTGACAGCTTGACGACTTCCCCCACCACGAGGATCGCCGGGCTGACGACAGCTTCGCGCTCGACCAGTTCGCCGAGATCGGCGAGCAGCGTCTGCATCGCCCGCGCGCCGGGCAGCGTGCCGCGCTCAAGAACCGCGCAGCCTATGCCGGGATCGACGCCGTCCGCGATCAGCTTGTCGGCGATCGCGCGGGCGCTGGTCACGCCCATGTAGATGACAAGTGTGCGGCCATAGCCAGCGAGGCCCGCCCAGTTTTGATCGGCCAGTCCCTTGCACGTCCCCGTGACGAAGCTGACCGCGCTCGACCAGTCGCGGTGAGTCAGCGGCAGCATTGCTTCGGCTGCGCAGCCGAGAGCCGCCGAAACCCCCGGGACCACCTCGACTGGCAGACCTGCCGCACGCACCGCTTCGACCTCTTCGCCACCGCGGCCGAAGATGAAGGGATCGCCGCCCTTTAGCCGCACGACGATCGCGCCGGTTTTGACATGGGCGACGATCAGCGCATTGATCTCATTCTGCGGCATGGTGTGACGGTCGCGCCGCTTCGCTACCGAGATGCGGTGCGCCGAGCGCGGGGCGAGCGCAAGCACGCGGTCATCGACAAGCCCGTCGTGAACGACGACGTCAGCCGATCGCAGAGCCGCGACTGCCTTGACGGTCAACAGGTCGGGGTCGCCGGGACCCGCGCCCACGAGGATTACACGCCCGCGCGATTTGGGATCGAGAAGATTGGCCATCGCACTCAATTGGTGCCGGTGCCGCGCCAAATCAAATCAGATGATGTTGCCGCGGGCCTAGCTCAGCTTGCCGGTGAAACCTCACGCAAGCCGATGCCGATCGATGCGCGTGCCTGCTCCTCCTCGGTCGATACGACCGGGTAGGCGCAATAATCTGCGGCATAATAGGCGCTGGGGCGGAGGTTGCCCGAAAGTCCCACGCCGCCGAACGGCGCATTCGACGGCGCGCCGTTGGTCGGGCGGTTCCAGTTGATCACGCCCGATCGGATGTTCGCCCAGAAGCGATCGTAGAGTTGCGGCGATCCGCCGATCAGCGCCGAGGACAGGCCGTAGCGGGTGTCGTTGGCCTCGGCGAGCGCCTCATCGAAATCGTTGACGCGGATGACCTGAAGGATCGGGCCGAACAGTTCGACGTCGGGACGGTCGCGAACATTGGTCGTATCGATGATCGCTGGACTGAGGAAAGGCCGCTCGGCCATCGGCCGGTCGAGCTGCTTGATCGGCTGCGCACCTTTGAGCATCAGCCCGAGAAAGCTTTCCTGCAGGCTCGCCGCCGCGTCATTGTCGATGACCGGGCCCATATAGGGCGCGGGTATCGAATGCGGCTCCCCGACGATCAGACGGTCGGCAAGCTTGCGAACCGTATCGATCAAGGCCTGATGCTTCCCATCCTGAACGATGAGGCGACGCGCGGCGGTGCACCTCTGGCCCGCGGACAGAAACGCCGATTGCACGACAATCACCGCCGCGGCGTGGACGTCCGCCGCATCCCAGACGATGATCGGATTGTTGCCGCCCATCTCGAGCGCGAGCACCTTGCCCGGCATGTCGGCGTAAAGGCGGCTTAGCGCAATGCCGGCGCGAGCCGAACCGGTGAACAGAAGGCCATCGACTCCGTGATGCGCGGCGAGCGCCTTGCCTTGCTCGATGCCGCCCTGAAGGACACGCACGACACCGGTTGGCACGCCGGCATCGTGAAAACACTGGACGAGCATCTCGCCGGTCGCGGGCGTTTTTTCGGACGGTTTGAAAACGATCGCATTGCCGGCGATGAGCGCGGGCACGATGTGACCGTTCGGCAGATGGGCGGGAAAATTATAAGGGCCCAGTACCCCCAGCACGCCGTGCGGCTTGTGCCGAAGCGCGCTCTTGACACCGAGATTGCCCTCGATGCGG
This sequence comes from uncultured Aquisediminimonas sp., assembly GCA_965365485.1. Lineage (GTDB taxonomy): Bacteria > Pseudomonadota > Alphaproteobacteria > Sphingomonadales > Sphingomonadaceae > Aquisediminimonas. Next base: position 2,772 of record CBDUBW010000063.1, read on the forward strand.
CGTTGCGAGGTGCGCTCCGCGTATGAACTGATCGAAATCTCGACCTTGTTGATCACCGACTCGACTTCGGTGCGCGCTTCCCAAAGCGGTTTTCCGGTTTCACGCGCAATGCAGTCTGTAAAGACCTCAGATTTGGCGCGAACGACGTTGGCGAAGCGCCGCATCGCCTCGGTCCGTACCGTCACCGGTCGCGATGCCCACTCGGCCCAGCTGCGCCGGGCGATGTCGACTTCGACATCCGCATCCCCGGACGTGCCGCGCCAGAAGAGCGCGCCGGTGGCGGGCTCGTGCGATAGAATTTCGGACGCAGACATGACCGAGGCGTCCTAGCGCGACAAGGTTAATGAAGGCTAGCCAATTCGCGCTTCGGCCAGTGCCTGCCCCATCCGACGAACTGCGTCGATCTTGTTCTTGAGCGGCAGCCAATCGTCCTTTTCGGCTATTGCGGACCAGATGCTTTCGACTTCTTCGATGTGCATCGAGCAGGGGGCCGGGTCTTGCCAATAGGCGGAGGAGAGGGGTGCCGCGGGCTGGAAGCGCGCGACAATGGTTCGAAAGCCGGAAAACGCTTCGTCGTAATAATGCGTATTTCGTCGTACTTCTCCGCCGCGCCAGTCGAAGAAGAAGTGGTCGATCTCAGCATCGCTTGAGACCAAGGCCGTCTCCATTTCGCGCACTAGGGCGATGTCTTCATCGTCGCCCCGCGAAGCGACTCCCAGTCGCCACAACATCTGGCGAACGATCGACTTTCGGTATTGCTCTGCGAAGTCGTTGACCTCTGCAACCAGCGCGTCCTGATCGGCGATATGGAGCAACGCGGTCGCCAGCTGAACGACATCCCAATGGATCGCCTCGGCCTGGCGCCCGAAGGCGTAAAGCCCACCCTCATCGAAATAGGCCGCGGTGAAACCGGCTTCAAACTTAGGCGTAAAGCGCCAAGGGCCGTAATCGAAGCTCTCGCCCGAGATATTGATATTGTCGCTGTTCAGAACGCCATGAACGAACCCCGCGACCATGTATGACGCGGCGAGATCGGCGGTCGCGACGACGACGTGGCGAAGCAGCCGCACGGGCGCGTCCTCCCCGGCATCGCCATAATATTTTGCGAGTGCATAGTCGGCGAGCCTTCTGAGCGCGGCGTTATCGCCTAGCGTCGCCAATCGTTGAAAGCTGCCAATGCGGATGTGACCGTGGCTCAGCCGGAACAGCACCGCAGATCGGGTCGGGGAAGGCTCATCGCCGCGAACCAGTTCCTCGCCGGTTTCGACTACAGAGAAGGTCTTTGAGGTGTTGACGCCGAGCGCCTCGAGCATTTCAGTCGCGAGGATCTCGCGGACTGCGCCTTTCAGGGTCAGTCGCCCGTCGCCGAAGCGGCTGTATGGCGTCTGGCCCGATCCCTTGGTGCCAAGATCGAGCAGGCGGCCGCGCTCGTCGTTAAGCTGCGCGAAAAGGAAGCCGCGGCCATCGCCGATCTCAGGATTGTACACGCGAAACTGATGGCCATGATAACGCAGTGCGAGCGGCCGTTCGAGGCTGCCGGGGATTGGCGCGAAGCGCCCGAAGTGCGCGACCCACTGCTCATCCCAAAGAGAGTCCAGCCCAACCGAAGCTGCGGCGTGATCGTTGCGGAAACGAAGAATGGTTTGCGGGAAGTTCGCGCCTTCAACGGGGTCGGCGATAAAATCTGCAATTTCAAGAATGTCAGTCGCCGGTTGCGGAAGCTGGGTCATCGGGCGATATGGGCGCGATGGCGGGGGAAGTGCAATATAACCAGCTTTATTGGTTCGCCGATGATGGTGTCCGCCTCCACGCCCGCGACTATCCTGGTCCTGATGACCGTCCGCCCATTCTGTGTCTGCCCGGCCTGACGCGCAACGCTCGCGATTTTGCGCATGTCGCGGCCAGACTTGCAGGCCAGTGGCGCGTGATCTGCGTCGATCTCCGCGGGCGCGGTGAGAGCGGCTATGCCAAGATGCCGATGAGTTATACTCCCCTGACCTATATGCAGGACATCGCGCTCCTGTTCGAAACGCTCGCAATCGATCGGGCTGTTTTCATCGGAAGTTCTCTCGGTGGACTGGTTACGATGCTGACCGCAATCTCGCATCCGACCCGCATCGCTGCTGCGCTCATCAACGATATTGGTCCTGTGATTGAGCCTGCTGGACTGCAGCGCATTAGGGGCTTCGCAGGCAAGAGCGCGGTCTGGCCTAGCTGGATCCATGCCGCGCGCGCCGTCGCGGAGATGCAGGGCCATGCCCATCCCGATTACGATCTGCCGAAATGGCTGGAAGTTGCCAAGCGATTGTGCCGGCTAACTGCACAGGGCCGCGTTGTGCTCGATTACGACATGCAGATTGCGCTGCCGATGCGCGAACCTGCCGAACCCTTCGATTTCTGGCCTGCGATCGATGCGCTGGCGGACAAGCCTGTTACCATCTTGCGCGGCGAACTGTCCGATATCTTATCGGTAGAGACGGCCGAAGCGATGTTGGCGCGGCTGCCGAAGGGCGAACTCGTGACCATTCCGAAAACCGGACATCCGCCCGAACTCGACGAACTTGAAGCCGTCGCCGCGATCGACGGCCTTCTCGCCCGAGTGGCATGAAGCAAATTCTGCACTGCCACTCGACCTTTTCGCTGGGTGGCAAGGAAGCCCGCGCGGTGCGGCTGATGAACGCGTTCGGCGACGCGGCCTCGCATACAATCCTGAGCGCCGTCCCCGATGCAATGGATGCACGCGAGGCGCTCGCGCCGGGCATCAAAGTCGACTTCCCTGCCGATGCTCCCTCATTGACTGGCAAGCCCTCGCTGCTTCGTTATCGCAATCTCGCTCACTACATGTCGGGCTTCGATTTGGTGCTCAGCTATAATTGGGGGGCGATGGACGCGGTCGGGGCGCGAAGGCTCTTTGGCCAAGTGCCGCTCATCCATCATGAAGACGGGTTCAATGCCGACGAGGTGCAGCGCCTAAACAGGAAACGAAACGCGTTTCGTCAACTCACGCTCCCCGCCGCCGAGGCTTTGGTGGTGCCCAGCCGGACACTCGAAACAATCGCGCGCGATGTCTGGAAACGGCCCGCAGGCCGGCTGCATCTTATCCCGAATGGCGTCGATACCGCTGCCTATGCCATGAAGCCCGCGCCTGGGAGCATTCCCGGACTAGTACGCGAACCCGGAGACCTGGTGATCGGCACTCTCGCCGGCTTGCGCCCGGTCAAGAACCTTCCACGGCTCGTTCGCGCAGTTGCGGCGCTTCCGGGCCACGTAAAATTGGTGATCGTTGGTGAGGGACCGGCGCGTGACGAGATTCTCTCGGAAGCGCAACGGACCGGCATGGCGGAGCGTCTGCTGCTGCCCGGTTTTCTACCGCAACCTCATCATTATCTTGGGCATTTCGACATGTTCGCGCTTTCATCGGATAGTGAGCAATTCCCGATCTCGCTCGTCGAAGCAATGGCGGCGGGGTTGCCGGTCGCGGCCACAAATGTCGGTGATGTTGTGGAAATCGTCTCCGACGAGAACAAGCGCTTTATCGTCAAGGTGTCGGAAGAGAAAAGTTTCATCGAAGCGCTCTCGCGCTTGGTGGCCGATCCTAAAACGCGGTCGAAGCTCGGTGCGGCCAATCGAAACAAGGCTATTAAGGAATTCGACGAGGCGGCAATGATCGCGCGCTACGCGGCGCTCTATGGCTTAGCCTGAATTAGAACGCGCAATTCGCGCCTTCGCGCGTTATAGCTCGATGGAGCGACATAATTTGGAGCCGGGATGTTCAAGGGATTGAAGCCGATCGTCTATCGCGGGCGAGAGGTGTGGCCGCTGATCGAGGGCGGCAAGGGCGTTTCTGCGACAAACCATATGAGCGCGGGGGCCTGGGCTGCTGCGGGCGGCATCGGCACCGTCAGCGCGGTCAATGCCGACAGCTACGACCCGACCGGCAAGATCATTCCGCAAGTCTATGCCGCCAAGACCCGGCGGGAACGCCACGAAGAACTGATTCAGTATGGCATCGACGGCGCGGTCGCGCAGGTCGAGCGCGCGTGGGAGATGTCGAACGGCAAGGGCGCGATCAACATCAATGTGCTGTGGGAAATGGGAGGCGCGCAGCAAATCCTTCACGGCGTTCTAGAGCGCACCAAAGGGATGATCGCCGGCGTCACCTGCGGCGCGGGGATGCCATATAAATTGTCCGAGATCACGTCGCACTACGGTGTCTCGTACCTGCCCATCATCAGTTCGGCGCGAGCCTTCCGGGCGCTATGGAAGCGAGCTTATTCGAAGGCGGCCGAATATCTGTCCGCGGTAGTTTATGAAGATCCGTGGCTTGCTGGCGGGCATAACGGGCTCTCGAACGCCGAGGACCCTCGTAAGCCCGAAGACCCCTATCCACGAGTCAAGGCATTGCGCGAGACGATGCGCGAAGGGGGCATTGCCGACGACACGCCGATCGTGATGGCGGGCGGAGTCTGGAACCTGCGTGAATGGGATCATTGGATCGACAATCCCGAGCTTGGCCAGATCGCCTTCCAGTTCGGCACGCGGCCCTTGTTGACGCAGGAAAGCCCGATCCCGCAGGGCTGGAAGGATCGGCTTATGACGCTCGAAGAGGGCGACGTCCTGCTTCACCGCTTCTCGCCGACGGGTTTTTATTCGAGCGCGGTGCGCAATCCGTTTCTGCGCAATCTCGAGGCGCGGTCGCAGAGGCAGATCCCTTACTCGCTGGAGGCTGCGGGCGAGCACACGCATCAGCTCGATGTGGGGGTCAAGGGCAAGAATTTCTGGGTAACGCTGCCGGATCTACTTCGCGCAAGAGAGTGGTTCGGGCAGGGATTCACCAACGCGCTCAAGACCCCCGATAACACTGTCGTCTTCGTGACGCCCGAAGAGCGCAAGGTCATCCAGAAGGATCAGGCGGACTGCATGGGCTGTCTTTCGCATTGCGGCTTTTCGGCATGGAAGGACCATGACGATTATACGACGGGCTATCTCGTCGATCCGCGATCCTTCTGCATTCAGAAGACGCTGCAGGATATTGCGCATGGCGGCGACACCGAGGAAAATTTGATGTTCGCAGGGCACAGCGCGTTCCGCTTCAAACGCGATCCCTTTTATTCGAACGGTTTTGTGCCGACGGTCAAGCAGCTCATCGATCGCATCCTGACCGGCGAATAGGCGCGATCAGTCCAACTCCCACCCGCGTTCGCCGTGGCTCGACAGGTCCAGGCCGTCATGCTCGGCCTCCTCGGTGACCCGCATCGGCAGTGCATAGGAAATGATGAACGCGATCAGCGCGGTCGCGAACGCCGTCCAGATCGCGACCACCGCGACGCCGATTGCCTGCGCGACGAGTTGGCCGGACAGGCCGGTCCCCGCTTCATAGCCCGGCCCGTCAAAGACCGGGAGAATGAGCAGGGGGAAAAGCAAGGAGCCGAGCATCCCGCCGACGCCGTGAACGGCGAAGACATCGAGTGAATCATCGATCTTCAAGCCCTGTTTCACGATACCCACTGCGAAGAGGCAGAGCGCGCCTCCCGCCGCCCCAAGCAGGATCGCCCCCACCGGCCCGACATAGCCTGCGGCGGGAGTGATCGTCGCCAATCCCGCGACCGCGCCGGTGACGATGCCGATGCCCGTCGCCTTGCCGATCCGGACACGCTCAAGCGCGATCCAGACCAGAGACGCGGCCGAGGCGGCAAGGTGGGTGTTGAGGATCGCGGCGGCCGCATCGTCGCTCGCCGCCAGCGCCGATCCGCCGTTGAAGCCAAACCAGCCAACCCAGAGCAGCCCTGCGCCCGCCATCGTCAGCGCCGGGCTGTGCGGTGGTAGCAGCCTGTCGAGTCCGCGCCGCCTTCCGAGCATCTTCGCGATTACCAGCGCGGCAATACCTGCCGTCGTATGAACGACGATGCCGCCCGCGAAATCGAGTGTGCCGAGTTCGGCCAGCCATCCGCCGCCCCACACCCAGCGCGCGACGGGAATATAGACAAGCAGACTCCACAGGATCGTGAAGGCTACCACCCAGCCGAAGCGGACGCGCTCGACGAACGCGCCGACGATGAGCGCCGGGGTGATGATCGCGAACGTCATCTGAAAAAGGGCGTAGGCACTTTCGGGGAGAGTGGTGCCGTCTCGCAAATCGGCGAGATTGCCGAGAAATGCCTGGCCACTGCCGCCGATCCAGCCGCCGCCTTCGCCGAACACGAGCGAATAGCCGCACACCGCCCAGATCAGCGAGACGATCGCCACCATTGCGAAGCAGTGCATAGCGACCGAAAGCACATTCTTGGCACGGACAAGGCCGCCGTAGAACAGCGTCAGGCCGGGGACGGTCATCATCAGCACCAATGCGCTCGCGGCAAGGATCCATGCGGTGTCGCCGCTGTCCGACACGATCGTCGGCTGCGCGAGCGCAGGGCTGGCGGCCGCCGCGAGCGCAAGCATCGTCAGATATCTGGCTGAACGCATACCCATATTCCCCCCGACCCGTTCGGCGCGCTGCTATGCCAAAGGGCAGGGGGCATCAAGTGACAGCAAAGTCTTGCCGAAGCCTTGATGCGCGTGGCAAAGCCGGGCGCTGTCGGGGAGGGCCATCGTGTCGCGTCGTTTGTTAGCCGCTGTCTGCTTGTTGATAAGTTTGGAAGCTGCGGCGGTGGCGCAGCGCAAGCCCCCTTACTGGGCTTCGATCGGGGCGGGCGAAGCGCGGATGCGTACCGGCCCGGGTCGGCAGTTTCCGGCGATCTGGCTGTATCGTCGCGCCGGGCTCCCCGTGCGCGTGGTCGAAACTTATCCCAACTGGCGCAAGATCGAAGATCCCGATGGCACCCAGGGTTGGATGCAGGCGAACCTGTTGAGCGAAGATCGCGCGGCGATCGTGCGGGGGGCGGTGCGTCCGCTACGAAAGACCCCCGGTGAGGCCGCGCCGATCGTCTGGCGTGCGGAACCGGGTGTGGTCGGCAAGATCAGCGAATGCGGCAACGGCTGGTGCAAGATCGACGTCGGCGGGCGGATGGGATATGTCGAAACCGCGCACATCTGGGGCGTCGATCGGCAAGAGGCAGCGCGCTGATCGGCTGGGTGCTTGCCGGCGCTGGGCTGGGCGCAATCCTCGGCAGCTTCTTTGCGACATTGGTGCTGCGCTCGCCAAGCGGCAAGACGCTCTGGGGCCGCTCGCGATGCGATCAGTGCAACGTCGCGCTTGGACCATTAGAACTGGTGCCGCTGCTCAGCGCGGGACTGGTGAACGGCAAATGCCGCCATTGCGGCGCAGCAATCGACACGCGCCACAGTTGGATCGAGATGGCATGCGCGGGAATTGGCGCGGTGGCGATGATCCGCGCGCCCGGGGCGGAAGGTCTGGCGGGCACGCTGTTCGGTTGCATGCTGGTCGCGCTCGCCTGGCTCGACGCCGAGCATTTCTGGCTGCCGGACAAGCTGACCTTCCCGCTCGCGGGGGCGGGGCTCGCGGCGGGCATCGCTGGCATTGCTCCCGCTTTCGAGGACCGCGCGGCAGGTCTCGCGGTTGGGTTTGGTGCGCTGGCCTTAGTCGCGCTTGGCTATCGACTGATCCGCAAGCGCGATGGACTGGGCGGGGGCGATCCCAAACTGTTCGGGGCGATCGGAGCGTGGCTCGGCTGGCAGGGTTTGCCGCTGGTGTTGCTCGGCGCGAGCCTGGGCGGGTTGCTCTGGGTCGCGGCGCGTGTCGCGGTTGGGCAGCGCGTTACCGCAAGCGATCGCGTGCCTTTCGGAACGCTGCTTGCCGCGGCCGCCTTCGCGATATGGCTTTGGCAGAGCTGACTTGCGCGGTGTGACGCAACGCTCCAAGGACGAGACAAAGAACGGAGAGGTTGCATGGCGCGGGATGACGGCGTGATTTCGGAACTCGACGCCTGCCTAACAGCGCAGCGTTTCTCCTTCATGGCAGAGCTGCCGGTGAGCGCCGCGACCCGAAAGGATAGGCTCAACCGCTGCATCGCGTTGCTGGTCGATCATGGCGACGCAATGTGCAGCGCGATGTCCGACGATTTCGGCCATCGTAGCCGTGAGCAATCGATGATGACCGATGTCGTTGACGCGATCCGATCAGCGCGGCACACGATCAAGCGGCTCGACGCCTGGATGAAGCCCGAACGCCGAAAGGTCGATTTTCCGTTGGGGTTGCTCGGGGCGAAAGCCTGGGTCGAGTATCAACCGAAGGGCGTCGTCGGCGTGATCGCGCCGTGGAACTTCCCGGTGCAGCTCAGTTTCGCGCCGGTTGCCGGGGCCTTCGCTGCGGGCAATCGCGCGATGGTCAAGACGAGCGAATATACGCCCGCGCTCGCGGCGTTGTTCGAGGAGGTTTCAGGGCAATATTTCGACCGATCAGAACTCGCCTTCTTCTCGGGCGGACCCGATGTCGGACAGGCGTTCGCCAAGCTCGCCTTCGACCATCTGATCTTCACAGGGGCAACGGGGATAGGGCGGCATATCCTTCACGCCGCAGCCGATAATCTGACGCCGGTGACGCTGGAACTTGGCGGCAAATCGCCGACCATCATCGGGCGCAGCGCCGACATCGAAAGCGCAACCCGGCGGATCGCGATGGGCAAGATGATGAACGCCGGGCAGATCTGCCTTGCGCCCGATTACCTGCTGGTGCCGCGCGAAAAGGAAGCGGCAGTCATCGATGGTGTGCGCAATGCCGTCTCGGTCATGTATCCCAAGCTGCTCGACAATGTCGATTACACATCGGTGATGGGTGCGCGCCACCGCGATCGGCTGCAAGGCTATCTGGACGACGCGCGCGAAAAGGGCGCGGAGTTGATCGAGGTCAATCCTGCAGGCGAAGATTTTGCGGCGTCGAACGGCAACAAGATGCCTTTGACCATCGTCAAGGGTGCCACCGACGAGATGAAGGTCATGCAGGAGGAGATTTTTGGCCCCGTACTGCCGGTGATGAGCTATGATCGGCTCGAAGATGCGATCGGCTACGTCAACAGAAAGGACCGCCCGCTCGGCCTTTATTATTTCGGCGAGGATGAAGGCGAACGCCGCCGCGTGCTCGATACCACCATCTCGGGCGGGGTGACGCTCAACGACGTTATCTTCCACACCGGGATGGAAGAGCTGCCCTTCGGCGGCATCGGCCCGTCAGGCATGGGCGCGTATCACGGCGTCGAGGGGTTCC
>CBDUBW010000064.1:0-11918 GCA_965365485.1 uncultured Aquisediminimonas sp.
ACATTGGTTGGTCCGGTGACAGCGAGCGCAAGTGGCGTGGGCGGCCTGGGGGGAACCGGCGGCAACGCGACGGGCGGGGTCGCCAGCCTGACGGCAAGCAACGCGGCAGCGCTTACAGCCTCTTCGATGGTGACACTCAATGCCCGCGCGAGCGGCGGCAGCGCGAACGCAGCAACAGGGTTGCGTGGAGACGCCCAAGGCGGGACGGCGACGATAACCGCGCAGACCGCGGCTTCGCTCTCCATTGCCGGCAACGCCATCGCCACGACCAGCACCTCCGCCTTCGTCCCGACCGGGTCTGGCGGAACCGATCGCGCTGGCCTGGCCCGCATCACTGCAACAGGCGGCGCAACCGCCAGTTTCGCTGGTGGCTTCGTATCGGCAGGCTCGAACGCAATAGCTGCGACGACGAACGCTGGCGCGGGGACCACTGCGATAGCCGGGACAGCGGAAATTCTCGCAAACGGCGGCACCATTATCGCGACCGACGCTGCAGGCAGCTTGCAGGCAGTTGCCCGTGCGCTCGGCAGTGGCGGTACGTCGGGTGGGGCCGCAACAGGCGGCACAACGCGCATTCATGCTTCGAATGGCGGGACATTCGACGCGGCTGGCGACGTCGACATTCTCTCCTTGGCGCGCGGCGGTGACGGCTCTAGCGGCAGCGGAGGCGCAGCTAGCGGAGGTGTAGCCGAATTCCTCGCGCTCTCAGGCGGCAATGACACCCTGCGTGTCGGTGGACGAATCGAACTGTCCTCCGAGGCTGAAGGCGGCGGGGGCTTAGCGACGGGCGGCTCCGCGACCGGCGGTACCGCGCGCATCTCGACTGCAGATGCTGGCGATACCCTTTTATTGCAGGGCGGCACGGTACTGTCAGCTTCGGCCTTTGGCGGGGGCAGCGTTGGCGCCTTCGGGGGAAGTGCGCAGGGCGGGCTTGCCGAATTCCTTCTTCCGGTAGGTTCGGCGCAGATTCTCGATCTTGAACTGATCACAAGGGGCACCGGTGGCGAAGGCCCGGACGGGGGCTCGGCGACCGGAGGCACTTCGCGCCTTCATGTCACCTCGGGCAATCTTACGATCGATGACGATCTGGAAATCAACGCCGAAGCAGTTGGCAGTAACGGTGGCAGCGGCGGCAACGGTGGCATCGCCAACGCGGGTGTTGCAGAGCTGTTGACGCTCGCTGGCGGAACCGGCTCAATCGTCGTCGGCGGTGAGCTGGAGCTTGCGGCGGGCGCTTTTGCAGGTAGCGGCGGTGCCGAAGGCGGTTCAGCCACTGGAGGTAGCGCTATCCTCAGCGCGCGTAACGCGCCCATCTCAATTACCGGACAGGCAATAATCGCGAGTGTAGCGATTGCCGGAAGCAGTGGACAGTCCGTAGGTGGCGCGGCCACAGGGGGACAGTCGTTCGCGACCGCGCTCGATACAACGCTGACACTGGGCAATGTCGTCGCGAACGCAAGCGCGTTCGGCGGAAACGGTGGATCTGGATCCATCGGCTTTGACGGCGGCGCTGCGATCGGGGGCAGCATCACTTTGCAACCGCCTGGCGGCGGCAGTGACGCGGTGCTCAATATCATCACGGGCGGAACCCTATTTGCTTCTTCATCCGCTCGCGGTGGCTTTGGCGGCTTAGGTATCGCCGGTGGGTCGGGCGGCGCGGGCGGCACCGCAACAGGGGGCTTCATCACGCTTCACCAGCGCGCGCAGGATAGCCGCTTGACGTTGTCCGACACGTTTCTTTCTGCAGACGCTAGCGGAGGACGCGGAGGGGCTGGCGGTGCAAGCATGACAGGCATCGGCGGCGCGGGCGGCGCGGGCGGGATGGCCACGGGCGGCATCATCAATACGGGCACGATCAGCGGCAGCGCAAGCGCTATTGCCGGGTTTGCGCGATTTGGCTCTCTTTTTGCCGACGTTGGCGCGTCCGGCGGGGCTGGCGGAGACGGTGGCACTGGCTCGATGCAGGGCGCGGGTGGAAATGGCGGCGAGGCCTTTGGAGGAAACGGCACTAATATATTGCTCGTTCGGGGAACCGAGTTCACCGCGGGTGATGTCGGTCTTTTCGGGGATGCAATCGGTGGCGCGGGCGGCGCGGGCAACGGCGGGGGCGCGGGCGGCAATGCTACGGCATCGAACCTGGCATTTGTAGCGAGCCCCGCTTTCTTGTTTCCAACCGCAGCAGCGAACGTCACGCTCGATTCTCTTGCCATTTCGGCAGGCGCGCTTGGAGGCGCAGGGGCAGCTGGTGCGGGCGGCGCGGCGTTTGGTGGCGCAGCATCTCTCGTACTGAGCGAGAACGGAAACGTCGTTACCAACACCGGCACTGTCAATATTGCAGGCTCGGTTGAATTGTACGCCGAGGCAATTGGCGGCGACTCCCTCAGCGGTGCTGCCGGCGCCTCCAACGGAGGCTTGGCACGCATCGGCAACTTGCGTGGTAATTTGACGGTCGTTGGTAGTGTCGACATCAATCCAGACACCTCAATAATACGCGATGGCGCGGTGGCGGGCCGCGCGGTGATCGACATTGTCGGCGGCAATGTCAGCCTCGGCAGCGCCAGTCTCATCGCGGTCGGGTCTGCCGCTGCCGATCCGTTGCTGACTTTCCAGCCGACGCTTCTACGGTCAGGCCTGCAAGTCATCGAGAACGGGACCTTGACCGTAGCCGGCAATCTCGTCGGCGATTTTGGACGCGATGCGGGCATCGAAATCGGTCAAGCGAGCGTAGTCATCGGTGGCAATTTCAGTTTTACTTCCCAAGCTGGGAATATCCTCGACAATGTCGCGGGAACCGCCGCCGCTACCGCCGGGACAATCTCCACTGCGGGAACGATCTCATTGGGTGCTCTGAGCGGCGCAATCTCGACACCGACAAGCTTGACTGCAGGCGTTGATTTAATCGCCCAGGCGGGGGACTCGGTCACGCTCGGCGATCTAAGCGCCGGGAACAACATCCTGATCGTGGGTCCCGATGCAGTGACGGTGGGCAGCCTCGCTGCGGGTTCGATCGCTTCGATCTCCAGCAGCGGAACGATCCGCACGGGCAATATCTCAGGCTTTGACGGCGTCGGCCTCAATACGGCGGGGGATATCGTCACGGGCGATATTGCCAGCGACGACCTGATTGAGATTGCCACGTCCGGAAATTTAACCATCGGCGCCGTGCGAGGTGAGGACGATATCGACCTCGAATCCGGCGGTAGTATCGTCGTAGGCAATGTAAGCGCCGCGGACTCGTTCACCGCGGGCGCGGCGGGGTCTATCACGACCGGCAATATCGACGCCGGGCGGCTGCGACCTTCGGCGGATCCGGCCGCCGGCTATGGCGTCGGGCTCCGTGCGGTCGGAAATCTGACCACCGGAACGATTTCGGCGCTCGGTCCTGTCGGGCTCGGTTCTGAGACCGGCAGCATTACGGCAGGGACGATTGCAACCGAAAATTCGCTGCTGGCGCTGGCGCGAACGGGGGTAACGTTGGGGGGCGTATCCACAGCCCCATCCGGCGTGACCTATATCGCTGATTCCAGCATGCTTTCGCTTCTCGACCCTGTCACGCTCGATCCAGCGCCGGTATTTGCGGCAGATCCGGTCGCGCTTGCGGGACCGATCAGCATAAACGGCGCGATCAGCACAGGCCGCTTCGCGTCAGCCAGCATTGGCAATCTGACCATCACGGGCGATGCGGTCGCTAACGACCTTTTCGAAGCGGATAGCGGCGGCAATGTCTCCCTCGCAGGCGTGCGGGCTACCTCCGACATCGATCTGTCTGCGGCAGGGAACCTGTCCGCCGGCGCACTAAGCACTGGGGATTCGGTGATCATCGGCGCGGGCGGCTCAGTGATCACAGGCGCTATCGATGCAGGCATTGTCAGCCCCAGCACCGATCCGCAGGCCGGGTTCGGCGTCGGTATACGCGCCGCAGGCAGTGTCGCTACCGGTGCAATTACCGCGCGCGGACTCGTCGGGCTCGCATCGCAAAACAGTGCGGTGACGACCGGGCTTGTGCAGACGCAGGATTCGGTGCTGGTATTGGGCCGGACAGGGGCCACCCTAGGCGGCGTGACGACAGGCGCCGGGGGCACCAGCTACATCGCCGACTCGAGCATGCTTTCGTTGCTTGATCCTCTGACGCTGGACCCCGCACCCATCTTCGCCGCGACACCCGTGGCCCTCAACGGCGCGGTGTCCATCACTGGCCCGGTATCCACGGCGACCTTTGTATCGGCGAGTACGGCCGGGTTCAGTGCCTCCAGCGCCATTAGCGCCTCGACCCGCGTCGATGTGGCGAGCAACGGCTTAGCAAGCTTCGGCGGCGTCGTAGCCTCGCCAATCATCAACCTTCGCTCGGGTGACATCGGGATTGGCTCGGGCGGCGCGCTTGGAACGGCGAGCACCCAGCAATTGCTCATCGGCGTGGACAGCAGCGCCACCGCGGTCTCGATCGGCGGCAATTCGGCGAGCGGCTACTCGCTTGATGGCGGGGAGGCCTCGCGGCTGTTTGGTCGCAGGATCGCGATCGGGCTGACGCACCAGTCGGGGCAGGCACCGGTCGTCAATGTCGGTGCGATGACCCTTTCGGGCGGAACCTCGAATAATCCCAATCTCACCGGGTCTGACGGCAGCTTCACCATCCAGACTCCGGGTGCGATCCGCGTCACCGGCGCGGTCCAGCTCAACGGTGCAAATTCCTTGAACCGCATCGGCCTGAGCGCAGGGTCACGCATTCAACTCGTTACCGACAGCGGGGGCGCGATCCGCCTGAACGCAGACGCCGACAATCAAGGTGGCATCCTCGAACTGTTCGCTTCGGACATCATCGGTGGTGAGACCAGCGTGGTAGACCGGCTGTCGGCGGATCCGACGCTCGCCAACCGCGATACGTTGCTCGGCACGCGCTCGTCGCGCCAGGATTTGGTCGGCGCGCTTGCCGCCCGGACCTTGAGCGTCAATGTCGGCCGCGCTTTCTTTCTGCAGAATAGCGGCAGTTTCCGGGAACGCGCGGGCTTCACCGCCGGCGCGGGGGGGCTGACGGTGCGCGCGCTGACAAGCCAGGGCAACACCGATCCGGTAATCGTCATCATCAACGGCAAAGCGATGCCCGTCAGCTCGTCTCAGAACCAGAACGGCATCACCGGCCAGGCGATCCTGCCTGATGGCTTCCGCACCAATGAAGACACGCGCGATGTGGTGGTGCTGACGCCTTCGCAGCAAGGCCGCGGCTTCGACGGTGCCTCGACGATCAACGGCTGCGGGATCAGCGGCGGCATGTGCATGTTCTTCGGCGGTTCGGGAGCATTGGACGACCCGCTCACGATCGCGGTCGTCGATGCGGCACGTTCGGTCGATGAAGTGATCGAAACCGACGAAGGCGATGCGTCGGACACCGAGGAAGAAGTTCGGGAGGCGGCGGCCGAAGGCGATGCGCGACCTGAGGTGCTGGTTTCCCGGATGGTCGATACTTCGGCGCTCGATACCGCACCGCCTGTCAACGAGCCGGTCACGGGTGCCGGCAACCCAGACCTCTGGCTTCCGGGAGAGCCGCAATGATCGGACGCCTTTTGGCCTCGGCCTCGCTCATTGCCGGGCTTGCCGCCCTCCCCGCACCCGCGCAGGCACAGGATTTGTCGCTTGAGAACGCATTCCGGATCGGATCGGGGGGTGTAACGTGCAATGCCCAAAGCAGCAACCGCGACCCCCTGCTCAAATCGATGTTTGATCGCGGCTATTCGATCGTCTGCCGCGATGCCGCCTCAGCGGTCGGCAAGCTTTACGCCTTTCGCGGAAAAGACGCCTCGATTCCGGCGGAACAGCTGATCCCCGGCGCGAGCTGTGGCGCAGCGACAAGCGTGTCGATCCCCGATATGCCCGGTGCCTCGCGAACCGAATGCAGCAGCGGCGATAGCGGCATTGCTTATGCCGTCTATTCGGTGAGCGCGCGCGGCAGAACCTTTATCGCAAGCGGGCTTGCCGGTTACGATTCGGCGCTCCGGCTCGGCTTGCGTTCGCTGGTGCTCGACAAGCGCGTGCCTGGCGACGTCGAGGTGGCGGTGACCGAATCGGGGGACGCGGCCGCCTTCGCTCGTGTGCAAGCCGGAAATCTCGATCCCGGTGAAGCTCTGGCGGAAGGCTATACCCGCAATAATGAAGGCAGCTTCGCCGAATCCGCGGAATTTTTCGAAACGCTCGTCACGCGCAGCACGTCCGGCCAGTCGGGATTCGACCGGGCCGCCGAATATTATGGAAACCAGGCGCTGCAACAATCCAACATGGGCAATTTTGCGCAATCGGATCGGCTGTTCGCCCAAGCCGTGGCCTCGGCCGATCGCGCGGACCCGCTGATCGTGCGGTTGCTGCGCAATTTCCAGGCGATCGACAAGCTCAACCAGAAAGACCCGGCGGGGGCGCTGGCGATGCTGAGCGCAACGTTGCCCGCAGTCGCCAATCCGGCGACGCTCGGGCGAAGCCTGACGCAGGGTGTGATCGATCAGCCGCTCGCGCAGCGTCTTAATATCGATGACAACGAGATGGTGCGGCTCGGCGGCGTATCGTCGCAGCTGACCGTGCCCGAGCGCGCAGCCCTGCTCGATGCACAATCCGAATATCTACGGGCAGCCGCGCTGCGCCTGTCGGGCGACGGCGCAGGCGCTCGCGAGGCGCTGGCCGCGGCGCGATCGGGGCTGGGCTCGGTGCGCGGCGGTCAGGTTGTCAGCATGCGCTGGCTCGATGCCGCGCTGTTGACCGAACGCGCGGCGATCGACGAAGCCGAAGGAAAGACCGCCGACGCGCGCGAGGCGCTCGACCAGGCGGTTGCGATCAACACCGCCAATTATCCCAGCTCTGCAAGCCTGCTAGCCTCGCGCGCGCGGCTCGCGGCGCACATGGCGCGGAATGGCGAAAGCGAGGCCGCGATCGACATTTTTCGTGACGTTGTGGCGAAAAGCGGCTCGACACCCGGCGGCGGGCTGGTGACGAGCCGGATGCTTCGCCCCTATCTCGATGCCCTGACCACCGATCCGGCCGCAGGCGCGCGCAATGCCAGCGATTATTTCGCGGCGAGCCAGACGCTCGTCCGCCCCGGTGTCGCGCAGACTCAAGCAGTGTTCGCGCGCGAACTTTCGGGCGGCAGCGACGAAGCAGCAGCGCTGTTTCGACAATCGGTCAACCTCTCGCGCGAAATCGTCCGCGCCGACGCAAACATTGAGCGGCTGCGATTGACGGTGGCCGAGGATCCGCTGGCTCGCGACGCGATCGCCAGCGAAACGGCGCGTCGCAACGCGTTGAGCCAGGAGCAAACCGCGGTCGTCGCGCGGCTATCGGCCTTTCCGAAATATCGCGTTCTCTCGTCGAGCCAGCTCGATCTGACCGCGCTTCAGGCAAACCTCAAAGCTGGCGAAGCCTATTTCAAAATTTCGCTGGCGGGCGGTGCGGCCTATGCGATGCTCGCGACCAAGGACAGCGCCACCGCCTATCGTCTCCAGGCCACACCCGAAGACATATCGGAGATGGTCACAGCATTGCGCGAAACCATATCGGCTGAGCGCGACGGACAGTTGCAGACGAGCGCGTTCGATGTCGCGCTCTCCTATCAGCTGTACCAAATTTTGTTCTCGCCTGTTGAGGCCACGCTGAGAGCTTCGACGCATCTGATCTACGAGCCTGACGGCGCTCTTCTCACCCTCCCCGCCAATCTTCTCGTCACCGACCTCGAAAGCGTTCAGGCCTATGAGCGGCGTCAGGGGATGGCGGGCGCAGACCCATTCGATTTCCGCGGCACGGCGTGGCTCGGTCGCGATCGCATGGTGACGACGGCGGTTTCCGCGCAGGCATTCGTCGATGTTCGCACGATCCGACCTTCACAGGCGAAACGACGCTATCTCGGCCTTGGCAGCAACGCGCTCGTCAGCCCCTCGCGCCGGATCGCCGCTCGTGACGGGTGCGATTGGCCGCTGGCGGTGTGGGACAAGCCGATCGATCCCGGCGAACTCAAGCTCGCCTCGTCCTTGCTCGGCGGCGCGGGCAACGAAGTCATTACCGACGCCGCCTTCACCGATGACCGGTTGACGGCTCGCAACGATCTTTCCGACTTCCGCGTGCTCCATTTTGCAACCCATGGCCTCGTCACCGCGCCTGCGGAACAATGCCCTGCCCGGCCCGCCCTGGTGACGTCGTTCGGCGGGAAGGAATCGGACGGCCTGCTGAGCTTCAAGGAGATCTTCGATCTGCGGCTCGACGCGGACACGATCATTCTATCGGCGTGCGACACGGCCGGCGCGGCGACGGTCGATGCCTCCCGCGAGGCCGGGATCGCCACCGGCGGCAATTTTGCGCTCGATGGGCTGGTGCGCGCCTTCGTCGGTGCCGGGGCCCGCGCGGTCGTCGCCAGCCATTGGCCCGTGCCCGACGATTACAATGCGACGCAGAGGCTGATGTCGCAGGTCTTCCGCGCGGGCGACGGGCTCGGTCTCGCTGAGGCAATGCGGCAATCGCAACTCAAGCTGATGGACGATGCCGACACGTCGCACCCCTATTATTGGTCAGGCTTCGCGATCATCGGCGACGGCGCCAAACCATTGATTGGGGACATTTAATTTAAAAATGGCGCGCTCTTGGGGCAGGAAGTGGTGATTGATTTATGTATCCACGCCGACCGAAAGCGGCACTTCCAGGTTCTAAGCGGCTTGCACGATTTTGCGCATCTCGGTCATCTCAACGTCCTTTCCAAACCGGGGCGCGCTTTTCCGAGAATGCGCGCGGTCCCTCCTGTGCATCTTCGCTGTTATAAGCGGTTTCGTGCGCTGCATAACCAGCGTCCAACGCGGCTGAGCGCCCCATTTCGGTCGCCAGCATCACCGTCCGTCGGGCGGCATCGACCGATAGCGGCGCGCCCTCGATCACCTCTCGCGCCAGCTCGATCGCCACATCGAGCGTCTTGCCCGGCTCCGCAAGACGGTTGACCAGTCCGATCTCATAGGCGCGCTGGGCGCTGATAGGTTTTCCGGTCAGCACGATTTCCATGTAGATACGCTGCGGGATCATATGGATCAGCGGCGTCGACCATGGCGAGCCCCGCCCGACCTTGACCTCGGTGATCGCGAATTTGGCTTGCGTTGACGCCACACAGAGATCGCACCCCTGCGCAATCATCCAGCCTCCGGCAAACGCCACGCCGTTGACCGCCGCGATGGTCGGCTTGCCGAGGGAAATATTTTCATACGGTACCGGAAACATGTCGCGCGGCGGGGTCCGGAGGCCCGTTTCGACCATTTCCTTGAGATCGCCGCCCGCGCAAAACGCCTTGTCGCCCGCGCCCGTCAGAATTGCGATGCGGGCCGCCTCGTCTGCATCGAAGCGCGCCCAGCCCGTGCGCAGACCATCCCGAACTTCCTTCGACAACGCGTTGCGTTGCTCCGGGCGATCGATCGTGAGAACCGCAATGCCGTCGCTGGTCACCTCATAGCGGACAGCCTCACCCATCAGAAACCTCGCTTGGCGATTGCAAAAGCTGTGCGATCGAGTTGCTCGCGAAAATCGGGGTGGGCGATCGCAACCATCCGCTTCGCGCGTTCGGCGAGCGACTGCCCCTTGAGTTCCGCGGCACCGAACTCGGTGACGACGATATCGACTTCGCTGCGCGCAGTGGTGACCGGACCGGTCAGCGACGGTACGATCTTGGTCAAGGCGCCCCCCTTTGCCGTGGCTGAGAGCGCGATAATGGCGTGCCCGCCCGGCGAACGCCCGCCCGCCCGCACGAAATCGACCTGCCCGCCGGTGCCGCCGAGATAGGTGTCGCCCGGTCCTTCCGCATTGACCTGCCCGGTGAGATCGACCTCAAGTGCCGAGTTGATGCTGACCAACCGCGATAACTGCGCCAGCACCGACGCGCCATGCGTATAGCTTGCCGGGGTCATGCGGATCGCCCGGTTCTCGTGCGCCCAATCGAAAAGCCTTCTCGTACCGATAAGCGCGCCGTTGATCGAAACCCCCGGATCGATCTCCTTACGCGCATTGGTAATCACTCCCGCTTCGGCCAAGTCGACCAGTCCATCGCCCAGCATCCCCGAGTGCACGCCCAGATCCTTGCGATCGGTAAGCAACCGCAAAATCGCATCTGGGACAGCACCGACGCCGGTCTGAATCACCGATCCATCGCCGATATAACCAGCGCAATGGCGCGCGATGGCTTGGTCACTCTCACCTATTGCCCCGGGTTTCACCTCGACCGGCGGCCGCGATGTCATCACCGCGACATCGATCTCCGAAGCATGCACCGTCTCGCCATAGGTGAAAGGCACCGCTTCGTTGATCTCAGCGATTACTATCCGCGCCGCCTTCACCGCAGTGCGCGCACAATCGCTGATCAACCCGCAACTGTGGTTGCCGTCGGAATCCGCTGGACTAAGCTGGAGCATCGCGACATCGCATCCGATAATCCCGGCTTCTATCAGCGGGCTGATTTGGCTGACATGACACGGGATGACCGACAGCTTCCCCGCCTTGGTCATCGAGCGCAGCGCACCGATGGCGCCCATGCTTGAAAGAGCGAAGCTGCCAGCGGTTCCAGGCGTGAAGGCGCCGGAGAAACTCGTGGCGATAAAGGCCGATAGTCCGCCGATGCCCGCGCCTTGCGCAATCAGCGCGTCCACCAGTTCGGACGGCTCGCCGCAGGCCTGTCCCAGTACAATCCGATCACCAGGCTTCAAATAGCGGGACAGATCGAGTTCGGCCGGGGTAAAGGTTTCGGCCATTAAGCCTCCACCTGCGCCAGCAACGCCTGCGCCCGCGACAAATGCGGGCGGTCGAGCATGCCGCCTTTCCAGCCGATGGCACCGACCCCCGGATTGGCAGCGAAAAGCGCGACGACTTCACGCGCCTCGACGATCTCCGCTTCGCTTGGGCTGAACGCCGCGTTGATGACATCGACTTGCGCCGGGTGAATTGCGAGCATGCCGCGAAAGCCATCGCGGCGCACCTTTTCGGCGCGGGCGCGCAACGCCTCCAAATCCTTGAAATCGCCCGAAATCGTTTCAATCGCCGCGACGCCGGCGGTCGCCGCCCCCAACACGGTTAGGCTGCGCGCCAACTCGTAGGTGAAGCTGTAGTTCCCGTCTGGATTCCGATTGTTGCTGGCCCCGATCGAGTCGGCGAGGTCTTCCGCGCCCCACGTCAACGCGACGACACGCGGCGCCCCCTTGTAATCGCCGGTGTGGAACATCGCTTCCGCTGTCTCGGTGATCAGAACGATCACCGGCGTCGAACCGCGTTCGATGCCATGCGCCGCCTCGAACGCGGTCAGATAGTGATCGAGCAATTCGACATCCGGCCGGCCATACACCTTGGGCAGCATGATCCCGCCCGGCTTGCCCGGCATGATTGCGACCAGATCGTCGAGCGTGTGCGGCCCGTCTAGCGGGTTGATCCGCACCCAGATGCGACCGCGCGCCTCCGCATTGGCATCGAGGAAGTCACGCACCATCGTCCGCGCTTTCGGCTTATTCTCGGTTGCCACCGCGTCTTCGAGATCGAGGATGACGATATCGGCCGGCCCGGCCAACGCCTTGCCCATCTTGTCGCTGTCACCGGGAGCGAACAGCCAGGATCGCATTTTCATCGCTTGCATTTCGCCCGCTCTCAGTAGATTTTGGGAAGGTCCAGCACCTTCTCGGTGAGAAAGTTGAGGATCATGTGGCAATGCCAAGCCAGCCAGCATCCGCCACTGATCTGTGGAAATCATGAGGGAACTCATCTGAGCGGTTGCGCTCCAGCCAGTAATCGTCGCTGAACTGCGCGCAGTGCTTGACCACCGCCTCGCGATTATTCTCCTGATCCTGAGTGAGGGCGAAATCCACCGCGCCCTACTAGCAGGGGCCTGTCAGGCGAACAATCAAATCAGAGCCATATGGGGATTGAAGAAGGCGCGC
>CBDUBW010000065.1:0-11776 GCA_965365485.1 uncultured Aquisediminimonas sp.
TCGAGCGCGCAATCGATCGCCGGATGGGCATGGCGGCACGCTGCCCACGGCTTGAAGCTGACCTCGAAAATACGCCAGCCCTCGCCCAGCACCATCGGCTTTGGCTTGCGGCAGGTCGCGGCGTAAAGGCCCTGCGGGCCTTCCAGCAGCGAAAGCGGGCCGGTCATCCCGCTACAAGCGTAGTCCGCCGACTCTCCACCTACATGCATAGCGTGAGCGATGTGCCATTGTTTGGCCATCACGTCCTCGTGCCGCATTTGCCAAAATCCGCCTGAGATTGAACCGGCGAGCGCGAGGGAGTGAGCGGTTTCGAGGACCGGCGCTCGATAAATCGATGCTGCGGTGGCGGAGGAACCAAAGACGCCCGCGGTCGCGGTAGGATGGTAATAGGAGTAATGATGCGCATCGAAGGTCGAGCCTATCGCAATCATCGCTTCATAACCGCGAGCCGCGGCATCCAGAACATCCTCGAGATCTGCCGACACGACGAACGCTGTCGGCCAAACAACCGGACCCGGATGAAGCAGCGCGCCGCGGTGCACATCATCCATTTCAAGCACATTGCCAAAAAGCGCAGCTTTCCAAATCTGCCTGTCGTTACCGAAGCGCACGCTGGTTGCGATCTGCCCGTTCCGCGCGCCCGCCACGCAGGCCAGCCAGTCGAGCAGGTGCAGCCGCGCCCTTGCCCGGGTCTCCGCATTGACCGAGCGCTGCAAATGCTGTGCAAGCTGTTCGAGCAGGGTCATGGGGAGAGAGCCGCTTGGCGAGGACGCCGCGATATCAGCAGCTGGCCGAGGAGCTTCGCGGCGAGATCAGGAGCGGGGTCTACGCGCCCGACGGTTTCCCGACCGAAAGCGAGCTGTGCAAGCGCTACTCGGTCAGCCGTTTCACCGTGCGCGAAGCGTTGCGCGCGCTGCAAGCCGAAGGGCTGATCGCGAGGAAGCGTGGATCGGGTACCGTCATCCAGCCCGCCGTCGCGCGCGGCGGGGCGCTGCACCAGCCGCTCTCCAACGTCGCCGAGATCATGCAATATGCGCGCGACACTCAGACGGCGTTCGAGCTCGTCGGCGAGGCGCCGTTGCCCAAGGCCATCGCGCAGCAGCTCGATCTTGTCGCGGGCGGGCGCTGGACCAAGTTCAAGGGGCTGCGCACCCGCGCGGGATCGAGCGCGCCGATCGCGACCACCGACGCTTACGTCCACGAATCGCTGCGTCACGTCGCGCCGAAGGTCGCGCCTAATGAGGATACGATTTTTCGGCAGTTGGAACGGCTCGCGGGGATCAGGATCGCGAGCGTCACGCAGGACATTCAGGCGGTGCCTGCGACTGCTGAGGTGGCGCGTGCGCTGGGAGTGCCGAAACGATCGCCGTGCCTGCTGATCCTGCGATGTTATTGCGATGGCGACGGAAAGATTTTGGAGATTTCGGCCAATCATCATCCGGGTGACCGCTTCGCCTATTCGATGCATATCGAGGTGGAGGGTTGAACTAGCCATCCGACCCGAGTTCCGGCGCGCCGCTCGGCTGCCACTCCTCTCTCGCGAACCGCACCGCCGGAGCGATCATGTGTGCGCCCTCATGCTCGATCAGCAGCTTGCGTTCGGCGACGTGCGGCTCATCGAGCGCCTCGCGAAAGTTCAGCACGGGGGCGAAGGCGACATCCTTGTCGGCGAACCACGCCACCCATTCGTCGCGACTCTTGGTCGCGAAGAGGCCGCGCAGATAGGCAATCAGTTCGTTTTGCTCGCCTGCCGGACGTTCCGCATGCGCAATCAGATCGGGTCTGCCGAGCGCGGTCAGCAAATTGGTGGCGAATTTCATTTCGCGCCCGCCGAGCGCGATGTGTCTGGCGTCGGCCGTCGCGTAGACTTGGTAGAAAGCGGCACCGCCGAGCGAGCGCTGGTGAGACGATCGCGGGGCGTCCCCGCCCATGATCGCGCTTCCTGCGGTGTGCGCACACCAGGGCAACAGGCTGTCGAACATCGCACAATCTACAAAGTCACCGCGCCCGGTGCGATCGCGCCCGATCAGCGCCATCAGCGTCGCTGATAGCGCTGTCAGCCCCGCCGCAAGATCTGCCGAAGGCACCCCTGGCACCACCGGGGTACCATCAGGACCGTCATTAACCGAAAGAAAGCCGGCGAGCGCCTGCACCGCCATGTCGTGCGCCGGATGGTGCGCGAGCGGCCCTTCCTGCCCGAACGCCGAGATCGATGTGTAGACGATACGCGGGTTACGCGCGCTGACCGTGTCATAGTCGAAGCCGAGCCGCTTCATGACGCCGGGGCGAAAGCCTTCGACGAAGACGTCGGCGCTGTCGATCAGCGCCCATAGCCGCGCTTTGCCCTCCTCGCCTTTCAGGTCGAGAACGACGCTTTTCTTGCCGCGATTGAGGTTGCGGAACCACACCGATTGCCCGGCTTCGGACGGGGCCTGGTCGCGCGCCGGATCACCGCCCGCCGCCTCGATCTTCCACACTTCGGCTCCCTGATCAGCCATCATCATCGTCATCATCGGCCCCGGCAGGAAGACCGAAAGATCGACGACGGTGATGCCGCTCAATTTGCCCATCAGATCGCGCCTGCGGCGCGGAACCCCGCGACTTCGTCGGCCGAAAAGCCGTTCTCGGCGAGAATTGATTCACTGTCGGCGCCGAGTAGCGGCCCCGCGCGATTGGGCAGGCGTCGGCCATCGACCTTGATCGGGCTGGCGAGGACGTGGAACTCGTCACGGTCGGGGTGCGAGACGGTGTCGCGCATGCCGATCGTGTCGAGCCATGGATTGTCGAGCGCCTGATCGAGCTCGTAGACCGGCGAAATCGGCACCGCACCTTCGAGCAGCGTCTGCCAGTGGCGAACCGGCTGGCTTCCGAAAATTTCATCGAGGATAGCCGAGAGGGCGGAACGGTTGGCGAGCCGCGATACCTCATTTGCAAAGCGCGGATCGTCGCCAAGCTCTGGCCGCCCGATCCGTTCGATCAAGATCCTCCAGAATTTCGGCAGCTGGCACATCACGAACATCCAGCCGTCGGCCGCGCGGAACATCTGGCTGGGCGTCGCGCTGGGATGCGCCGAACGCGGCGTCCGCTGGGTGACGTCGCCCTCGTTCATATACCAGAGCGCCGGGTAGGTGGTCTGGTGAACCGCGGTCGAAAGCAGGTCGCAGTCGACATCTCGTCCCTCACCCGATCGCTGCGCATCGAGCAAGGCCGCAAGGAGCGCGACCGCCATCTGCGTACCCGTCATGAAATCGACGATCGACAAGCCCATTCGCTGCGGCTCGCCGCCAGGATCGCCAGTGAGCATGCAGAAACCTGCTTCGGCCTGCATGAGGTAGTCGTAGCCCGGCCATTTGGCGCGCTCATTGTCGCGGCCATAGGCGGAAAGGTGCGCGCAGACGATCGCGGGGTTGTGGGCCTTCAGGTCGTCGTAGGTAAGGCCGAGCTTGGCGGAGAGATCGCCGCGCAAATTGTTGGCAACGGCATGGGAATTCGCGACCAGCCTGTGCAGGATCGCCTGCCCCTCATCGCTGCTCAAATCGAGCGTCAGCGAACGCTTGTTGAGGTTGAAAGCATGGAAATAGACGCTCTCCCCCTCGCGCAGGAAATGCGGCCCGACATGCCGCGCGGTATCGCCCCCCCTTGGCGGCTCGATCTTGATCACATCGGCGCCGAGCTGAGCGAGGAACTGCGTGCCGTACGGCCCGGCACCATATTGCTCGGCGGAAAGAATGCGGAAGCCCGCAAGGGGGAGCGGGCGTTGGGTCAAGCCGGATTCGCCTTCACCCACTGCTTTGAAATGATGATGCGCTGCATCTCGTTGGTGCCCTCACCGATGCACATCAGCATCGAATCGCGGTAGAAGCGTTCGATGTCATATTCCTTGGAATAGCTGTAGCCGCCATAGATGCGCATCGCTTCCTGGCTGTTGGCGACCGCAGCCTCAGAAGCGAAATATTTCGCCATGCCGGCTTCCATGTCGCAACGTTCGCCGCGGTCATAGGCTTCTGCCGCGTCGAAGGTCAGCAGCCGCGCGGCGCGCGCGCGCGTGACCATTTCACCGATCTTCAGCTGAATCGCCTGATGCTCGCTGATCGGCTTGCCCATCGTATGACGTTCCTGGGCGTATTGGGTTGCGAGCCGCAAGGAACCCTCTGCGAGCCCCACCCCGCGCGCTGCAACGTTGATGCGTCCGAGCTCGAGCCCGCCGGTCGCCTGGAAGAAGCCTTGCCCCTCCACCCCGCCGATCAAATTGGCGGCGGGCAGGCGGTAATCCTCCATCACCAGCTCAGCCGAATCGATCGCCTTGTAGCCAAGCTTGGAGAATTGCTTGCCGACCGAAAGACCATCGCCTTTGGGAGCGATGAACAGGCTCATTCCCTTGTAGCGCGGCTTTGCGTGAGGGTCGGTCTTGACCAGCATCGCGAAGCAGCTGCCGTTGACCGAATTCGAAATCCACGTCTTCGTCCCGTTGATCACATAATCGTCGCCGTCCCTGACCGCGACGGTGCGGATCGCTTGCAGATCGGTGCCGGCGTTGGGCTCGGTCAGCGCGAGGCCGCCCCTGATCTCTCCGGTCGCGAATTTGGGCAACCACCGCATTTTCTGCTCGACCGTGCCGAAGCGTTCTACCGCGCAGGCCATGATCAGATGCGAATTGAAAATGCCGGTGAGCGCCATCCAGTAGGATGAGATGAGCGCGACGATCTTGGCGTAGGTGACCGCAGGCAAGCCGAGGCCGCCATATTCCTGGCTGATGGTCGCGCCGAACAGCCCCATTTCGGCCATCTGGCGGACGAGTTCTTCGGGCCAAATGTCATTATGATCGTGGTGCAGAACGACGGGGCGCACCTCCTTGTCGACCCATTTCTGGATGGCGTCGATCAGGGCGGCTTCTTCGTCAGCGTCCATCGGCGCGCGCGCGGTATCGAGGATCGGTGCGGTGGCCATGGCTAACTCCTCAATCGTCTACCGGGCCGTGCCCACGCTTCCACACCAGCACCGTGCGCTTGTAATGGCTCACCACCGTGCCGTCCTGATTCTTGCCGACGGTTTTGAAGGTGACGATGCCCTGATCGGGTCGTGACTTGCTCTCGCGCTTTTCAAGCACCTCGCTCTCGCAATACAGCGTATCGCCGACGAACAGGGGGTGCGTCATGCGCACCTCATCCCAGCCGAGATTTGCGATCGCCTTGCCGCTGGTGTCGGAGACGCTCATCCCCGTCATCAGCGCGATCGTCAGCGGGCTGACGACCAACGGCTTGCCGAACTCGGTTTTCTTCGAAAATTCATAATCGAAATGCGCCGGGTGGGTGTTCATCGTCAGCAGCGTGAACCAGACATTGTCGGCATCTGTGATCGTCCGGCCGGGACGATGCTCGTAAACATGGCCGGTTTCGAACTCCTCGAAATATCGGCCCTGCACCTCGCGGAAACGCCCCGGTGCGATTTCGATGACACCGTCACGCATGCTGTCTCTCTCCGATCGTCAGGATTTGCCGGTAGCGCGTCATCACCGGGGTATCGAGCATTCGTCCGCGAAATCGAACGGCTGCACCGCCAGCGGCTGCGAACGCGGCCTCAGCTTCGCGCGCCTCCGCCATCTCCTCCCCGCTCGGCGCAAACGCGTTGTGGATCGCAGCAATTTGGACAGGGTGAATGGCAGCCTTGCCGGTGAAACCCAGCGCCTTGGCGCGGCGCGACTCCTCAGCCAGACCTGCCGCATCGTCGATCTGAATAAAGGGCACGTCAACCGCGCCCTTGCCCGCGCCTGCCGCCGCCATGACGATTTGCGACCGAGCGAGCAGCAGCGGTTCCCAAGAGAGGCTGACCCCGAGCTGCGCTGAAAGATCGGCACCGCCCAGCATCAGCATGGTGACATTGGGGTCGGCAGCGATCGCGGCGGCATTGTCGAGACCTGCGACCGTCTCGACCAACGGCACAAGCCCGATCGCTGCATCGTCGAGCACCTTGCGCACGACCGCGATCTCGCCCGCGTTTTCGACCATCGGGACGAGCAGCAAAGACGGTTTCACGAACGTGTCTGCCAGCGCAAGCAGATCGGCAAGCCCCTCGCGTGTCGTCACTGCGTTAATTCGTATGGCGATACGAGGATCGCCCGCCAAAGCCTCGAGCGCGGAAATGCGCGCGCTCGCCTTTTCGGCAGGTGGGACTGCATCTTCGAGATCGACGCAAACCGAATCCGCACCGCTCGCCAGCGCCTTGGCGAACCGTTCCGGACGATTGCCGGGCACGAAAAGCAGCGACTGGACCATCCCCATCATGCTCTAATTTGTCCGGACAACTTTCAAGTCAAGTGAAAAGCGGGCTTCGCTCAATTTCGGCTTGACAGCTCCAGCCTTCGCCATGAAGTTGTCCGGACAAATACTAGCATACAGGTTCGTCAGGAAGAATAGGCAACCGCTATAGGGAGACCGCCGATGATCCGCCATGCCTTGCTTGCGAGCACGACGCTCGCACTGCTGCTGTCTTCGCCCGCATTCGCTCAGGATGAACCCCCCGTGACGGAGGAAGGCGCAATCGCCGACATCGTTGTCACCGCACAGCGGCGCGAACAGAGCGCGCAGGACGTGCCGATCGCGATATCCGCCTTTTCCGCCGATCAGCTCGAGGCGCAGGGCGTCGGCAATACGCTTCAGCTCGGCCAATATGTCCCGAACCTCACTGCGCAGAACAATACCGGGCTCGGATCCGCCAACGCCTATTACCTGCGCGGGCTGGGCAACACCGAGACCATCGCGACGTTCGATCCGCCTGTCGGCACCTATGTCGACGACATCTATATCAGCCGTCAAAATGCGAACAATCTGTCGCTATTCGATGTCGAGCGTGTCGAGGTGTTGCGCGGTCCGCAGGGCACGCTGTTTGGGCGTAATACGACTGGCGGCGCGATCAATGTCATCATGCGTAAGCCGGGCGACGAGATCGGCGGCTATGCCGAAATCGGCTATGGCAGCTACCGCAAGAAACTGGCGCGCGGCTCGATTGACTTGCCGCTTGCCGATAGCTTCGCAATCAAGGTCTCGGGCTATTGGCAGGACGATCGTGGCTACGCCAAAAACATCACGCTCGGCACACGCGTCAACGACGATGACGGCTGGGGAGTGCGGCTTGGCATACGCGGCGATCTTTCGCCATCGGTGCGCTGGAATGCGAGCTACGCACACATCGTCGCCAAGGGCGAAAATCTGTTCAACTATGATTGCAATCCGCTCAACCCGAGCGATTGCGACGGCCGCTTCGTCACCACCGGGTTGCGCGAGGACTTGCCCAGCCCGTCGCCTTATCCGGCGGGCATTTCAGGACGCAAAGCGAATTTCGGCCTCGGCAACGATGCCGCATCCGACCTCATCACCTCCACGCTCGAATTCGATGTTGCCGAAGATACCACGCTCGCGCTGATTACCGGCTATGTTCATCTCACCCAGCAATTCGGTCTCGACTTTTTCGACGGCACGAGCTCGCCGAGTCTTGCCGTGCCACGGCCGGTCATTCGCGGTTTTGCCCGTGGCGGCTTCACCATCCTCAACGACGGCCAGCACGAACAGTTCAGCCAAGAGATCAAGCTCAATGGCGGCTTTGGCGACGGCCTCATCGATTATGTCGCCGGATTCTATTATATCGACGAGCGCAACCGCACCGATTTCGCCGACATCTTCTCGATTGCCGGAGCGCCGGGCGGAACGGGACTGCTGCTCGCTGACCGCATCCTGCGAAATCGGCTGAAGGCCTATGCAGGCTATGCGCAGGTCGATCTCAACATCGGCGCGCTGACTGCGACCGCAGGCATCCGCTATACCGACGAGACCAAGAGCTTCTCGCTGCGCGACAATCGCGCAATCTGCCGGGGGGCGGTGCTTGCCGGAGGCTGTTTGGACAATAGTCAGCTGCGCGCGCTCAACGGCACGCCGATCCCGCGCAAGCTTTCGACCGATCTCTTCACCCCCCGATTTGCGCTCAACTTCAAGGCGAGCGAGGATATCAACATCTTCGCCAGCGCGACACGCGGCTTCAAATCGGGCGGATGGAACGCGCGCGGGCTCAACATCACGAGCGGCACCGGCGCGTTTCTCGGCACGGAGATTTTGCCGTTCGGACCCGAAAAAGTCTGGAGTTACGAAGCCGGCATCAAGTCCGATCTGTTCGACCGGCGCGTTCGTGTTAACCTGACCGCATTCTATCTCGATGTCAGTGATCTTCAGACGCCCTCGGCGCTCGTGCGGCCCAATGGCTCGATCGCCTTCATCACGCGCAACTTCGCCGATTATCGCAACCAGGGGATCGAAGCCGAATTGCTGTTCGTGCCGGTTGATGGGCTTACGCTGTTCGCAAACGGGGGCTATCAGGACGACAAGTATAAGGTGCCGCAGGGCGGCCCCGCCACCGACGCCTTCGGTATCCAGACGGTCGCCTCGCAGCTCGCCGAATGCCGCGCGGCGCTGGCCGCAGGCAAAATTCCCAAGGGCCCGAACACGCCCGCCGGCTTCCCCTCGATCAATACCTGCGGCGCTGGCATCGTCACTGCAAACGGTAACATTTCGACGCCCGTGCGAACGCCCAAATGGACGCTGGCGCTGGGCGCAAGCTACAAGGCGGAATTCGGCGACGGGCTTTCGCTGACGCCATCGATCAACGCTTCATACCGTTCGAAGCAACAAGTCGGAACGAGCAACCTCAGCTATTTCGACACGCAGGTGACGGGTGTGAACGGCACCTTCCCCAGCAATCCTTTCGGTACCGGGGCCTTCATCACCGGATCGCAATCGCCTTCGGCGTGGGTGGTCAATGCGGGGCTCGCGCTCAAAAGCGAATCGGGCTTCCAGATTTCGGTCGATTGCACCAATTGTTTCGATGAGGAGTTCATCCAGTCGACGCTGGGTGAATTTAGTTACCTCAACCAGCCGCGCATGTGGATGGTGCGGGGGAAGTATAGCTTTTAAGGATGGCGTTGACCCAAGCCCCGAACGAATTCTCCCGCGGCTGGAAGGTTCTGCTCGCTGGCTTTCTCGGCACGATGTGCGGGGCGTCACCTCTGCCGTTCAATGTGCTGGGCTTCCTGTTCGCGCCGCTAGATGCGGAGTTCGGCTGGAACGTCCAGCAGGTCAGTATCGGCATTACCGTGTTCGGCATATCGGCGTCGCTGCTTGCTCCCGTGTTCGGCTGGCTTGCCGACAGATACGGCGTACGCAAGGTCGGCATCTGGTCGCTGATCGGCTTCATCCTTGCTTTCTCCTCGCTTTACTTCACCCCGGCGACGTTGACAGGCTTCTATCTGCTCTGGCTGCTCGTCGGGCTGATCGGGATCGGATCGACGCCGGTGACATGGAGCCGCGGGCTGAGCCTGTGGTTCGTGCGGCAGCGCGGGCTCGCACTCGGCATTATGCTCGTCGGCACGAGCGCGGCCGCGTTTGTCGTTCCGCAACTCGCGGTGTGGAGCAGCGACACCTATGGCTGGCGCGCAATCTTCCCGGTCGTCGCGTTGCTGCCGCTGCTGATCGCGCTGCCCGCAACGCTGGCCTTCTTTCGCGAACCGCGCACTGAAGAGCGCCCCGCGGCGCTTTCGACCGCGACCGGAGAACTTGCCGGGCTGACCTTCAAGCAGGCGATGAGGACACGACAATTCTGGATTTTGTGGGTCTCGATTTTCATGATCGCGAGCGCCTATGGTGGTGCGCATATCCATCTGCCCGCGATCGTCGGCGATCACGGCATCGATCGCGCCGCGGCTGCCGGAATCATGGGGATCGTCGGCATCGGGCTGTTATGCGGACGCATCGGCGTCGGTTTCATGCTTGATCGAATCTGGGGTCCCACGGTCGCTTTTCCGGTGCTTTGCCTGCCCGCCATCGCCTGCTATTTGCTGATGGGCACCGACAGCGCGATCGCGATGATCTCGCTCGCCGCCTTCTTCCTTGGTTTCGCCGCTGGAGCGGAGAGCGACCTCATCGCCTTTCTCGCCGCGCGCTATTTCGGGATGGCGCATTTCGGGCGGATTTATGGGATGCTTTATATGCCGTTCGGCCTAATGTCGGCGATATCGCCGGTCATCTATGGCACGGTGCGGGTTCAAACGGGAAGCTACGACGCGATGCTCATGGCCGCCGCGGCGCTGTTCATCGCAGGCGGCGCCTTGCTGTTGCTGCTCGGGCGCTATCCCGATCTCGCCAGCGCCCAGGAGGAGCCGCCGCATGGCCAGCCTGCCCCGGCTTGATGCGCCGCCGCTGAGCGGGATCAGCCCGGCCTCACTGATCACCGATCCAGCGGAGTGCGCCTTCTACGCGCAGGACGTCTTTACACAGGGTCCCCCGCCGCTCGCGGTCTTCCGGCCGGGCAGCGTCGAGGAGCTTGCAACAGGCGTCGCTGAAGCCACGCGACAAGGCATCGCCATCGTCCCGCGCGGTGGCGGGATGAGCTACACCTCCGGCTATGTCGCGCCCGAGGCCGGAGCCCTGATCGTCGACACCGGCCGACTCGACCGCATTCTCCAAATAGACGAGACCGACATGACGGTGACGGTCGAAGCCGGCGTCACCTGGGCTGCGCTCTACGCCGCTTTGCACCCGAAGGGTCTGCGTACGCCGGTGTGGGGAACGCTGTCGGGCAGCCGCGCGACTATCGGCGGCGGGATGAGCCAGAACGGGCTGTTCTGGGGCGCGGTGAACGGCACCATCGCGCCGAGTGTCATTGCCTGCGACGTCGTGTTGGCTGACGGGTCGATCGTCCGCACCGGCAGCGATTTTCTCCGCCCTTTCGGCCCCGATTTGACCGGGCTGTTCGGGGCGGACGCGGGTGCGTTTGGGATCAAAGCGCGGATCGTCCTGCCACTGATGCGCGAGGCCCAGGCTTTCGCCTTCGGCAGCTTCGCCTTCGATCAGCCGGCTGATTACTGCGCGGCGATGAGCGAGATCGCGCGCGCGGGGCTTGCCAGCGAAGCGTTCGGTTTCGATCCTTTCCTGACCGCGCAACGCATGAAACGCGACAGCCTCGCTGCCGATGCAAAGCAGTTGGTCGGCATGATGAGAGCGCAAGGCGGCTTCTGGAAGGCGGTCAAGGAAGGCGCGAAAGTGGTCGCGGCGGGGCGCTCGTTTCTCGAGGGTGCGAGCTTCTCGATTCATCTCACCTGCGAAGGACGTCATCAGAGCGCCGTCGATGCCGACATGAAAGCGGTCGAGGCGATCGTGACCGCGAACAACGGTCGCATCGTCGAGAATAGCATTCCAAAGATCCTGCGCGCCAATCCCTTCCCCCCGACCAATTCGATGGCCGGCCCCGATGGTGAGCGCTGGGTGCCCGTCCACGGTGTCGTCCGCCACTCGCGTGCGCTGGCGACGATCGAGGCGATCGGGGCGCTTTACGAGCGTAACGCCGATGAGATGGAGCGGCTGGGCGTCGGTGCGGGCTATATGTTCCTGCTCGTCGGGCAAACCGGCTTTCTGATAGAGCCCTGCTTCTACTGGCCGGGCGAGCAGTGGGAGTTGCACCGAAGATCGATCGAACCCGCGCATTTTGCCAAGCTTCGACAGCATGCACACGATCCAGAGGCTTATGGACTGGTTCAAACGCTGAGGCGCGAGGTCATTCAAATCATCGGCGAGGCAGGAGGCGTGCACTTTCAGATCGGGCGAACATATCCGCTCAAGCAACGCAGCGATCCGAGGGCCTGGCGAATCCTCGAAGCCGTCAAGCGCGACGTCGATCCGAAAGGGCTGATGAACCCGGGGGCGCTGGGGCTGTGAATGGATCTGGAGCGTCGCCACGC
>CBDUBW010000066.1:0-11740 GCA_965365485.1 uncultured Aquisediminimonas sp.
CTAGAACATCGATTCGGGGATGATGATGACGTCACCCGGTTCAAGCCGGACGTTGGCCGTCGATTGCCCCTTCTTAAGCAAATCGCCGAGCCGGACACGATAGGTCCGCTGCTTGCCGGTCTCACGATCCTGGCGGATCAGCCGCGCTTTGTTGCCGGAAGCAAACTCGCTTAATCCCCCGACCGCGATCATGGCGTCGAGGAGCGTCATGTTGGCGCGATAGGGTATCGAGGCGGGCTTTTCGGTCGCGCCGACGACGCGAATCTGCTGCGAGAATGTGCCCGAAAAATTATCGACGATCACGGAAACCAGCGGGTCGCGAATATATTCGCCCAGCTGCATCTTGATATCCTGAGCGAGCATCGTCGGGGTTTTGCCGACCGCGGGCATGTCTTCGATCAGCGGCGTGGTGATCCGACCATCGGGTCGTACCTGCACCTTCGCCCCCAATTCGGGGTTGCGCCAAACAAAAATCGTCAGCTGATCGAGCGGCCCGATAATATATTCTTCGCCCGGTCCCTCTTGAGTCGCGACGAACTGCGCGGAGGGTAGCTCCGGTCCCGACGCACTCGACGAGCAGCCGGCCAGCGCAAGCGCCGCGACACCCAATGCCAATTGAGACTGGAGAACTGACTTCATCATATACCCCTTGGCACCTGCCCACGCGCGCCCATAGCCGCTCTAGCTGAACGGTTGCGATATACGGGATAGCGTTAACTTCGATTATCGTTTTGAGAGGTGAAGATTGCGTTAGTGTTGACGTCAGCTTGCCGCCTCAACCCCCGACCAGCATCTCCCCCGCAGCAGGATGTCCCAGGAAGTCCGCCGGACTGGCGCTGGCACCATAAGCCCCGGCCATGAAAACGGCGATGACGTCACCGACCTCTGCGCGTGGCAGCGAAAGCTGGTCGCCCAGCCGGTCAAGCGGTGTGCACAGGCACCCGACTATGCTGGCCACTTCCTCGGCCTCGGCTCCGAACCGCGTTGCCACAGCCAGCGGGTAATTCCGCCGCACGACGGTTCCGAAATTCCCAGACGCTGCGAGCTGATGGTGCAAGCCGCCGTCGGTGACCAGGAAGGTCTCACCATGGCTCAGCTTTCGGTCGATCACGCGGCACAGATAGACGCCCGCTTCAGCGACGAGCCAGCGCCCGAGCTCGATCGCGAAGGACGATGACGTCAAGACGGCGGGCCGATCGTCGAGATTGGCGGATAACGCCGCGCCAATGCGCTCGACATCGAGAGCAGAATCGGCGGCAAAATAAGGGACGCCGAATCCCCCGCCGATATTGACGAGCGGTGGCGATGCGCCGGCGTTCGTTGCAAGTTCGGCCGCCAGCGCAATCGTCTGTGCCTGCGTCACAATGATCGCCTCAGCGTCCAGCGCCTGCGATCCCGCGAAAATGTGAAAGCCGCGCCAGTCTGCGCCTGCGGCAATCAGCCGACGCACCAAAGCCGGCACTCGCTCTGCATCGACACCGAACGGCTTGGCTCCCCCGCCCATGCGCATTCCCGATCCCTTCAGATCGAAATCGGGATTTACACGCACGGCCAATCTGGGCTGCACTCCCGCGCTGTCGGAGATGGCGAGCGCGCGATCGGCTTCGCCTTCGGACTCGAGGTTGAGCGTGACGCCTGCCGTGATCGCTGCATCCAACTCTCGGTCGCGCTTTCCGGGTCCGGCGAACGAGATGTGCGTTGAACTCGTTGAGAGCGCTGCCCGCATCTCGCCTTCCGATGCGACATCGAGGCCGTCGACAAGCCCCGCCATCAACGCCACCAGCGGCGGGTAAGGATTGGCCTTGATCGCATAGTGAATGGCGACGCTGTCAGGCAGCGCGGCGCGCAGCCGCGCGAGGCGGCCGCGCAGCATCGCGGCGTCATAGACGAAAAGCGGTGTATCTCCGGCGCGAGAAATCAAAGCCTCGACAGTTTCGCCACCGATGGTCAGCTGACCGTTTTCGCCGGTGAACCCAACCGGGATGGCGCCCATCGGCTTCATGACAGAGCCGCCAGGCGAATCGCTGCGCGATCGAGCTTGCCGTTCGGGTTGCGCGGCAATTCATCACGCCAGATGATCGTCCGCGGCATCATGAAGGCAGGTAGTTCGCGCTTGAAATGATTGCGAAGTTCTTCCTCCGGCCCGCCCCGCGCCACCAAGACGATGGCCTGCCCTAACCGCTCGTCGGGCACCCCGATCGCAACCGCTTCGGACACGGTGCCGCTCGCGATCGCCGCTTCCTCGATCTCGGTAGGGCTGACGCGATTGCCCGAGACTTTGATCATCTCGTCATCGCGTCCGACGAAATAAAATAGACCGTTCTCGTCTTGGCGGACCTTGTCGCCCGACCAGACCGCGGTCCCGCCATAATCCGAATGCGGCGGCGCGGGCTTGAACCTTTGCGCTGTGCGCTCCGGGTCGCGCCAATATCCCTGCGCCACGAGCGGCCCGCAATGGACCAATTCATCATCGACGACGAGGATCTCGGCAAATGGAATCGCCCTGCCCATCGAGGTCGGATGGGCTTCGAGCAAATCGGGCGGCAGATAGGTAGATCGGAACGCTTCGGTCAAACCATACATGGGATAAATATCCGCGTTTACAAACACTTGCTGCATTTTCTTGATGAGCGATGGCGTCAGCGCCCCGCCCGAATTGGTCACCCGCCGCACACCGTCGGCCACCCACTCGCCCTCGGTCAGCTGCAGCCAAAGCGGCGGCACCCCAGCCAGGGTCGTGATGCCATGCTTCGATACGGCCTTGATCACATCACGCGCCGTCAGATAGTCGAGCGGCACTGCTGCCGCTCCCGCCGCCCAGGTGGAGAGCAGCTGATTCTGGCCGTAATCGAACGCCAGCGGCAACACCGCGAGTATCCTGTCATCGGGCCG
Source organism: uncultured Aquisediminimonas sp. (assembly GCA_965365485.1). Lineage (GTDB taxonomy): Bacteria > Pseudomonadota > Alphaproteobacteria > Sphingomonadales > Sphingomonadaceae > Aquisediminimonas. Next base: position 2,893 of record CBDUBW010000066.1, read on the forward strand.
CAAGCCGAGATAATGCGCCACGCTGATCGCGCCGAGCCAGAGATTGGCATGGCTGAGCATCACGCCCTTGGGCCGTCCCGTAGAACCCGAGGTATAGAGAACCGCGCACAGCTCTTGCGGGTCGCGGTTCGATACCGGCAGCGCCTCTCCTTCGCGCCATGCCGACGAAGCGCGATCCTCGAGCAAGATGGTGCAACCCGCCGGGATGTCGCCGGCTTCCAGACTGTCTGCGCGCGCCTTGCCCGTGATGAGCAGCGCCGCACCGCTATCGCTCAGAATGTGCGCAGCCTGCGCGCGTCGAAGCACCGGGTTGATCGGGACATGGATGAGACCGGCACGCGCGCACGCCAGCGGCAGCAAACACGCCTCGATCGTCTTCGGAAGCCATGACGCGACGCGATCACCGTCGCTCAGCCCCGCGCCGCGCAGCGCCGCGGCAAAGCGACCGACGGCCTGATCGAGCGCGGCATAGTCTAGCGTGCAATCACTGGTTATTAAGGCCGGGCTGCTAGGCGAGCCCATGACGGCAAGCCGATCGAGAGGGTATGGCGTGGGATCGGGAGATGGCACGCGTCGGCTCTCGGCGATGAAGTGAACAGGGCGCTTAGCATGTTGTGGGTTAAGGGAGAATTGCTGACTGCGCTCGATGCGCCGGGTCTCGATCCGACCGGGCAGCTGACCCGCACTGCCCAGCCATCGCTCTTCCACCGCCTTGACTGGTTCCGCCGCGTGCTTGCCTCGGAACCCGAAGCGCCTTTGCCCTTGATCGCCCGTGCCGCGTCCGAGCGAAGCCTTTCCTGGCTGTTCCTGATGCGCGACGGCGCGAATGCACGGTCGATATCGAACTGGTACAGCTTCGCCTTCGGCGCGGTTCACGCCGGCGAGCCGAACGACGCCCAAAAGGCAGCGATGATGACGGCAATCGCGCGGCGATTGAAGAATGCGCGCCCTCGCCTGTCGCGGATCGTCATGACGCCTGTTCCCGACGCGGAGGTCGCGCTGCTTGAGCGGGCATTCAGCCGTTCGGGCTGGACAGTGTTCACCCATGAACACTCAGCCAACTGGACCGCCGATGTGGCGGGCAAATCATTCGCCGATTATTGGGCAGAGCGCCCTGGTCAGCTTCGTAGCACGGTCAAGCGCAAGGCCGGCAAGGAAGATGTCGCGACTCATGTCTACACCACCTTCGATGCCGACGTCTGGGCCGATTACGAAGCGATCTACGCTGACAGTTGGAAGCCCGAAGAGAGCGACCCCGCATTCTTGCGTTCGCTTGCCGAAAGCGAGGGCGAAACGGGCTGTCTTCGCCTTGGAATCGCGCGGATCGATGGTGAGCCCGTCGCGGTGCAATTCTGGACCGTGGAGCACGGCCGGGCGCTGATCCATAAGCTCGCCCACCGTGAGAGCGCGCATGAAAGCTCGGCCGGGACCATCTTGAGCCATGCCATGTTTCGGCACGTCATCGACCAAGATCATGTCGACATGATCGATTTCGGCACCGGCGACGATCCGTACAAGGCCGATTGGATGGACGGGGCGACTGCGCTTCACACGATCACGGCGTTCAACCCCTCGACGATCGACGGGCTGGCAGGCGCCGCGCGCGAAAAGCTCTCGAGGCTTGCCCGTCGCAGCCGCCGCGATTAACGCGCGACGGCATTCGAAAGGGGCGCGGTGCCAACCGATACGCAGAAAATCGAGGATGTGGTGCGCGGCGTGCTTGTCGATGTGCTCGGGGTCAGCCGTGAGCGCGCGGCGACCTTCACTGCCGAAACCGGCCTGTTCGGATCGCTGCCTGAACTTGATTCGATGGCGGTCGCAGGGCTTCTCACCGAGCTTGAAGACAGGATGGGCATCATCATTGACGATGACGAGGTCGATGGCGAGATGCTCGAAAGTTTCGGCAGTCTGACAGCATTCGCGGCGCGCAAAGCCCAGGCGTGACGGCACTGGCGCTGAACCTCCGTTTCGGGCGCGATTGCCCGCTGCAGATCGTAATGTTCCAGCCGCTGTTTGAGGAATATAATCGCTGCCGACGGCTGCTCTGTGAGGTCGGCCGGGCGCTTGAGCGAGAAAGCATCGGGCTCGTTCTGGCTGACTTGAAGGGAATGGGCGAAAGCGCGACACCGATCGCCGAGGTTTCGCTGGCGTCTTGGCGTGCCGAAGCCGCTTCGGTAGTCGCCGAGATCGCACCGGCAGTTGTCGCATCGCTGCGCGGCGGCGCGCTGTTCGACGATGTCGGCGATACGCGCGGCCGCTGGCGCTTAGCGCCCGAAACGGGGGCGCGTATCGTCCGCGATCTGCGTCGCACCGCGCTGACCGGACACGCCGGGCTGTTCGTCGGGCACGCACTCAGCGAAGCATTCATGCTCGAACTCGAAGGCGCTGAACCTTCGTCCCCGGCAGGCCTGCGCACGGTCAGGCTCGAGAACGATGCAGGACCCGCCGACGCCCGGATCCCGGGAAGCCCGCTCTGGCGTCGCGCCGAGCCGGGAGACGATCCGGCGATGGCGACGGCGGTGGCGGCCGACCTGGCAAAATGGACACGTCAGTGCGCCGGCTCCTGACCTTCGAATGTGAGGGCGACACGCTACACGCCACCCTCGATGACGCCGCGGGCACGAGCGGCCTTCTGGTCGTCTCCGGCGGCAATGAGATCCGCATCGGCGCGCATCGCGGCATGGCGAGGCTCGCGGGCGATATCGCGGCCGCCGGGTATCCAGTCTTCCGCTTCGACCGGCGAGGTGTCGGTGACAGCGAGGGTACGAACGCGGGCTTCGGAGGCAGCGGGCCGGACATCACCAGCGCAATCGCCGCGTTCCGCGCACACTGCCCCGCGCTCACCCGCATCGTCGCCTTCGGCAATTGCGATGCTGCCTCGGCGCTGATGCTTCATTCACAGCATGATGTCGCGCATGCGGTGATCGCTAACCCTTGGGTGATTGAGTCCGAGGCGGGGCTGCCGCCGCCCGCTGCCGTCAAGGCGCACTATCTTCGGCGATTGCGGGATCCCAAGGCTCTGCTCGGACTCGTTACCGGGACAGTCGACTTCAAGAAGCTCGCACGCGGCATTGCCTCTGTCTCGAAGCCGGCATCAGCCTCTCCGCTGGCGACCATGATTGCAGAAGGCATGACCTCATTTTCCGGCAGCATTACGATCCTGCTTGCGGAGCGCGACGGTACCGCTTGCGCCTTCGCCGCAGAGTGGGCGAAGCCGGTATTCGAAAAGGCTCGCAATCGAAACGATGTCGCAGTCGTCACGCTCGACAGCGCCTCGCACAGCTTCGCGGGCGACGCTGACTACAGCGCGCTCAAGTTCGCAATCCTGGACGCGCTCGGTCAGTAAGCCGCTGCCGCCTTGGCGCTATGCGCCTCGTGGGCTAGGAATTTCTCGGCATCGAGTGCGGCCATGCAGCCCATCCCCGCCGCGGTCACCGCCTGGCGGTAGATCTTGTCGGTGACATCGCCCGCAGCAAAAACGCCGGGGATCCCGGTTCGGGTGCTCCCCGATTCGACGAGCAAATAGCCCTCCCCGTCCATCGGCAAATGCCCCTTGAAGACTTCGGTCGCGGGCGAATGGCCGATCGCGACGAATGCGCCATCGACGAAGATTTCCGAAGTCGTGTTGTCGACGGTGTCGCGCAACTCGAGCGCCACAAGGCCCTCCGGTGTCCCGCCGCCCACAAAGCGTTCAACGCTCTTGTTCCAGATGACGGTGATCGAAGGATGCGCGAACAAACGGTCCTGCAAGATTTTTTCGGCGCGCAGCGAATCGCGGCGATGAATCAGCGTCACGTCCTGCGAATGGTTGGTCATGTAGAGCGCTTCTTCGACCGCGGTATTGCCCCCGCCAATCACCGCGACCTTTTTGCCGCGGTAGAAAAAGCCGTCGCACGTCGCGCAGGCGGATACGCCTTTGCCCTGCATCGCCGTCTCGCTCGGCAGGCCGAGCCATTTCGCCTGCGCCCCCGTCGCGACGACCAGCGTCTTTGCAAGATAAACGTCGCCGCTGTCTGCGGTCAGCCTGAAGGGGCGCTGCGCGAGATCGACATCGGCGATGAGATCGAAGACCATTTCGGCGCCGACATGTTCGGCCTGCGCCTGCATTTCCTCCATCAGCCACGGGCCCTGGATAACGTCACGAAAGCCTGGGTAATTCTCGACGTCGGTGGTGATCGTCAGCTGACCGCCGGGTTGCAACCCCTGCATGACGATCGGCTTCAGCCCCGCACGCGCTGCATAGATCGCAGCCGAGAGCCCCGCAGGACCGGATCCCAAAATCAGCATTTTCGTTTCGATGGTCTTGCTCATCACCCGCCCGTTATCGCCCAGTTCCCGATATAACAATCTAGAGCGGCTTTAGTAGGGCGTCCTCACGGGCGAGAACGCGCAATGCAAGTCCCGCCCCCCGCGCCCGCTCGAGCGCAAGCGCAGTCGGGGCGGAAATTGTCGCGAGCATTGGGCAGCTTGAAAGCACTGCCTTTTCAACGAGTTCGTATGAACATCTCGACGTCAGCAGAGCGAATCCACCATCCCAGTCACGTCCGGCGCGCAGCATCGCGCCGATCAATTTGTCGAAGGCGTTATGGCGCCCGACATCCTCGCGAACGAGAACGATCTCCCCGTCGCGAGAGCAAGCCGCAGCGGCGTGGACCGCCCCGGTCGCACTGTTGAGCGGCTGATGGTTACGCAAGGCCTTGAGCGCGGCGAAGACTGCGGCGTCATCGCCTGCCCAGCGCGGGGTTCGGACGGGCAAAGGCCGCATCGCCTGTTCCAAATTCTCCACGCCGCACAAGCCGCATGACGAATCGGTCGTGCGGTGCCGCACGCGGTCAAAGAGGCGGGCAGCGCTGGCAGGGTTGAGCGTCAAGCGAACGAGCAGGCCTGCGTCGAGATCACATAGTTCGCCATCGACAATGTCGGCGCGAGCCTCAATCAGGCGCTCGCTGAGCGCGAAGCCATAGCCAAGATCGAGAAGGTCGGCCGGGCTTGCCATCAAAACGGCGTAGCCGATACCGTTGCACTCAATAGCGACCGGTACCTCGTCGGCGATCGCACGCTCGAGCGGGGTCGAAACGCCGCCTGGGGTGACAGCGCGAAATGCGAGGCTTCTGCTCGTCAGGGGCAAATCTTGACCGGCACTGATTTCGCTGCTGGCACATGGCTTTGCTCGGCATGATGCTCAACCGGTATCAACACATTCGCTTCGGGATAATAAACCCCCAGGCAGCCGCGCGGAATGTCGTAGGGCGTGACGATCAAGCCCTCGCGCCGCCGCGCTACGCCATCGCCGGCATCGCTTTCGAGCGCGACTCTTTGCCCCTCGACCAGGCCTGCCGCCGCCAGGTCCTGCCGGTTGATGAAAAGCACATCGCGCGTCCCTTTCACGCCACGGAAACGATCGTGATAGCCGTAGACCGTAGTGTTGAACTGATCGTTCGATCGCAGCGTCATCAGCCGGTAGCGATCGGGCGCGTCATCAAACCCTGTCGCAGAAAGGCCGCCGGGAACGAAAAATTCCGCCTTGCCGCTTTGTGTTTCCCAGATCCGCTCAGCCGCCTTGTTGCCTTTCCAAAAGCCTCCGGGCGTGAAAAGGCGGTTGTTATAGTGTCTGAACTTGTCGGGGTAAGTGGCTTCGATTGCATCGCGAATCAGTGAGTAATCGCCCACCCATGCGTCCCAATCGACGCGATTGTTCGCCGGTGTGATGCGCTTGGCGAGTTCGGCAACGATACGCGGTTCGGAGAGGAGGTGGGGACTGGCAGGCTTTGCCTTGCCGCGCGAACCGTGGATGCAGCTCGTCGAATCCTCCATCGACACCGCCTGCGGCCCGCTCGCCTGCACATCTTCCTCTATCCTTCCGAGGCAGGGCAGCAAATAGGTCACCTTCCCTGGAAAAAGATGATTGCGGTTGAGCTTGGTCGCGATCTGGACCGAAACGTCGAGGCCGGACCAGGCAGCTTCCATCGCCCCTGTCTCGGGTATTGCTCGCAGAAAATTGCCGCCCAGCGCGACGAATGCCTTCACCGATCCGTTGATGATGCCACGGCAGCTCTCGACCGTATCGAGGCCTTTCTCAGTCGGCGGATCGAATCCGTAAAGCTCCCTGAGCTTGGCGACCGGAGCGAGCTCGGTCTTCTCGGTGATCCCGACCGTGCGCTGGCCCTGCACGTTCGAATGACCGCGTACCGGCGTCGGCCCGGCCCCAGGCCTTCCGATATTTCCACGAAGCATCAGAAGGTTCACGACCATCCGGACGTTCTCCACGCCCTTGACGTGTTGGGTCAGCCCCATGCCGTAAATCCCCAGAACGGCTGAAGATTTGGCGTAAACCCGCGCTGCCTGATCGATCGCCGATCGGGACAAGCCTGATTCGCGTTCGATGTCCGCCCACTCCGCCGCGCGCATCGCGGCGGCGAACGCCTCGAAATCGTGGCAATGTTCGGCGATGAAGTCGTGATCGAGCGCGTCCCACTCGATGATCAGCTTGGCGATGCCGGCCATCGCGGCGATGTCGCCGCCCGCTTTGACCTGATGATATTGAGTCGAGATGGCCGTCTCGCCGCCCGTCGCCATCTCGACGGGGTTTTGCGGGTCTGTGAAACGTTCGAGTCCGCGTTCGCGCAACGGATTGAAGGTGATGATCTCGACGCCCCGTTTTCGAGCCTTGCGCAGATCATGAAGCATCCGCGGCGAATTCGATCCGACATTCTGGCCGAAAAAGAAGATCGCGTCGCAGGCTTCGAAATCGCGGTGTTGCGTCGTCCCGACCGGCACGCCGATTGCGGCCTTCAGCCCCACCGAAGTCGATTCATGACACATGTTCGAACTGTCGGGCAGGTTCTGATTGCCGTACATCCGCGCCATCAGCGCCCACATGTACGAGGTTTCGAGCGCCGCGCGGCCCGAGGCGTAGAACACCACCGACTTGGGATCGAGCGGCCGCAACGCCGCGCCGATCGCATCGAACGCCTCTTCCCACGAGCAGGCGACATATTTGTCGGTCGCCGCATCGTAACGGAGGGGGTGGGTCAAGCGTCCATGTTGCTCAAGCTCATAATCGCTCCAGCCGCGCAACTCGGTGAGCGTATGCTGGGCAAAGAATTCGGGCGTTGTTCGCAGTGTCGTCAGTTCCCACGCGGTCGCCTTTGCGCCATTCTCGCAAAACTCGGCAGGGTGATGGTCAGCCGGTTTGGGCCAGGCACAGCTTACGCACATAAACCCGTCGGGCTTGTTCTGCCGCCTCAGTTCAAGGACCGAGGCGGGCGTGAGCTTTTCGCGCGGGAGGATCTCGGCGAGCGAGCGAACCGAACCCCATCCGCCGGCGGGGCCATCATAAGGTTCGATTTCAGGCTTGTCGCCGCGTTGCTCGGTCATGGTTGGGGAACGGTGTAGCGAGGGGATGGTTCAAGGCCCAGTCGCCAAGGGAAAAAACCACGAACCAGCGCGTCCGCTACAGCCCGGACGTCAAGGCGATCGAGCCCGACGAGTAGCAAACCGTTGCGGGGCCGGAGGCGCAGTTTCAGAAATCTCCGACAGCAGCTTGAAGCAGTTGGACACGCAGTCCGCAGTCCTTGCCACGGTGACATTCCGCGCCGAAGTCTGAAGCCCGCTTTCACTTGCAAATGGCATCGCTTTGGGGCGAAGCCGCGCCGCATGATCGACCTTGGCGAGCAAAGCTATTCCGAAATCCGCGAATCGGTGCGAAAGCTCTGCGCCGAATTTCCCGGCAGTTATTGGCAGGCGAAGGACCGCGACCGCGCCTATCCCACCGAATTCGTCGAGACGCTGACGCGCGAGGGCTTTCTTTCGGTGCTGATTCCCGAAGATTTCGGCGGCTCCGGGCTCGGCCTCGGCGCGGCGACCGCGATCCTCGAGGAAATCCACCGTTCCGGCTCGAACGGCGGTGCGTGTCACGCGCAGATGTACACGATGGGTACGCTGCTCAAGCATGGCTCGGCGGCGCAGAAAGCTGAATACCTCCCGCAGATCGCGAGCGGTGAGCTGCGGCTGCAAGCCTTCGGCGTCACCGAACCCACGAGCGGTACCGACACCACCCGCATTCAGACGTTCGCGCGCCGCGATCGCGACGATTACATTGTCTCCGGCCAGAAGATCTGGATCAGCCGCGCCGAGCATTCGGACCTGATGGTCCTGCTCGTCCGCACCACGCCGCGCGACGAGGCGGCACGGCCTGCTGACGGGATAAGCGTCCTGCTCGTCGATATGCGAGAGGCGGTCGGCAACGGGCTGACGATCCGCCCGATCCGCACCATGCTCAATCACGCGACGACCGAGCTTTTCTTCGACGATCTGCGTGTCCCCGCCGCCAATCTCATCGGCGAGGAAGGCAAGGGCTTTCGCTACATTCTCGACGGGATGAACGCCGAACGCATCCTGATCGCCGCCGAATGCATCGGCGATGGACGCTTTTTCATCGATCGCGCCACCGCCTATGCCAGTGAGCGCCAAGTCTTCGGCAAACCGATCGCGACGAACCAGGCGATCCAGTTTCCGATCGCGCGCGCGCATGTCCAGGTCACGGCGGCGGCAGAGATGGTCGACAAGGCCGCGCGTCTGTTCGACGTTGGCACGCCATGCGGGTCCGAGGCGAATATGGCGAAGTTGCTCGCTTCCGAAGCAAGTTGGTACGCGGCCGACCAATGCATTCAGACGCATGGCGGCTTCGGCTTCGCCGAGGAGTATGACATCGAGCGCAAGTTCCGCGAGACGCGGCTTTACCAGGTCGCGCCGATCTCGACCAACCTCATCCTCAGCCATGTCGGCACGCACATGCTGAAGATGCCCAAGAGCTTCTGATGGAACACGACATTGCGAGCCCCGGCAA
>CBDUBW010000067.1:0-11568 GCA_965365485.1 uncultured Aquisediminimonas sp.
ATCAGCGAAGCCCGCCGGTGACCGAAGCGAAGCGAGCGGGCAGCACCGGGCACGGCCGGCGCGGCCCGAAGCCGCGTCCGACGGCGGCGGCTTTGCCGACGCGGGGCGCCTTATTTGACCCGCCCCATCAAACGCTCGGTCACGATCGCGGGTCACGAAACCTCGATCCGTCTCGAGCCGATCTTCTGGGCAGGCCTCGAACGCGAAGCTGCAGCCCTCAAGCTCCCACTCAACGCGCTCATTGCTCGCATCGATGCCGATCGCGTCGCCGTCCCTGACCCGCCAAACCTCGCCAGCGCGATCAGAGTATGGCTCTATAGCCGGAATTGTTGCGAATAATTCGCATTACTATTGACGCCACGACGACTCGCGCTATTCATGGGTCTCCGACGAGTGATTGGTTCCAGCCAACGCTCCTCGGGTCGCAAACATCGCCGCCATCGGATCAACCGGTGGGGGCAGTCTTCGAACTTGCGAGGGAGCGCGAAAGCCAAGCCATGGCCGACGATATCGAAGAGGAAAAGCTGACCACGGCGGACGCCATCGCCAAGGCCAAAATCGCCATTGCCGAGGCAACGTCCGCGCCCAAGCTGGCTTCGCACTGATGTACGCTTTTCTCGATCGCAGGCTCGACGATCTCGATGATGGCGCGCGCTTCCTCGTCTGGGCGATGCGACGCTGGGTTAGCGCGATGGGCGAACGGCAATGCCCTGCCGCGACTGTCGCCCCGGCCTTTGCGACGCGCGGGATGATCGCGGCGCTGCCGCGCTTCCACAAGATGATGGCGATCCTCAACCGCGACGGATTGGAGACGTTCGCCTTCGCGCCTCTCACCTGTCCATGCGTCAGCGAGTCCGAGGCAATCCTGCTTGGCATGTTTCGCGAAGCCAAGTTCGGTCGGCCCAAATCGTTCAATGCGTTGCTTGCGGCGCTCGTCATCGACGATGCGGTTGCGCCACTGTTCGATGAGTCGTCGGCGCTGTCCGCGATGCTCGCGCAACGCTCGCTGATCCCCGGCAACGAGATAAGGGATTACGACGCTCGCGACTTAACGCGCCGATCGGAAAATAATTCTCAATAGTGTTGACGCTGCGAACGACTCGCATTAGCCGCCAGTTGTCTTTCTGGGGTTAACATGTCAGCGCCTGATCACGTCGCAAACACCGGCATGAGCGTCGCTTTCCTGGCGCTGGGATGCGTCGGGATGCTGACCTCGGCGCCGGTGTTCGCCGAGGAGGCAAAGGCCGACGATATCGAGCAGGCCGAACAGCGCGACCGCGACAGCCGGACGATCATCGTCACCGGTGAACGCGACGGCTTCGAGCTTGAATCGCCCAAGGCGCTCGCGCCGGTGCTCGATACGCCGCAGACAATTACGGTCATCAGCGATCAGGTGCTGCGCAAGCAGAACCTGCTGACGCTTCGCGACGCGTTGCAGACCATCCCGGGAATTACCTTCGGAGCTGGCGAAGGCGGAGGCGGTTATGGCGACAGCATCAACCTGCGCGGCTATTCGGCGAACAACGATATCACCATCGATGGCGTTCGCGACAGCGCACAATATAGCCGCACCGATCCGTTCAACTTGCAGCAGATCGAAATCTATAACGGCGCCAATTCGGTGTTCAACGGCTCGGGATCGGTCGGCGGAACGATCAACCTGGTGTCGAAGACGCCTCAGGCCGAAGATCTGACTATCATTCAGGGCAGCGTCGGCACCGAGGACTATTATCGCGGCGCCGTCGATGCCAATTTCAGCCTTTCCGATACGATCGCTTTCCGCGTCAACGGCATGTTTCACCGTAACGACGTGCCCGGTCGCGACGTCGAGCTGTTCAAGCGCTGGGGCATTGCGCCTTCACTGACGATCGGCATCGGCGGCCCGACCAGCCTGACGCTCGCCTACGTCCATCAGCGCGACGACAATACGCCGATCTACGGCGTTCCCTACTTCAAGAGCACGATCAACGACGGTCCGCTCGCCGATGTCGACGACAGCGATTATTATGGCATCGTCAATCTCGACGAACAGGAAACCGAAGTCGATCGCCTGACCGCGACCTTTCGCCACGAGTTCAGCAACAGTCTGTCGATCCGCAATCTGACCCGTTTCCAGAGCGTCAAGCAATATAGCCAGACGAGCGCGCCCCAGGGCACCTTCTGCCTTTCCACCGGCCGCCAGCCGGTCGGCAGCATCGCCTCGCCCAATACAGGGATCGCTTGCCCGGCGGGTCTCCTTCCCGGGCAATATCTGCCTTCGGGCCCGCGCGGGTTGGTTCGCGATCAGAAGAACGACCTCTTCCACAACCAGACCGATCTGCGCTGGGTTTCGGGTGAGAAGGATCGCCTGTTCAACACCCTCGTCGTCGGCGGCTCGATCAGTCAGGAAGATTACAGCATCATTTCCGCCTCGTTGCCGCGCACTGCCGCGGGCGCGGCGGTTACGCTGCCGGTTCTGCCGCTTAGCAATCCCGACACGACCTATACCGGCCCGATCAACTTCACCGTCACCGCGCGTTCGAAAAGCGACACCAGCAACAGGGCGATCTACCTGTTCGATGTGCTGGAGATCGGATCGATGTTCGAACTCAACGGCGCGATGCGCTACGAGAATAACAAAGCGACCTTCCGCAACATCCCGCTGACCTTCGTGCCGCCGGGGACGACGCCGCTGACGACGCTGCAGGCGTTGCCCCAGCGCAGCGACGAGGACCTTTTCTCGTATCGCATCGGCGGGGTCTTCAAGCCCACGCCCGATCTCAGCATCTACGCTGCCTTCGGCAACGCCAAGACCCCGTCGTCGGCGACCGTGCGGCTGGGCTGCGGCGTACCGACAGCGGTAGGTGCCGCCGACCCGTGCGCGGTCGCGCCCGAAAAGGCGCGTGCTTATGAGGTGGGGATCAAGGCCGACGTGCTCGACAAGCGCCTGCAACTCACCGCCGCATTATTCCGCAACGAGCGCAGCAATTTCCGCGTGCCCTCGAACGATCCGGCGCTGCCCGCCGGGCTTCAGGTGCTCGATGGCCGTTCGCGCGTCGATGGGCTCGCGCTCGGCGCCACCGGCTATATCACGCCCGATTGGCTGATCTTCGCCAACTACACCTATCTCGACAGCGAGATTCTGCAGAGTGTGTCCGACCGCTGCCTGGCGACGCCGAGCGTGGCCTGTCTCAACACCAACCCGGCGGGCATTCCTGCGGGCTCTACGGCAGGCTCGATCACCATCGCCGATCCGCAGCGTGGAGACCGGCTGATCCAGACGCCCAAGCATTCGGGCAGCCTCTTCACGACCTACCGCCTGCCTTTCGGTCTCGAGATCGGCTACGGCTTTACCTACCAGGGCAGCTTCGCGCTCAACCAGCGAACCTTGCTGGGGCGGATGCAGTTCAAGTCCGACGACTACCTCATTCACCGCGCTTTCCTGTCGTACGAAGTGACCGAGGGGCTGACCGCGCAGCTCAACGTCACCAACTTTACGGACGAGCGCTACTTCACCGGCATCCGCAACAATATCGGCACCGCGCTGACGGGAACGGTCAACAACGGCGTCGTCACCGGCGGCTGGGCCCAGCCCGGGGACGGCGCGCAGGCGGTCTTCAGCCTGTTCTACAGCTTCTGATCGCAGGAACGCGCCCACGATGATCGCAATCCCCGACGTGCTGTCACCCGACGAGGTGGCCCAGGTTCGCGACATCATCGACGCGGCGGAGTGGATCGACGGAAACGCCACCTCGGGCCCGCAGTCGGCGCTCGCCAAGCGCAATCGGCAATTGCCCGAGGGTTGCGCTGCGGCAGTCGAAGCGGGCCGGATCGTGCTGTCGGCGGCGGGGCGCTCTCCGCTGTTCGTTGCGTCGGCGCTTCCCGCCAAGGTCTTTCCGCCGCTGTTCAACCGCTATGAGGGCGGAGAGGCTTTCGGCACGCATATCGACAATGCTATCCGCCACGCCAGGGGCCAGGATTTCCGCATCCGCAGCGACCTGTCGGCGACGCTGTTCCTGTCGGACGATTATGACGGCGGGGAGCTGGAGGTAGAAGGGCGCGAACCGGTAAAGCTGCCCGCGGGCCACATGCTGCTCTATAGCGCAACGACACTGCACTCGGTCGCGCCAGTGACGCGGGGGGCGCGGATCGCGAGCTTCTTCTGGGTGCAGAGCCTCGTCAGGAGCGAAGCCGACCGCCACATCCTATTCGATCTCGATCGCGGCATTCAGGGCCTCGCCGGCGTGCGCGGGCAGGACGATCCGGAAATCATTCGCCTCACGGGCGTCTACCACAATCTTCTTCGCCGCTGGGCAGAGATCTAGGACCACATCATGAGCAAGGCAGCGCTTCGCAATCTCTGGTTTCAGTTCCACAAATGGATCGGGCTCGGCCTGCTCGTGCTCATCATTCCCATTTCGCTGAGCGGATCGGCGCTGGTGTGGCACGACGCGCTCGACGCGGCGATCAATCCGTCGCGCTATGCGGTGTCCAAGGGGCCGGCAAACCCGCTGCCGGAGCTTGCCGATGCCGCGAAAGCGGCAGCTCAGCTGGGTGAGCGTCTGTCGCAAATTCGCATCGAAGAGGGCGGCCCTGCGGTCGCGACCCTCGTAGCCCCCGCGCAAAATGGTCCGCCAAAGCGCACCTCGCTCTGGATCGACCCCGCGAACGGCCGCGTCCTCGATCGTGCCGGCGCTAATGAGGGGGCAGTGCGCTTCCTGCACGATCTTCACGGCTCGCTCCTCGTTTCGGGCGTGGGCAGGCAGGTCGTAGGATGGATTGGCGTGGCGATGCTGATTTCCTCGCTCACCGGGATCTGGCTGTGGTGGCCGCTGACCGGACGCCTTTCGCGCGGGTTGCGCTGGAAGCGGCGGCCGACCACCAATGCCAATTTGCATTACACGCTTGGCTTCTGGATCGCGATCCCGCTCGCAATGCTGTCCTTTACCGGAGTTTGGATTTCGTTTCCTGCCGTGTTCGCGCCTTTGGTGGGTGCCAAGGCTCCCGACCCCGGCGAACGCCAGCGCCGGATGAGCGCACTTCCGCTTACTCAGACGGTGACCACTTCCGAACGAGCGGTAGCGGCAGCGCAGTCAGTCCAGCCCGGCAAACCCGCCTCGCTACAATTCCCGACCGACAAGTCAGGCGAGTGGCAGATCGGCATCGCCAGCGGTGACGGCGCGCCGATCAGCGTCAAGGTGCCCGATGCATCGGGGGTCGCAGAAAAGCCCAAGCCGCGCGAACCAACCCCGGTCGCGCGAACGATGCGCGTGCTTCACGATGGCACGGGCATGGGTTTTGTCTGGCAGTTCGTGATCTTTCTCGGCGGGATCATTCCGGCGATCCTCGCAATAACCGGGCTGATCATGTGGCTGCGCGAGCGCAAAAAGTCTTCGCCTCGCGCCGCCTAACGGCTCAGCAACACGCGCGCCTGCCCGGCGATCTGGGCGAGCATCGCCGTGGTCGGCTGAGTGAGCCGCGCACGATTGATCATCGCGTGGAAGCTGGCGACGCGTGACGCGTTGTTCGCGGTCCAGCTTGCGACTTGGGCAACGGGATCGCGGCCGCCGAGCTTGCGCAGAAAATCGAGCCGCATTGCCTGAAAGTCGCGCGCAAGCCCCGATGCGAGCAGGCGCTCCCAGGGATCGCGCGGGTCGAGCTGCATCGCCGCGCCCTGTGCCCAATCGATCCCCAGCGCCTCGCCCAGCGCGGTGAAGGCCCGCGTCAGTTCGACCGGATCGACCTTAAGATGCTGGCTCAGCGCGGCAATACCGATCGCGCCGTCCAGCCGCGCCAGCCGCACCTGTGCCTCGGCGAGTTTACGCGGCGCTCCCGCCGTCACCAGCCGTGTCGCATAGGCATCGGTCTGCCGCCGCGCTTCGGCGGGAAGCAGCTCGTCGACGTCGGCGGCAAGCCTGGCGATGACGGGGCGATAAGCGGCGACCGCCTTGTCGTTGCTCCGCCCGGCAACGGCGTTGCGCAAGATATCGGCCATATGCGCGCGCATTTCGATAGCGAGCTGCTCGAACATCATCAGCCGTGCGGCCTCGGGCATGTCGGCGGTGTCGATCGCCGCCCAGAGCGCGGGAATGTCGTAGACCTGCTCGGCAATGACAAAGGCTTCGGCGACGTCGTCGAGCGGCGCGCCTTCTTCCTCCGCCAGCTCGAACGGGTGGATCAACCCCATGCGATTGACGATGCGGTTGGCGAGCTTGGTCGCAATGATCTCGCCGCGCAGCCTGTGGCCTTCGATCGCCTTCCTGTGCTTGGCCTGCATCGCTTCGGGAAACGCGCGCAGCAGATCGGGCAAAGTGGCGGGATCGCGTTCGAGGCCCGAACCTTCGATCGCGTCCTGCAGCGTCAGCTTGGCGGTTGCGAGGATCACCGAAAGCTCGGGCCGCGTCAGCCCCTTGCCGTCCTGCGCGCGACGATGCAGTTCCTCATTGCCGGCAATGCCTTCGACGACGCGGTCGAGCCGTCCCTGCGCCTCGAACTGCTCGATGACGCGAAGCTGCGCAGGCAGCGCATCGACACCGTCGCGCTCGGCGATCGACAGCGCCAGCGTCTGTAGCCGGTTGTCCTCGAGCACCAGCTCGGCGACATCGTCGGTCATCGCCGCGAGCAGCCTGTTGCGCGCGGCGGGCTTGAGGCTGCCATTGGCCATGTCGGCGTTGAGCGCGATCTTGATGTTGACCTCGTTATCCGAGCAATCGACGCCCGCCGAATTGTCGATGAAGTCGGTGTTGATGCGTCCGCCTTTCAACGAAAAGGCGATGCGCGCCGCCTGGGTGACGCCGAGATTGGCGCCTTCGCCGATTGCCTTGCATCGAAGCTCCTCGGCATTGACGCGGTGCGCATCATTGGCGCGGTCACCTGCTGCGGCATTGCTCTCGGCGCGCGCCTTTACATAGGTGCCGATGCCGCCGAACCAGATTAGATCGACCGGACTTTTGAGGATCGCCGAGATCAGCGACGAAGGTTCGAATTCGGACTGCTGGACGCCGAGCGCCTCACGCGCCTGGCGCGAAAGCTTGATCGACTTGGCGCTGCGCGGATAGACACCGCCGCCCTTCGAGATCAGCGCGGGATCGTAATCGGCCCAGCTCGACCGCGGCAGCGCGAACATCCGAGCCCGTTCCTTCCAGCTTGCCGCCGGATCGGGATCGGGATCGATAAAAATGTGGCGATGATCGAACGCCGCGACGATCTTCAGGGTTTTCGACAAGAGCATGCCATTTCCGAAGACATCGCCCGACATGTCGCCGCAGCCCGCAACGGTGATCGGCTCGCGCTGAACGTCAACGCCCATTTCGGCGAAGTGACGCTGGACGCTGACCCAAGCACCTCTGGCGGTGATGCCCATCGCCTTGTGATCGTAACCGACCGATCCGCCGCTCGCGAACGCGTCGCCCAGCCAGAAGCCGCGTTCGATCGCGATCGCGTTGGCGACATCGGAGAAGCTGGCGGTCCCCTTGTCCGCCGCGACGACGAAATATGGGTCGTCGCCGTCATGGATGCGCACGCCTTCGGGGTGCACGACCTTGCCCTTGACGAGATTGTCGGTCACCGAAAGCAGGCTGCGGATGAAGATGCGGTAGCTTTCGGTTCCCTCGGCAAGCCAAGCGTCACGATCCGCCGGATTGGGCAGCTGTTTGGGATAGAAGCCGCCCTTCGCGCCGGTCGGCACGATCACCGCATTCTTGACGCGTTGCGCCTTCATCAAGCCCAAGATTTCGGTGCGGAAGTCGTCGCGCCGGTCGGACCAGCGCAGGCCACCACGTGCGACCGGCCCGGCGCGCAGATGAATGCCCTCGACGCGCGGCGAATAGACGAAAATCTCGCGCCACGGCACCGGCGCGGGCAGGCCGGGAACGCCTGCGCTATCGATCTTGAACGCCAACGCCTCGCTCGCAGCGGGCGCATACGCGTTTGTGCGCAGAGTCGCCCGGATGACCGACCGGTAGAGCCGCAGGATGCGATCGTCATCGATCGCGCTGACTTGCGCGAGTGCGCGAGAGATGGCGGTGTCATGATCGGGTCCGGCACCGTCGAGCGCGGGATCGAAACGCTGCGCGAAGAGCTTGGCCAACAGCCTCGCAATTTCGGGCGCGGCACGCAACGCCCCGACCACGGTCGAAAGGCCATAGGCCATCCCCGTTTGGCGAAGGTAGCGGAAAAGGGCGCGGAACAGCGTGGCGTCGAACGGCGACAGGCCGAGCGCCACGATCAGCTGATTGAAGGCGTCGTTCTCGGCCTTGCCCTCGAGCGTCGCCGCGAGTGCGGCTTCGAGCGTTGCGGGATTGCGGACCAGCGCCGCCGCGTCCACCCCGGGAGTCTGCAGCACGAAACGCTGAATATAGCCCAGCTTGCCGCCATCGAGCGCCGTCGACAATTCCTCGACCGCACGGAAGCCGAAATTTTCGAGGCTCGGCACTGCGTCCGACAGGATCAGCGGCGTGAGGCTGTATATCTTGAGGCGCAACGTTTCCGGCCCGTCGCCTTCGTTGCGATAGAAGCGCGCTTGCCGCGCACCCGCGTCTGCAAGTGCGTGAAGCCGGATAGCATCCTTCGCCGCCTCGTCGGGGCCGGCACCCGAGCGATAATTGTTGGGAAAGGCATGCGCGTAACGCAGCGCCAGCCGCGTCGCATTGCCCGCATCGCCCAATTTGCCGAGTTCGACTTCAAGCGCCTCGGGCCAACCCCGGACCATCGCACGCAATTGCCGGTTGAGCGCGGTTGCATCCGGCCTCTTCGCACCGCCGCGTATGTCGACCAAATAGCGAATCAGCGCAGTATCGCCATCGCCGAGCTCGATCGACCAATTCAGGAGCACGCCACCCGCGGAGGTGGAGATCATGTCGCCGAGATTGACGCGTCGCGCAGTAGTAAGCTCCTCGCGCGGCAGCCAGACAAAGGCGAAGAGATGCCGCTCGAGCGGGGCTGCGACAAGTTCGAGCTTGGGTCGCGGGCGATCGGCGATCGACATCGCGGTGAGCGCCAGTGCCTCGAGCTCATCTTCGGGGATGGAGATGGCGATATCGTGCGGCAGGCTGGTCAGCGCGTGCGCCAGCGCCTTGCTGGAATGGCTTGCCGCGCCAAATTTGAGCTTGGCCTGCAGCGCCGCCAGCCGCTTGCGCAGCACCGGAACCAGATCGGGCGCTTTCGACAGCGCCGCGCTGGTCCAGAGGCCTGCATGGATCGAAAGCTCGCCGACCTTTTTGCCGCGGCGCACCGGCGCGATCACCAGATCGAGCTGAACGCGTCGGTGAACGCTCGATACCAGGTTCGATTTGACGACCAGCAGGCCGCCGCCTTGCGCAAACCAATCGCACGCGGCCTTGCGCGCCGCCTGCGAAAGCAGCGCATCGCCAGCGCTCTTGGCGACGCCCAGCGCCTTGTCTTCGGCGCCGGTCTCGACATGGCCGAGCAGCGTGAAATGATTGTCGACGAACCAGCGCAGCAGCGCCTGTTCTTCAGGGTCGGCAAGCGTTTCCGCATCGGCTTCCATCCGAGCGCGCATTGCCGGCCAATCGCCGACGGCCTGGCGGACATCGGCAAGACAGGCGGTAAGATCGTTGCGGATCGCGCTGCGCACTTTCGCATCGGCGCGCTCGGTTTCGATATAAATCAGCGATTCGCGCGCGCCGCCCTTGCCCAGCCCCGTCAGCCGCCCCGAAGGATCACGCGAAACGCTCAGCACCGGGTGGAGCAGCCGTTCGATCACCAGCCCATGCGATGCGATCAGCGCAGCGACCGAATCGACGAGGAAAGGCATGTCGGCATTGACCAGCGCAATCCGCATCTTGCGATGGCCACTCGCCTCGGTCAGCGTGTCGATGGCGAAACTGGGCTGCGAACCCCGGCGCCGTTCTAGCGCTGCCCCGGCAAACTCGGCGGCCGCGCGGCGTTCGGCGGGGCCGAAGCCTTCACGCTCGCCCGGCAGACTGCCCGCCAAAAGCGCCTTGGAAATGTCGTTCAGATGACTCGAATCGAGCCGCTCGCTGCCGTCGGATCGGGGCTGCATCGGTTCCGCCTGTTGCCTGCGCAAGGCGGATCGATGCCGCCTCGTCATAATGGCGCGGCAATAGGCGCGTGGGCGGCGAGGCTCAACCCCGGCGGCGGTTCAAGCGAAGTTGCGCAGCGCCTTGTCGAGCAGCGCCTGATCGTCGGCGACCGCGCCGAGGATCGCGACATGGCCGGCATCGAGGCGCCGCGCGATCAGCACCACGAATTCCTCAGTTCCCGAATGTTCGAAAACGCCCAGCGGCTGGACCGCGCGGGCGCGTTCGCGCGCGGCGTCGCTCGCGGGGGCGACGCGCGGCGCGGGCTTGCGCTCGGCGCGCTCGGCATAAACAACGCCTTTCAACCCGCCGGGATGCGCCTCGAGGTAATCGAACAGCGCGCCTTGCGCGAGGCCGACACGCTGGCCGTGCGCCAGTGCGAGCGCATATTCGGCGATCCGCGTCTTGTCATAGGTTGCACCGAAGACGAGCTTGATGATCGGCGTCATCGGCGCACGCGCCTGCGGCACGATCCGGCTGTCGGCCAGAAGCTCGGCATAATCGTCAGGGCGCGCCGCCGCGACCAGCGAAAAATCATAGGAGAGCGAGAGCGCGCGGTAGAGATGGGCGCGGCTGCGGCTTTCGGAATGCGCCGCGACTTCGGCGGTCGCGCGTGCCGCCGCGAGCCAATCGCCGAGCGTCTCGCAATCCTGCGGCGCTTCGATCTCGATCTCGTCGTCGTTATCGTCGATGCGCGGCGTGTCCTCGACCGGGTGCGCGCTCGGGCCGTCGGCCCACACCGGCACCGGATCGGGACGGCGGCGCGGTGAAGCGGCAATCGCACGCTCGACTTCGTCCTCGATCGCGTCGGTCGTCGCCTGGTCGGCGACTTCCTTCCAGTTGATCACGCCGTAGATGAAGTCGATCGTATCGTCGTCCGATGAAAAGGGCATGAGGATGCCGCGATACATCGTGTTGTTGCCACGCTCATTTTCATATTCGGCCTCGAAGCCGATCGGCGCGCGGTTGGCGATGATCTGGAGATAATGGTCGGTGAGCCGCGATAGCAGCGAACGGCTCGGGATTTCGGAGACCGCGTTGACGCCGACGGGAAGATCGCATTCGGTGCGCAGCGCATTGCCGAGAAAGGCGATGCTTGGATCTTCGATGCCGCCGGTGAAATCGAGAAGCACCGAATGCGGCCCGAAATCGCTGAGATTTTCGGGATCGAGATCTTCGATCGACGGATAGGCGCGGCCTTCGAGCAGAGAGACCCAGTAGTTATAGGCGCGGACGTGCATCCGGCGCTCGTCGTTGCCGATCGCGGCAGGCGGCTCGATCCCCGCATCGCTTGCCGCGACGTCGGCAAGGCCGCTGAAATTGCCGGTTCCGTCCATTGGCCTAAGCCCCCGCTTGATGCACAATCCTAATCATGCCGGTTTTGCACCGATATGGTTGATGAAGCGTTAAGCCCCGTCGGGCCGTCGCGCGCTTGTGCGGCGGCGGTCAGGCTGATAAGCGCGCCACCGCAACGCCGCCTTAGCTCAGTTGGTAGAGCATCGCATTCGTAATGCGGGGGTCACAGGTT
>CBDUBW010000068.1:0-11526 GCA_965365485.1 uncultured Aquisediminimonas sp.
CGCAAACTTGCCAGCGTCGCCGTCGGGCTGAGTATGATTTCCTTTCTCGCGCTTTACATCGCCGGTGGCTCGCCCCAATCGTTGCGGACGATCGCGATCGCCGATCTGATCGGCGTGCCGTTTCTGATTTTTGTGGCGTGGAAAGCCTGGACATGACCGAAAAGACCATCGCCGTCCTCCCCGCCATCGCGAAGCCCTTGCTCGAATTCCGCTTGCCCGATTGGGTTGAGCCGCGCTGGTTCGCCAGCCATGAAGACGCGCTGGCGATGGCGCCGGGCGCGGAGGTCGGCTGGCTCGACATGATCGACAAGAAGGCCATGTCCGCCGCGATCGAGGCCGCCAGCGACCTGAAATGGCTGAGCAGCATCTACGCCGGCGTCGACGGCATGCCGCTCGATCTGCTCGCCGAGCGCGGCGTTACAGTCACCAACGGCGCAGGGATCAACGCGATCACAATCGCCGAATATGTCGTGATGGGTATGCTGACCGTGGCCAAGGGCTATGCCGACATTGTCCGCGCGCAAGACCGGCATGAGTGGCTCCAGGATTCGCCGGGCAAGGTCGAGCTGGCGGGATCGAAGGCGCTGCTGCTCGGCTACGGCGCGATCGGCAAGCTGATCGAGACGCGGCTGGAAGCATTCGATGTCGAAGTGGTCGCTGTGCGGCGCACATCAGGCCCGGGCACGCTCGGGCCCAATGAATGGCGCGCGCGGCTCGGCGAGTTCGACTGGGTGATCCTCGCGGTTCCCGCCACTGCGGATACCGAACACATGATCGGGAAGGCGGAGCTCGAGGCAATGAAGAACAGCTCGACGCTCATAAACATCGCTCGCGGCAGTGTCGTCGACCAGGATGCGCTCGTCCCCGCGCTCGAGAGCAAGGTAATTCACGCTGCGTTTCTCGATGTGACCACGCCTGAGCCACTGCCCCCCGAACACCCGCTCTGGTCGCTGCCCAACGCGCACATCACCATGCACCTTTCGGGGCGCGCTCAAGACAAGATGTTTTTGCGAAGCGCCGATCGCTTCATCGATAATCTCGGCCGCTACGAACGCGGCGAACCGCTGGAGCCAAGGGTCAATCTGGCGCTCGGCTATTAGGGGTGACAGCCCCACAATCGTGCGTTAGACCCTAGGGAATACGGGGGAATCAATTCGAGCGCACAGCCGCCCCTTCGCCTTGGTCGCAGGCAATCCGGTTTTATGTCCCGCATCCCAGGCGGGCGAAGCGAAGGGAATGCGACACGATGGGCGCCAAGGCATCCGACCTCTTCATCCAGTGCCTCGAAGAAGAGGGCTGCGAATATATCTTCGGCGTTCCCGGCGAGGAGAATCTCGATTTTCTCGACAGCCTGTCGCGCTCGAAGAAGATCAAGCTGATCCTGACGCGGCATGAACAGGGCGCGGGCTTCATGGCTGCGACCTATGGCCGCCACACGGGCAAAACCGGCGTCTGCATCGCGACATTGGGGCCGGGTGCCACCAACTTCGTGACTGCCGCGGCCTATGCGACGCTCGGTGGCATGCCGATGTTCATGATCACCGGGCAAAAGCCGATCAAGAAATCGAAACAGGGTCGCTTCCAGATCCTCGACGTCGTTTCGATGATGGGGCCGATCACCAAGTTTACGCACCAGATGGCATCGTCCGACAATATTCCCAGCCGGGTGCGCGAAGCCTATCGGCTTGCCGAAGAGGAGAAGCCCGGCGCGGTTCATATCGAGCTTCCCGAGGACATTGCCGACGAGCATACCGATGCGGTTCCGCTGAAGCGCAGCGAGGTACGTCGCCCCAGCGCCGATCCGAAGTCGGTGCGCGCCGCGGTCAAGGCGCTGGAAGCGGCAAAGGCGCCGATCCTGGTCATCGGTGCGGGGGCCAACCGCACGCAGACGGGGCGGATGCTGCTCCAGTTCGTGGAAAAAACCGGCATCCCCTTCCTCACAACGCAGCTCGGCAAGGGCGTGATCGACGAGCGTCACCCGAAGTTTGTGGGCTGCGCTGCGCTATCGTCGGGCGATTTCGTGCACCGCGCGGTCGAAGCTTCGGACTGCATCGTCAATATCGGGCATGACGTGATCGAAAAGCCGCCCTTCTTCATGAAGGAAGGCGGCGCGCAGGTGATCCACGTTTCGACCAACACAGCCTCGGTCGATCCGGTCTATTTCCCCGGGATCGAAGTCATCGGCGATATCGCCAACGCGATCTGGCAGATGAAGGAAGACATCACGCCGTCAGGCATGTGGAATTTCGATTTCATGCTCAAGGCGCGCAAGGCCGAGGTCGATCATACTGCGAGCATTTCGGGTGACGACCGCTTTCCGATCTACCCGCCCTACCTCGTCCGCGAAATCCGCGCGGCGATGCCTGATGATGGCATCATCTGCCTCGATAACGGCGTGTACAAGATCTGGTTCGCGCGCGGTTACGACGCCTACCGCGCCAACACAGTGCTGCTCGATAACGCTCTGGCGACGATGGGCGCGGGGCTGCCGTCTGCTATGATGTCGTCGATGGTCTATCCCGATCGCAAGGTCATGGCGATTTGCGGCGACGGCGGTTTCATGATGAACAGCCAGGAGATGGAGACCGCGGTACGCCTCGGCCTCAACATCACCGTGCTGATCCTCAACGACAACAGCTATGGCATGATCCGCTGGAAACAGGCCAATATGGGCTTCGAAGATTGGGGGCTTACCTATGGCAACCCCGATTTCGTCAAATATGCGGAAAGCTACGGCGCCAAGGGCTATCGCGTCGAAAGCGCGGCGCATCTGAAGGAACTGATCGCACACACCCGCGACACGCCGGGCGTCCATCTGATCGACTGCCCGGTCGATTATGCGGATAATGACAAGATTTTGAACCGCGACATTAAGGAAATGGCGGCGAAGGTTTAGTGATCGCCGTCGCCCCAGCGAAGGCTGGGGCCGCCTTGGAGTCGGGCGCTGACTCCCGCAGAGGCCCCAGCTTTCGCTGGGGCGACGAGGATCCCCATGCCAACTCTCAAAGACACCTACCCGCTCTACCTCAATAACAAGGCGGCAAAGCCCAACACCGACCTCGAGGTGACCGACAAATATACCGGTGAGGTCGCCTTCCGCACCGCGCTCGCCACGCCCGACGTGATCGACGAGGCAATCGCCGGCGCGGTTCGTGCGGCAGAGCCAATGGCGCGTCTCGCCAGTTTCGAAAAGCAGGCGGTGCTCGAACATTGTGTTACGCGTTTCAGAGAGCGCTTCGACGAACTCGCATACGCGCTGTGCATCGAGGCGGGCAAGCCGATCGCCGACAGTGAAGGCGAAGTCACGCGGCTGATCGACACCTTCAAGATCGCGGCCGAGGAAGCCACCCGCAATTATGGCGAGGTTCAGCCACTCGACATCAGCGCGCGCGCGAAAGGCTATATCGGGATGTGGAAGCGCGTGCCGATCGGGCCGTGCAGCTTCATTTCGCCGTTCAACTTTCCACTCAATCTCGCCGCGCACAAGATCGCCCCTGCGATCGCGATCGGCTGCCCGTTCGTCATGAAGCCAGCGAGCATGACTCCGCTCGGCGCGATCATCATGGGCGAGGTTCTTGCCGAGACCGATCTGCCCGAAGGCGCCTTCTCGATCCTCCCCGCCGCCCGGGCAGGCAGCGATCTGTTCACCACCGACGAAAGACTGAAGCTGCTGAGCTTTACCGGCTCGCCCGGCGTCGGCTGGGATCTGAAAGCCAAGGCAGGCAAGAAGAAGGTCGTGCTCGAACTCGGCGGCAACGCGGCGGTGGTGGTCGACAAGGACGCCGATCTCGATCACGCCCTCGCCCGCATCGTCTTTGGCGGATATTATCAAAGCGGGCAGAGTTGCATCCACGTCCAGCGCGTGATCATTCACGCCGACATCTATGATCGTTTCCGCGACATGCTGGCCGCCAAGGTGAAGACACTGGTGTCGGGCGACCCAAAGAAGCGCGATACGTTCATCGGTCCAATGATTTCCGAAAAGGAAGCGAGGCGGCTGAAATCCTGGGTCGATGCGGCGGTTTCGGGCGGCGCGACCCTGCTGGCAGGCGGCGGCTGCGAAGGCAACATGCTCGAAGCGACGTTGCTCGAAGGTTGTTCGCGCGACAGCGACATCTATCGGGAGGAGGCTTTCGGGCCTGTCGTCATTCTTTCCAAATTCACCGAATGGCACGCGGCGCTCGAAGAGGTCAACGACAGCAAATTCGGCCTCCAGGCCGGCCTTTTCACCAACGATATCCAGCAGGTGATGGATGCGTGGGACGTGCTCGACGTCGGCGGAATCTGCGTCAACGAAGTCTCGTCATACCGCGTCGACAATATGCCCTATGGCGGCGTGAAGGATTCGGGGCTGGGCCGCGAGGGCGTGAAGTTCGCGATGGAGGATATGAGCGAAATCCGGAATCTGGTCATCCGGCGACGTTAACTATGTGTGGCGCAAACGCCACAAAAGTCGGGTGCGGCTCTTCGCGATGGCGGAATAATTGGAGTTTCCGGCAATTCGCGACTTGTCAGCCGACGCAAAGGCCGTAAACTCGCGACAAAATAAAAC
Organism: uncultured Aquisediminimonas sp.; assembly: GCA_965365485.1. Classification (GTDB taxonomy): domain Bacteria; phylum Pseudomonadota; class Alphaproteobacteria; order Sphingomonadales; family Sphingomonadaceae; genus Aquisediminimonas. Next base: position 4,553 of record CBDUBW010000068.1, read on the forward strand.
CAGGGTTCGCATCGCAGTTGGTTTAGGGCGTCAGGCGGCGAAAAGCCGGACGGGGGAAGCGGTGCAGGAAAATTTCATCGCGAAATGGAAGCGGCATTGGCAGGGCGCGTGTGCGGCCATGTTCTGCTGTGCGCTCGCGATCGCGGCCATCTTTGCCGGTACCGGGCCGATGGCCGCGCCCGCCACTGCCGCGCTCCCGAATGACGCCGCGCATCTCGGCGTTGCCTCCTGCTCCGGGTCGACCTGCCATGGCCGGTCGCAACCCGATGGCGCGATCGTCCGCCAGGATGAGATCATGCGTTGGCAGGAAGCCTCCTCGCCCACCGGCGCACACAGCCGCGCTTATGCTATTCTGAGTGAGCCGCGCAGCCAGATCATCGCCAAGCGTCTCGGTCTCGGCTCCGCCACCACCGCGAAAATGTGTCTCGGCTGCCATAGCGACGACGCCCGCGCCAAGGGCGCGCGCTTCCAGATCGGCGACGGCGTCGGCTGTGAAGCCTGTCACGGCGGCGCCGCGAACTGGATCGAGCCGCACAAGACGGGCAACCGCGCGGCGAGCCTCGCCAATGGGCTGGTCAACCTTTCCAACCCGGCGACGCGCGCCAGCGTCTGTCTCGACTGCCATTTCGGCTCGGCCGATGGCGGGCAGTTCGTGACCCACCGCATCATGGCCGCCGGTCATCCGCGCGTCGCTTTCGAACTCGACCTCTTCTCGACGCTACAGGCGCATCACAACGAGGATGCCGACTATGCCCGGCGCAAAAGCAGGACCAATGGCGTTCGCTTCTGGGCAGTTGGCCAGGCGATGGCGGTCGAACGGCAATTGTCGCTTTATCAGACGGGCCTCGGCACCGAAGGCGCATTCCCTGAATTCTACTTTTTCGATTGTCACAGCTGCCATCGCCGCATCTATGACGATCAGAAATTCACGCCGACGACGATGGACAATCCGGGCCGCCCGATCCCGACCGGGATGCCGCCGTTCAACGACGAGAACATGATCATGCTCTCGGCGGCGGCGCGCGTGATGGCGCCGCAGCTTGCCTCGCGCTTCGAAGCCGATAGCCGCGCCTTCCACTCGGCGATCGCGCGCGACCGCGGCGCGGCGGTGGCGGCAGCGGGCAAGTTGCGCGCGACGGCAAGTGCGTTGGCTGCTGCCTTTAACGGCGCGAGTTTCGATCGCGCCAAGACCTTCGCCATCGTCGACATCATCGCCAGCGATGCGATCGCGGCGCGCTACACCGATTATGAAGGCTGTGTACAATCGGTGATGGCGGTCGATACGCTTCTCAATGCGCTGGTCAATTCGGGTCAGGTGTCGGGAGGCTCGGCTGCCGGCATTCGCACCAACATCAATCAAGCCTATTCCGCGGTGCGCGATCCCAATGATTTCCGCCCGCTCGAATTCCGGCGCGCATTGGGCGGCGCCGTCAGGACGATCAGGACTCTGCGTTGATGCGTATCCCAAAGACAGTTGCGTGCGTTTCCGCAATTGCGCTCGTGCTGAGCGGTTGCGGTGGCGGCAGTACGGCCCCTACCCCCGTAGTCACTCCGCCCCCGCCCCCGCCGACTTCTGTCTTCAAGGTTCCGGCCGCCGAATCGCTTTCGGTCGCCGATGTCCAGCAAATCATCGCTCAAGCGGTGGCCGAGGCGCAGGCGCGCAACAGGCCAGCGACCATCGCCGTGGTAGATCGCGTCGGCAACGTGCTCGGAATCTTCGCGATGAATGGCGCGGAGGCCGGCACGTTTCGGATTCCCACCAATCCGGGCCGCGCCCCGACCGGCCGCGACCTGCGTGACATTCGCAATCCTCTCACCGGCCAGCCGCTTCCGGGCGTCGCTGGGCGTGCAGGCGCAATCGCCAAGGCGGTAACCGGCGCTTATCTGTCATCGATGGGCAACGCCTTCTCGACGCGCACGGCAAGTCAGATCGTCCAGGAGCATTTCCCGCCATCGCCGAACGCTCGCGGACTTGAGAGCGGCCCGCTCTACGGCGTGCAATTCAGTTCGCTGCCATGCTCCGACCTCGTCGCGCGTTTCGCGTCCGGCGGGGGAAGCACGTTCCTCAACGCCTCGACGCAACAACCCGCGGCAAGCCCGGGCATGATCGGACCCAAACGTACACCGCTCGGTCTAGCAGCCGATTCGGGCGGTTTCCCGCTTTACAAGAATGGCGTCGTCGTGGGCGGAGTCGGCGTCATATCGGATGGGGTCTATGGTTTCGATCCGAACATCCTCGATGTTGACCAAGAGGATGATGAATTCATCGCGCTGGCGGGAACGCGAAATTTCGACGCGCCTGAAACGGTTCGCGCCAACCGGATAACCGTTGACGGCACGTCGCTACGTTACACCGACGCCGAAGTCTCCGGGCTGCGCGCGACCGGCGCGGCGCCGAGCTTTGCATCGATCAACGGCAGCGCCGGTGCGCTCGTTCCCCTCGGCGGCTATAGCAATGGCACGATCGTCGCGGGTTCGGTCTATGGCAGGGAAAATTCGGGAATAAGGCCGTCAACTCCCGCCGAATTCGCCAATCGCGATATCTTCGTGCTCAGCGACGGCAACGGCAACAATCGCTTCCCGATACGCGGCGCAACCGACGGCAGCGTCGTGGCGCAACCGATCACGGCAGCCGAGGCGCGCGAGCTTCTCGAGCAAGCCTTCCTGATCATGACGCGCGCCCGCGCGCAAATCCGCCAGCCACTCGATAGCCCGGCTGAGGTCTCGCTGACGGTTGTCGACACGTTCGGATCGGTACTGGGCGTGGTCCGTTCGCCCGATGCACCGATTTTCGGCATCGATGTCGCCCTCCAAAAAGCGCGGACCGCCAATTTCTTCTCGCACCCGCGCGCGGCGGCTGAACTCGCCGCCAACGGCACGCCGGAGGTGCGCGCGCGTCTGCCGATCGCTCGCGCTTTCTTCAACGATCCAAATATCTTCACTGGCCAAACCGCCTGGACCAACCGCGCAATCGGTTTGATCGCGCGGCCCTATTTCCCCGATGGCGAAATTCCACGGCCGCCGGGGCCATTTTCGCCCGGCATCGACGATTTCAATCCGTTCAACGTTGGCATTCAGTCGGAATTGATCTTCGACGACGTATTGGCGCATGTCGGCTTCCTGCTCGGCATTTCGCAGGGCGATATCGGCCAGCGCTGCACGCAGTCACCGACCGTGAATGGCGCTCAAAATCGGCTTCAGAACGGTATTCAGATCTTTCCGGGATCGGTGCCGGTCTATCGCGGTAGCACGCTGGTCGGGGCGATCGGAATCTCGGGCGATGGCATCGACCAGGACGATATGATCGCGTTCCTCGGCACCAACAACGCCGGAACTCGCCTCAACAGCGGTCTCGGCAATGCGCCGATGTCGATCCGCTCGGATCAGCTCGTCGTGCAAATCTCCAATCCCAATGCGGGTGTGCGCTTACGTTATGTCGGATGCCCGTTCGCGCCGTTCCTCGATACCAACGAACAGAATGTCTGTCAGGGCCGGTAGCTGATGTCGGTCGTCATGCCTTTCCTGCCGGTACTCGCGGCGCTCTCGGGCGAAGCGGGCGATCTGCATGCACGGGGCATGAACGACGCGGCAATCGAAACGCATCTCAACGATATTTTGGGCACCGGCGGCAGCTTCGGAGCTGGCGAGGCCGGAGAAGAGGTAAAGCAGGCTCCTGCGCCTGATGAGCCTGCTGAAACGCCAGGTGCCGGCGCACCGCCCGCTGATCCGGCGATGGCCGGTGAGGCGGCAGAGCCCGACCCGTCGCTGCTCACCGACCAGCAGATCATCGAGGCCGATGAATCGTTGATCGACGGTCGACGCCGCCCGGGTGAACAGGAGAAATTGCCCGATCCGGTTCGGCAGGAAAATATCGGCGCGGTTCGGGCGCCGCCGCCGACGGCTTTCCCCGTCGATTCCGAGTTTCCGGTTCCCGAACGCTGGCGTTTGTCCGAAACGCTCGGCCTTGCGCCACGCAACCGCTTTCTCGATCCCTACAATCAGAATACCTATAAGGGTGACCGCCCGCTCTGCATCCCGACAGAGGAGGAACAAGAGCGCCGCCGAGTCAATCTGCTGCCGAAGTGCCGAACGCCCAAATTTCTTGGTTTGACCGGCGACGACTGGTTCCTCGCCCTCACTGGCATCTCAGACACGATCATCGAGAACCGAACCTTCCCCACCCCGGTGAGCGTGCAAACGACGACGCGGCCGGGGCGGTTGGACGTATTCGGGCAGAGCGATAGCCTCGTGCTTGCGCAGACCTTCCTGTTCGGCGGTTCGCTGATCAAGGGCATGACGACCTTCCGTCCGCCGGATGTCGAGTATCGCGTATTGCTCGCGCTGCAGGGCAACTATGTCAATATCAACGAAAAGCGCGCACTGTTCGTTGAACCTTCGAAGAAGACCGACCGCTACGACTATTTCCTGGGCGTGCAGGAGCTCTTTATCGATTATCACATCCGCAACGTATCGGATCGTTACGACTTCGACTCGGTGCGTGTCGGCATTCAGCCATTCCAGGCCGATTTCCGCGGCTTTCTGTTTAACGATCTCAATGCCGGCATTCGCTTCTTCGGCAATCGCGATAACAACCGCTTCCAGTATAATCTCGCGCTCTTCTGGCGGCTCGAAAAGGATACCAATAGCGGCCTCAATGCTTTGAACGAGCGGCCGCGCGACGATTTTGTTTTCTTTGCCAATCTCTACCGGCAGGATTTCCCGGTGGTCGGGCTGACCAGCCAGATTTCGGCGACGGTCAACATCAATCGCGAAGGCAACAATGTCGAGATCGACGAGAATGGTTTTCCGGTTCGTCCGGCATTGCTCGGGACGACGCGCGGGCGCGATTACGATGTCGCCTATCTTGGTTATACCGTCGATGGTCGTATCGGTCGTGTCAATCTGACCGCGCAGGCCTATGCCGCACTGGGTGAGGATCGTGACAGTTTCTTCACCAACAAAAAGGCCAAGATCCGAAGCTGGTTTTTCGCGGCCGAGCCGAGCATGGATTTTAATTGGGTCCGCGTCCGCCTGGCGGCGCTGTACGCAAGCGGCGATTCGAAGCCCTACGACAATGTCGAGGGCGGCTTCGACGCGATCTTCGAGAATCCGATCTTTGCGGGCGCCGACACCAGCTATTGGATCCGCCAGTCGATCCCTTTCGCGGGTGGTGGCCGCGTCATCAGCGTCAACGGGCGCAACGGAATTTTGAATTCTCTGCGCTCGTCGAAGGAACAGGGGCAGTCGAACTTCAATAATCCCGGCACGATGCTTCTCGGTGCGGGGTTCGACTTCGATATCACGCCAGAATTCCGTCTTTCGACCAATATGAACCATCTCTGGTTCGAAAATACCGCGACGCTGCAAGCGCTTCGCGTTGAAGGGTCGATCCCCAAGGCAATCGGATATGATCTCTCGGCGGCAGCGATCTATCGGCCTAAGGCTATTCAAAATGTGGTCTTCCGCTTATCCGGCGCAGTGCTGCAATCAGGCAAGGGGTTCCGCGATCTCTTCGCCAACGAGAAACGAAAAGATCGTTATTATTCGGTGCTTTTCAATGGGATATTGAGTTTCTAGATGATGGTGTTTCGCATCAACCTGCCGCCGTATGTACGCGCCGCTTTGCTGGTCGTGGCCCTGTTGGGCGTCGCCTTGCTTTCGGCGGTTAGGCTCGGCGCTGCGGCCGGTGAAAAGCCCGTCATCCGCGACTATTCGCTCGTTTACGCTCCGCCTGCTCCCGAAACACAAAGCGATGAAGAGGCCGAAGCGAAAAGCGCGGGTTGCAAGACCTGCCATAGCGCGTCCGATCAGGCGACGATGCACACATCGCCCGCGGTCAAGCTGGGCTGCACCGATTGCCACGGCGGTAATGCCAAGATCGCGCTGGCCAACACCTCGCTGGCGCATGACCATCCGGAATATGTAACGGTGCGTGACAAGGCGCATGTTCTGCCCAAGTATCCCAAGGGCTGGCACTTCCCCTCATCGGCCAATCCCAAACGCAGCTACACCCTGCTCAACAAGGAATCCCCCGAGTTCATCAAGTTCATGAACCCGAGCGATTACCGCGTTGCGCGCGAGGCGTGCGGATCGTGCCATTTGGACATTATCGAATCTGCCGAACGCTCGCTGATGGCGACAGGCGCAATGCTATGGGGTGGCGCGGGTTATAATAACGGCATCGTCCCGTTCAAGAATTACGTCGTCGGCGAAGCCTATACCCGCAACGGCGAACCGGCCTGCGTCGTATCGCCTTCCGAAACAAAGGTTGTTGCCGAGCCGGGCAAGAAACCGCCGCTTTGCGGTATCCAGCCGGTTTTGAGCGAGGCCGAGTTGCGGCGCGGCGCCCTGCCCGTCCTTTATCCGCTGCCAAGCTGGCATACGATCGCGCCGGGAGACGTTTTCCGCGTCTTCGAACGCGGCGGCCGCAACATCAACTCACAATTCGCTGAAGTCGGCCTGCCCAACCCGATCGGGATCATTCAGCGCCTCGAGGAGCCCGGCCGCCCCGATCTCAAGCAATCGAACCGCGGCCCCGGGACCGGAATCCGCGTCGCCATCCCCGTGCTCAACATTCACAAGACGCGCCTCAACGATCCTTTCATGTGGTTCCAGGGCACCAACGATCAGCCGGGCGATTACCGCAATTCGGGCTGCGCGGGTTGTCATGTCGTTTACGCGAACGACCGCGAGCCGCGTCACAGCCTGATCTGGGCCGAGGCCGGTCGCGACGGCCAGACCCGTACCAAGGACCCAACGATCAATCGCCTTTATGAAGGTGCGCGGCCGCCCGAAGATCATAGCGGCGATGAAGGCTACATCATCAAGCGGCACAAGAAGCACGCCAAAAAGCATGGATCGAGTCACGGATCGGACGTCAGCTCGGATCACGGGTCCGACCAGGGCCAGGGCCAATCGGATGAGGGTGACGGCAAGGTGGGTGGTCACGCTTCGCTGTTCGCACCGGCCGACGC
>CBDUBW010000069.1:0-11416 GCA_965365485.1 uncultured Aquisediminimonas sp.
TGCTCGCCAGCGCGAAGATGTCGGCATCACCTACCCCCGCCGCGTTAATCGCCTGCGTGCCCTGAATGAAGGTCAGCGCCTTCAGACGGTCCCGCAACGCCGCCGCGCGTTCGAAATCGAGGTTGGCGGCAGCATCTTCCATTTCCGCGCCGAGCTTAGCCTGAACCCGCGTCTTCTTGCCGTCGAGGAAATCCTTGGCGTCGCGGACAAGTTCGGCGTAACTCGCCTCGTCGATGCGGCCGACGCAGGGAGCCGAGCAGCGCTTGATTTGGAAAAGTAGGCACGGCCGATCGCGATTGGCGAAGAAGCTGTCCGAACAGCTGCGCAGCAAGAACAGCTTTTCAAGCGCGTTAAGCGTGACGTTGACCGATCCGGCGCTGGCGAACGGTCCGTAGTAATTGCCCTTGGCGCGCCGCGCCCCGCGATGCTTGTGGATGCGCGGAAAAGCATGATCGGCACGCAGCAGAATGAAGGGGAAGCTCTTATCGTCGCGCAGCAGCACGTTGTAGGCGGGGCGATATCGCTTGATCAGCTGCGCTTCGAGCAGCAGCGCCTCCGCCTCGCTGTTGGTGGTGACGATCGTCATGCTGCGCGTCTGGCTGACCATGCGCTTGAGCCGGTTGGGCAGACGATCGATCTGGGTATAGTTGGTGACGCGGTTGCGCAGCGCGCGCGCCTTGCCGACATAGAGCACGTCGCCCTTGGCGTCGTGCATGCGATAGACGCCGGGGTTACGCGGCAGCGTCTTCAGGACATTGCGGATCGCGGCGACCCCGGCATCGAGATCCGGCGTCTCGCTGCCGCGGACGGTATAGGTCTGCGCTTCTTCGTTGAAACGCGCTTCGGCGCGTGGATAATCGGGGCGACCGGCTTTCGACATCGGTCGCGATGTAGCGAGCCGGGCTGCCCGATTCTAGCGCGGGCTATTCCTTGTCGATCGTCTCGCCGCCCTCGCTGCCGTCATTTTTGGGGCCGTGATAGTGCGGATCGCGGTCGCCGTTGGGCTTGGCATGGGGGTAGGCGCCGCCCGAACTCTCGGCGCCCTTGGGCACATCCTGCGTCGGATCGCGGCCCTTCCGGCCATCGCTCGGCATGGCTTGAGTATCGGGCATTGCATTGCTCCTTTTCGCTGATGTGCGATCAACCGGAAGCACTGCGCCCGGGTTCCCTCGTTACCCGTTGGGCCGAATCAAATACTTCTCCCCCGTGCGCTTGGCATTATAGGCCTGAAGCGTCGCGGGATCGAGCGCTTGCTCGAGGCTGATCTCATGGCTGTAATGACTGGCGAAGGTCGTCGTCAGCTCGGCAACGACGCGATCGCGCATGGCCTGCGCCCCTTCCGCGCCGATTTTGGCGAGAAACGGCGTCAGCAGCCAACCACCGAGCGCCCAGGTCAGCCCGAAGCTGCGGTTGAGAATGGTCGGCCCGAGATCGAGCGCGCCGTAGATATAGACCTGCTTGAACGCATCCGATCCATAGCGGCTATATTCCTTCATCCGCCGCACCGCCGCCTGCTCCATGCAGGCGAGAATCTGCCCCGCGAGCTTGCCGCCGCCGATCGCGTCGAAGCCGATCGTCGCGCCGGTCTCGGTGATCGCGTCGGTCAGATCCGACATGAAGCTGTCGCTGGTCGAATCGAGCACATGCGTCGCGCCGATGCCCTTGAGCAGTTCGGCCTGCGCGGCGCTGCGGACGATGTTGATCAGCGGCACCCCGTCCTTGGCGCAAATCTTGACGAGCATCTGACCGAGGTTCGAGGCAGCCGCGGTATGGACGATCGCGCCATGGCCCTCACGCTTTGCCGTCTCGACGAAGCCCAGTGCGGTCAGCGGATTGACGAAGCATGATGCGCCGTCCTTCGGGTCGGTGCCGTCGGGCAGGACCATGCAGGCCTGAACGGGCAAGGTGCGATACTGCGCGTACATGGCGCCGCCGATCATCGCCACGGTCTTGCCGATCAGCGCCTGGGCCTGCGGGCTCGCCCCTGCCGCGATGACGATGCCGCTTGCCTCGTTGCCGATCGGCAGCGCTTGCCCGACGCGCCCCGCCATCGCGCGCATACCCTGCTCTGGCACTTGTGCTGTGATCGACGGCCGCCCGTCCTTGGTTCCGGCCTGCGCGCTTGCTGGATCCGCTGCTCCGACCAGTAAACCGAGATCGCTCGGGTTGATCGGCGCTGCCAGCACCTTGACGACAACTTCATGATCCTTGGGCGCAGGCACCGGCGCATCGGCGAGGCTGATTTCGAGCGTGCCGCCCTCCTTAATCTCGGTCAGCATCTGCAGGCCCGTGGCGGGGACGGTCTCGGTCATGTCGCTCTCCTCATTGGCTTGCCTCGGCCATGGCGCGCGAATAGCGCAGTGGCAACAAGGAGAGTGCCCCATGTCGAGCCGCCACCTCGTCGATCCCGAAATCGCCCCGGTTCTCGATCTTGTCCCGGCGATTGATCTGGCGACAACGCCGATCGAAGAGATCCGCGCCAGGCCGCCGATGATGCCGACACCCGAACCGCTGATCGCGCCTGAGATCGTCAATACACCAGGCCGCGACGGCGCGCCGGATGTACCGCTCTACATCTACAATCCGCCGAGCGCGAACCGGAAGCGCGCAGCGCTGCTGCATATTCACGGCGGCGGCATGGTGCTGGGTAGCGCGGAGGCGAGCAAGGGCATCGTCCCGCCCTTGATCCTGCCCAACGACGCGGTCGGCGTCTCGGTCGAATATCGCCTCGCGCCGGAGACGCCTTTTCCCGGCCCGCAGGAAGATTGTTACGCCGCACTCGACTGGCTCGTGGCGAACGCCGATAGTCTGGGAGTCGATCCGCAGCGGATCGTGGTCGGCGGAGAGAGCGCCGGCGGTGGATTGGCCGCGATGCTCGCGCTGATGGCGCGCGACCGCGGCGAATATACGCTCGCGGGACAGCTGCTCGTCTATCCGATGCTCGATCACCGCACCGGTGGCGCGGACTGCCAGTATCGCAACGCATTCGCCGGCGAATTCATCTGGGATGCGGCCAAAAACGCGTTCGGCTGGGGCAGCCTGAAAGGCGGCTATGGGCTCGACGATGAACGGATCGGCTGGTTCTCCCCATCGCGCGCGGACAATCTGTCGAACCTGCCACCCTGTTTTATCGCGACCGGCGCGCTCGATCTCTTTTTCGACGAGAATCTCGACTATATCCGGAGGCTCGGTGCGGCTGGCGTTCCTGTCGAGCTTCACGTCTATCCGGGCGGAGTCCACGGTTTTAACCTGATCGAGCATGCCCAGATTTCCAAGGCCTGCGCGCGCGACATTGCGGCGGCAGCAGCGCGGTTTCTCAGTTCCGCGGCGCCTGCCTCCGATAGCTGAGCGCTTCGGCGATGTGGATGCGGCCGACTTTCTCGCTTCCAGCCAGATCGGCGATCGTGCGCGCCACCCGGAGCACGCGGGTATAGCCGCGCGCGGAAAGCCGCATCGCTTCCGCCGCCTGCGCCATGAGCTTGCGCCCAGGTTCGTCGGGAGTGGCGCTCGCTTCGAGCAACTCGCCGTCGGCTTCGGCATTGGTGCGCGCCTTATGACCTTCGTAGCGTGCGGTCTGGATCGCACGCGCCTCCGCCACCCGAGCACGAACCTCCGCCGACCCTTCCGTAGGCGGCGGCAGGACGAGATCGGCCGCGCTTACCGCCTGCACTTCGACATGCAGGTCGATGCGGTCGAGCATCGGCCCTGAAACCTTGGCCTGATAGTCGGCGGCGCAACGAGGCGCGCGCGAGCAGGCAAGCGCGGCGTCGCCCAGATGTCCGCACCGGCACGGGTTCATCGCCGCAATGAGCTGGACGCGGGCGGGAAAGGTGACGTGCGCGTTGGCTCGCGCGACACTGACATTGCCGGTTTCGAGCGGCTGGCGCAGCGAATCGAGCACGGATCGCTGAAACTCCGGCAGTTCATCGAGAAACAGGACGCCCAGATGCGCGAGGCTGACTTCGCCGGGCCGCACCCGTAATCCGCCACCGACAAGTGCCGCCATCGAAGCTGAATGATGCGGGCTGCGGAACGGCCGCGTCCTTATCAGCCGCCCTCCGGCAAGCTCTCCGGCGATGCTCGCGATCATCGATACCTCGAGCGCCTCGCCCGAAGTCAGATCGGGCAGAATGCCGGGGACGCATGAGGCCAGCAGCGATTTTCCCGCGCCCGGCGGCCCGACCATCAACAAATTATGCCCGCCCGCGGCAGCGATCTCGATCGCGCGCTTCGCTGTTTCCTGCCCCTTGACCTGCGCGAGGTCAGGGCCGTGGGCCGGAGCGTCCGCCTCGACAGGGTCAGGTGCCCGCAGCAAGGTGCTGCCTTTGAAATGATTGAGAAGGCTCAACAAGTCAGGCGCTGGGACGACTTCAATGCGACCCGCCCACGCAGCCTCGGCCCCCTGGACCGCAGGGCAAATGAGCCCAGTTTCCTCGGCGCTTGCGAACAGCGCGGCAAGCAACACCCCGGGAGACGCGGCGACCCGCCCGTCGAGCCCCAGCTCACCAACCGCAATATAGCCCGACAGCGTCTCGGCATCGGCCACGCCCATCGCCGCAAGCAGCGCCAGCGCGATCGGGAGATCGTAATGTGAACCTTCCTTGGGCAGATCGGCTGGCGAGAGGTTGATCGTGATGCGCTTCGGCGGCAGCGACAAGCCCATCGCCGAGATTGCCGAATGGACACGCTCGCGGCTTTCCGCGACCGCCTTGTCGGGCAGCCCGACGATCGTCATCTTCGGATTGCCCGGCGCGACCTGGCACTGCACTTCGACGCCGCGCGCCTCCAGTCCCAGATAAGCGACGGTCCTGACGGTCGCGACCATCAGCGCGCCAGCCCCATCAACTTCTTCTTAACGACAGCCGCATACCAGCGTGAAACCACGCCACACCTAGCTTCGAGACCGATGGTCAACGCTTCCCCCAAACAGACGCTGACGCGAACCATAGCGCGGGGAATGGCGGAGTCGATGTTCCGCGTGGTCGAAGCGGCGCGGATCGTTTTCCTGCTTTCGCCGCTCTACCTCTCGCTGCCGCAATCGGTGCGCGCCGAAGCCATAGTCGACGAGATCGTCGCATATGAGGAAATCGACGAGACGCCCTCGTCGAATCCTGATGCGATCGCGCGTTTCGGGCCCTTCTACGTTATCTCCGCCGACACGGTTGAATTGAACGGGGAGATCGACAGTGCGACCGTCGAAGATTTTCGCCGAATGATGTCGGCTTATCCGGGCGTAAAAATGTTACGGATGGTCGAGTGCCCGGGCACCGAGAATGATGACGCCAACCTCGCCATCGCGCGTGCGATTCGTAAGGCTGGGATTACGACGCACGTCCCCGCAGGTGGATCGGTACGGTCGGGAGGGGTCGAGCTGTTTCTCGCGGGCGTCAAACGCACGGCTGAGCCCGGTGCCGAGTTCGGTGTCCATAGCTGGCAGGACGCCGAAGGCCGCGAAGCCCACGACGTCCCGGCGAACGACCCCGTCCACGCCGCCTATGTCGGCTATTATCAGGAGATGGGTCTGGCACCCGATCAAGCGCGCGCCTTCTACGCCTTCACCAATGCGACACGGTTCGAGCAGGTTCGTTATATGACCGGCCCGGAACTGGCGCGCTTCGGGGTGCTGAACTGAGCTGAAGCGCATCGTTTGGAGATCGCCCGCGCTGCCTATATCATCGGCAGCGGAGAGGGTGTGATTCGATGAAGTTCGCGGTGATTGCTCGGCCATTTGCTTTCGCAGTCGCGCTGCTTTCGTCCGCCATTGCCCAGGCCGATGCCACTACACCCCGCCCATCGAGCATGCCGCCGCTGCCTCCGGCGATCATCGACAACAGCCTGGCGATCGGCGGTGACGATATCGACGCGCGAATCATCAAGACGCGGATGACCGTGGATGTGCGCGTCAACGGGCAAGGGCCCTACCGCTTCGTCGTCGATAGCGGCGCGGACACCTCCGTTGTCGGCAACAGGATCGCAAGAGCGCAGGCCTTGCCGTTGGGCGCGCCGGCGCTGCTCAACGCGATGACGGGCAGCGCGACAGTGAACCGGGTGCTGGTCGACGAAATCGCGTTTGGGCCCAGTATCGTCCGCAATCTGGAACTCCCGGCACTCGAAGAACGCAATATCGGCGGCGAAGGCATGATCGGGATCGACGCGCTGGTCGAACAGCGACTGATGCTCGATTTCGAAGCGCGCACCATCAAGGTCGAGGACGCGCGCAAGCCGGTCGTGCGCATGGACGGCGAGATTGTAGTGACGGCGCGGCGGCGGCGGGGGCAATTGATTTTGACCGAGGTCAAAGCAGCCGGGCTTGCGGTCGAGGCGGTCGTCGATACCGGATCGCAGATCAGCATCGGCAACAATGCGCTTCGCGACAAGTTGATCCGCCATCACAAGGATAAATTCAGCAGCATCAATATTACGGGGGTAACTGGCCAGACGCAGGAATTGCAGGTCGCGCGCATCGGCGAAATCCGGCTCGGGTCGGTGACGCTCAAGAATGTGCCGATCGCTTTTGCCGATGTTCCGCCGTTTCGTGTTTTCGGCATCGCCGACGAACCGTCGCTGTTGCTCGGAACCGATCTGCTCGAAATATTCCGGCGCGTGTCGCTCGACTTCAAGGGCCGCAAGGTGCGCTTCCAGCTCAAGAAATGCGGATCGACCGGGATTTCGATCAATACTGTCGCAAGCCCGTCGCTGACACGCCTGAACAGCGGCGATAACGACGCGGTCTGCAAGCGATAAGGCCTATCGTTTAGCCGCCGAATCCCTACATCAACTTCATGTCCCGTGCCCGCGTGCTTCTGCTCAATCCCGCGCTCGGGCCGCTCGACTATCGCGTGCCGCGCGAAATGGACGTCGAGCCCGGAAGCATCGTTCTCGCACCCTTGGGGCCGCGCCAATTGGCAGGGGTGGTTTGGGAAGCAGAGCGAATGCCCTCGGAAGCCGAGGTTGGCGACAATCGGCTGCGCAATCTGCTTCATGTTTACGATCTCCCCCCACTCGGCGCACCGTTGCGGCGGCTGATCGAATGGACTGCGGACTACTATCTGAGTTCCCCGGCAAGCGTGCTGCGGATGGCGCTGGCGTCGGCATCAGCCCTGGAAGGGGGACGGACGGTCGTTGAATATCGCCTTACGGGGACAACACCGGAGCGCATGACACCACAGCGCGCGCAGGCGCTCGAACGGATCGGCGAGCGGCAGGGGCTGATCCGCGAGCTGGCAACGATCGCCGACGTTTCCGATGCGGTCATTCGCGGCCTGGTGAAGGCTGGCGCGATCGAGGGGGTTGAGGTTGCGCTCGATACGCCCTATCTCGCGCCCGACCCCAGCTATGCGCCGCCGACCCTAAATGCCGCGCAAACGGCGGCGGCGGATGAACTGACGATGCTGGTTCGGGGAAGCGATTTTGCGCCGGTGCTTCTCAACGGCGTCACCGGATCGGGCAAGACCGAAGTCTATTTCGAGGCCATCGCGCAGTGCATTCGCGAAGGGCGACAGGCCCTGGTGCTGCTGCCCGAAATCGCCCTGACCGAACCTTTCCTGCGTCGTTTCGTCGCGCGTTTCGGCCATGCCCCGGTCGCGTGGCACTCAGACCTTCGGCAATCGCAGCGGCGCCGGGCATGGCGCGCGATTGCCGAGGGCGAAGCGCTGGTCACGGTCGGCGCGCGGTCGGCGCTGTTCCTGCCCTATCGCAATCTCGGCCTGATCGTCGTCGACGAAGCGCATGAGGCAAGCTTCAAGCAAGAGGATGGCGTACAGTATCATGCACGGGATTGCGCGGTGATGCGCGCGCAGTTCGAACAGGTGCCAGTCGTGCTCGCAACCGCCACGCCGGCCATCGAAACTCGCCAGCAGGTCGCGCTGGGCCGCTACCGCGAAATTGCGTTGCCGGGACGTTACGGGACAGCGGAAATGCCCGAGATCGTCGCGCTAGACTTGCTCGCCGAGCCACCGCCACGCGGCCGCTGGCTTGCACCGGAACTGGTCAACGCGATCGACGATACGCTCGCGCGCAAGGAGCAGGTGCTGCTCTTCCTCAACCGTCGCGGCTTCGCGCCGCTGACTTTGTGCCGGCACTGTGGGCATCGCTTCCAATGTCCAAACTGCACCGCGTGGATGGTCGAGCACCGGCTGACATCCCGGCTGATGTGCCATCATTGCGGGCATGTCGAACCGGTTCCCCGCGCCTGCCCGGAATGCCATGAAGAGGATGCGCTCGTCGCCTGCGGCCCCGGCGTCGAGCGGATCGATGACGAAGTCGCGGCGCTGTTTCCCGACGCACGCCGAATGATTGTGACTTCGGATACGATCTGGTCTCCGGCCAAGGCGGCGGAGTTCGTCGGGCGGATGGAGGCGGGCGAGATCGACATCGTCATCGGCACACAATTGGTGACCAAGGGCTATCATTTCCCCGACCTTACTCTGGTGGGCGTGATCGACGCCGATCTCGGGCTATCGGGCGGCGATCTGCGGGCGGCGGAGCGCAGCTTCCAGCAGATCATGCAAGTCGCAGGGCGCGCCGGACGCGGGGAGAAGCCGGGCCGCGTGCTGGTGCAGACGCACGCGCCGGGCAGCGGCGTTATCCGCGCGCTTGTTTCCGGCGATGCCGACTCCTTCTACGAGGCGGAAACCGAAGCGCGGCGCGAGGCCGGGGTTCCGCCCTTCGGTCGCTTCGCCGCGATCATCGTCTCTTCGGAAAAACGTGACGAGGCCGAACAGACGGCGCGAGCAATCGGCAAGTCGGCACCGCAGATCGAGGGGATGCACGTTTATGGACCCGCCCCGGCCCCGCTGGCGATGCTACGCGGCCGCCACCGCATGCGCCTTCTAATCCACGCCCGCCGCGCGCTTGATGTGCAGGATGTCATTCGAGATTGGCTTGCTGGTGTCGAGCGGCCGCGATCGGTGCGTGTTGCCGTGGATATTGATCCCTACAGCTTCGTGTGAAACAACGCCCGATGGCCACCACTTACGATCCTGCCCTCGGCACCGCTCCCGAAGATCGCCGCTTCCTCGGCCACCCGATCGGGCTCGGCTATCTGGCTTTCACCGAAGCGTGGGAGCGGTTCAGCTATTACGGCATGCAGTCGTTGCTGGTGCTGTACATGGTCAAGGAGCTTTTGCTTCCCGGCCATGTCGAGAATGTCGCGTTATTTGGCAGCCTGAAAGCGCTGTACGGAGGGCTTGAGGGTCAGGCGCTGGCATCGGCGATCTTCGGCACCTACGCCGCTTCGGTCTATCTGACACCGATCGCGGGCGGTTTCCTCGCCGATCGCTTCCTCGGCAAGAAGCGCGCGGTGCTGATCGGCGCCTTGGTGATGGCCGCGGGGCATTTCCTGATGGCCTTCGAAGTCAGCTTCCTGTTCGCATTGCTTGCTCTGATCATCGGCAGCGGCCTGCTCAAGGGCAACATCGCGAGCCTGGTCGGATCGCTTTACAAGCCTGATGATTTGCGCCGCGCCGATGCGTTTCAGATTTTCTACCTCGCGATCAACGCGGGCGTGATACTCTCCCCGCTGATCGTCGGGACGCTGGGCGAGAAAATCGGATGGCATTGGGGTTTCGGCGCGGCCGGGATCGGCATGCTGATCGGCCTTGTCATCTATATGGCGGGGCTCAAGCACATGCCCGCCGAAGCGCTCGAACGCCGTAAGGAGGGCGTCGCCGCGCCGAAGCTCGAGCCTGGCGATTGGCCGGCGGTGATCGCGCTCGTTCTGCTCATCCCGGTGATGGCGATCGCGCTGCTGCCCAACCAGCAGATCTTCAACGCCTATCTGATCTGGGGCGACCGTGATTTCGCGCTGCAATGGGGCGGCGAGACGCTGCCGACGACCTGGCTGATTACCCTCGACGCGATCGTCTCGGTCTCGCTGCTCGCGGGCGTCGCGCTCTTCTATCGCTGGTATGGCAAGCATTGGCGCGAGCCGGACGAGATCACCAAGATCATCATCGGCTCGGGCTTCTCGGTACTCGGCACGCTCTGCCTGTTCATGGCGGCGACGACGCAGGCGCCGGGTGAGAAAATCGGGCTGTTCTGGCCCGTATTGTTTCATTTCGTCAACAGTATCGGCTTCGCGCACATGCTGCCAGTGAGCCTCGCGCTGTTCTCGAAGGTCGCGCCCAAGGCGATCAACGCGACGGTGATCGGGCTCTATTACCTCGCATTCTTTACCGGCAACGCGCTGGTCGGCTATATCGGCGGCTTGTTCGAGACGATGCCGGTGCCGCAATTCTGGCTGATCCATACCGCGGCTGCGGGTGCGGCAGGATTGGCGTTCATCGCATTCAAAATTTTTGGGCAAAGGCTTATGCATCGCGCGCCGGAGCGCGGCTAACGAGGATTCACCCGCCGTTCAGTGGCACGGCGCGATGATCGTGGGGTATCAAGGGGAGGTCATCATGAACATCGCAGTCCGCGCCCTCGCGCTTGCGTTCGCCGCGTCTCTCACCATCGCGACACCGGGCCGGGCGATCGATCCCAATCTCAGCCGCGTGGACGCAGCCGAGGCGCCGATCGACGAGGGTGGCGAACGGCGCGGCTTCCTGTCGGGCGTTTTCGGCTGCGAGGCGTCAGGCAACAAGCGCACCGGCACGACGATCGTCGGCGGCGCGATCGGCGGTTTGCTCGGCAACCGCATCGCCGGGCGCGGGAGCCGCACTCTGGGCACGATCATCGGCGGTGCGCTGGGCGCTGCGGCAGGATCGGCAGTCGGCTGCAAGCTCCAGCGCGATGACCAGATTAAGGCCGAGCGCGCCATGGAAGACGCGATTGCCAGCGGCGAGGATCAGGATTGGACCAGCGAGAGCGGCGCATCGGGCCGTGTCGATGTCAGCAGCAGCACCGGGGCGGGCCTCGCCGATCTGCGTTTCGACAATGATGTAGAACCCGCCGATGGCTACACCAAGGTCGGCGCGTCCTACGTTGCGACCGCCGCCGCCAATATCCGCAGCCGCCCCGCTGTCGAGGGCCGCAAATTGGGCGCGCTAACGGTCGGCCAGCGCGTCTGGGTGCCGGCATCGGTGCAGGGCGCGCCGTGGCTGCTCATCTCCGATCAAGGTGTCGGCCAGGGCTATGTCTCGAATGCGCTGCTTAGGCGGGAAGCGACCCAGACCGCGTCCGCGTGCCGGATGGTCAAGCAGACGGTCGATGTGCCGGGATCGGGCACTGCCTCCGAGACCTACCAGGCCTGCAAAGGCAAAGACGGCGCTTGGGTCCTGACGCGGGTTTGAGGTGGTTTCCCTCAAACTGATCCGTTCATCCTGAGCGAAGACGAGGGAGAGGTTCGAGCGAAGTCGAGAACCTTTCGTCACGCGGACAGAGCATCTCGACTTCGCTCAGGGTGAGCGGAATGGGAGAGAGCGAGCGTTAACCCAACAGCCGCGCCGCGTGGGCGGCATGGTAAGTGAGGATC
>CBDUBW010000070.1:0-11200 GCA_965365485.1 uncultured Aquisediminimonas sp.
GATCGCGCCCTTGACCATTTCGATGCGATCGCTGCCATATTCGAGCGCATAGTCGATACCGACGGTCGCGCCGGGCAGCTTGGACGGCTTGCGCAGCATCAACTTGCCCTTGGTAAGCGCGTAGGACAGCGCCGACGCGACGATGAAGCCGCGCGCTTCGACGCCCGCGATGAGGTCAAAACTGTTGGGATCAAGATCCGCGATCGTACGGTCGATCGCAGTGCGAAATCCTTTGCCGTCGAGCAGTAGCGTCGAGACGTCGCGGAACATGATGCCCGGCTTCGGATAATCGGGCACGGTCCGCACAAGCGCGGCAAGATCGCCGTTGGTCATGCGCGGCTTGTCGCACCGCCACGCGCAGCGTCAAGCGATCAGAAGATGATGGCGACAACGATCAGCAAAAGGATGAGGCCGCCGATGCTGATGCCGATGGTGCGGTTCATGATTGTCTCCCGTCTTGTTTTGGATGACGGGGAAACTGATCGCGGGGGGCGGGTGTTCCAAAACGAAAGGGCGGCCCCGGTTGGACCGCCCTTTGATGGTTGGCAGCCATCACGGCGAAGCCGTGACGTCGGACGGTGCCGAGGCACCGCCGGCCGGCCTTGCGCGAGGGCGGCGCGAATGCGCCGATCCCGCGCTGCGGCTTACTTAAGCTCCACCGTCGCGCCGGCGGCTTCGAGCTTGGCCTTGGTCTCTTCGGCCTCGGCCTTCGAGACGCCTTCCTTGATCGCCTTGGGCGCGGCTTCGACCGCAGCCTTGGCTTCGGTCAGGCCCAGCCCGGTAATCGCGCGGACTTCCTTGATGACGGCGATCTTGTTGCCGCCGTCGCCGGTAAGGATGACGTCGAATTCGGTCTGCTCTTCGGCAGCGGGGGCGGCGGCGCCACCACCGGCGGCAGGTCCGGCCACGGCGACAGCCGCGGCAGCGGAAACGCCCCACTTCTCTTCGAGCAGCTTCGAAAGTTCCGCGGCTTCGATCACGGTCAGCGCCGAAAGGTCGTCAACAATCTTGTTCAAATCAGCCATTTTATATCTCCGATAAAATTCAAAAGGTGGTGAGTGAAATCAGGCGGCTTCCTTGGCCGCATAGGCGCCGAGCACGCGCGCGATCTGACCCGCGGGGGCCTGAACGATCTGCACGATCTTGGTCGCCGGAGCCTGAACTAGGCCGACCAGCTTGCCGCGAAGCTCGTCGAGCGACGGCATCGTCGCCAGATTCTTGATGCCCTCGACGTCGAGAAGGGTCGTCCCCATCGCGCCGCCGACAATTTCGAGCTTGTCGTTGGTCTTGGCGAATTCGACCGCAATCTTGGCGGCTGCGACCGGATCCTTCGAGGTCGCAAGCGCGACCGGCCCGGTCAGCATCGTGCCGATCGGTTCGTACGCGGTGCCCGTTGCGGCGATGCGCGCCAGGCTGTTCTTGGTGACCTTATACTGCGCGCCGCCTTCACGCATCTTGTTCCGGAGCGCGGTCGATTGCGCGACGCTCAGCCCCAGATTGCGCGTGACGACGACCACTGACACCTCGTTGAAGGTGTTCTTCAGGTCTTCGACCACTACGGGTTTTTGGGCACGATCCATGCCATTCTCCCAAACTGCGCAAGGCAGACCATCCGCCAAGCGATGCGTCCACGATGGGAATGGAAAATGGCAGCCGCACCGCATCGCGGCATGGGCTGACGTCTCTATCCCCGTCTAAGCTGGAAATTAAGCCCCGCATCGAGTGAAGGGCACCGGCTGTCTCGGACGGTGATGCAAGGCAAGCCTCGCATCGAAGCGCGCGCCTATAAGCGCTTTCAAACGTGGGTCAAGCGCCCGCTATCGGCGTTTCGGTTATGCCAAAATTTCGCAGCCCTTACCATTTGTCGGGATGGAAAAAGAGTTGCAAAACGAAACCATATCCCTATATCGCCGACAAATCCCCGGAAACCTGCCGGTAACACATTCGTGGCACGGGCCATGCATAGCCGTGTGCGACAGCAAATGATTTCAAGGAATGACGATGAACCGCTCGCAGAACATTTTCCTCGGTCGCCCGGATACGATGCTCGGCATCTGCCAGGCGGTGGGTGATGATTTGGGGTTCAACCCCAACTGGCTGCGTCTCGCGTTCGGCATCGCCATATTGTTCAACCCGCTTGGCGTAATTGCGGCCTATGCCGCGCTTGGTGTGGCGGTGTTCGCGTCTCGGCTGATCTGGCCGCCGCGCCCCGTCGCAGCGCCGATCAAGCTTGTCGAACCGCAGGCGGCGAATGATCCCGCCGAGCAGGAGCTCGCGCTCGCGGCTTGACTTGCGGATGCGCGGTGCGATTGCGCCGCGCATGGGCTACACGCTGATCACCGCCAACCGCAATTACTCGAGCTGGAGCCTCAGGCCCTGGCTGCTGATGAAGGCGCTCGGCATTGTCTTCGAAGACCGGGTCGAGCCCTTCACCAGTCCAGTCAATTACGAGGCGTTCCGCGCCTTCTCGCCGACAGGCCAGGTGCCCGTGCTGCTTGATGACGGACGCACCGTGTACGATTCGCTCGGCATTACGCTATATCTTGCCGACCGGCACGATGGCGTCTGGCCCGTGGAGGCAGACGCTCGCGCCTGGGCGCAGTGCGCGGTGGCTGAGATGCATGGCGGCTTTTCGGCGCTGCGCCACGATTGCACGATGAATGTCGGCGTTCGTGTCCGCCCGCGCCCGATGTCGGACGCGCTCAAGGCCAATGTGGCGCGCATCCGCGAGCTGTTCGAAGCCGGGCTGTCACACTTCGGAGGACCGTGGCTCGCCGGCCCGGAGTTCAGCGCAGCCGACGCATTCTACGCGCCCGTCGCATGGCGAATCCGCACCTACGGCCTAGATGTCGGCCAGGGCCAGACCTGGGTCGATCATGTCATCGCCCACCCCGCGATGCAGGATTGGGAGCGCCAGGCGCTTGCCGAAAGCTGGCGCGAGGAAAGTCATGAAGCCGAACTCCGCGCCTGTGGTGAAGTAACCGCAGACTACCGCACCGGCTGAACAGCCTCGCGGACGATCGCGACGCCCGCGTCACGCTGTGCCGCCAGCTCGGCCTTGAGCTTTGCAGGATCGCGCGCGAAAATGAAGCCGAAGCTGACGCCGCCTTCCTTCGACATCGTCGCATGATGAAGCTTGTGCGCCTGCACCAGCCGCTTGGCGTAGCCGCGCTTGGGCACGAAGCGGAAATAACGCTGATGAACCAGTCCGTCATGGATCAGCGTGTAGATGATTCCGTAGATGAGGATTCCGACCCCTATCCAGAGCGCGGGCGGCCAGTGCAAATCGCCGAACACCAGCGGGCTGCCCCACGCGAACATCGAAATGCTCATCGCTGCGCCGACCAGCCCGTAAAGGTCGTTCTTCTCGAGAACCTTGTCGTGCGGTTCGTGATGGTCGCGATGCCAGCCCCAGCCAAAGCCGTGCATCACATATTTGTGGCTGACCCAGGCAACGATCTCCATCGCGATCACGCTCGCGATGACGATGGTAAGGGCGGCGATCCAACTCATGCCCGCAATATAGGCGCGCTTTGCCTTTGCGTCCACGCAGGGGTAAAGGCGCGCCATGGCCAGCCGCCCGCGGACATTGTACGAAAAGATCTGGGATGCGCATGTCGTCTCCACGCGCGACGATGGCACCAGCCTGATCTTCATCGATCGCCACCTCGTCCATGAAGTGACCAGTCCGCAGGCGTTCGCGGGCCTGCGCGCTGCGGGGCGGAGGGTGAGGCGGCCCGATCTGACGCTCGCCGTTCCCGATCATAATTTGCCGACGACCGCGCGTCGCGACGCCCGGGGTGATCGCATCGCCATCGCCGATCCGCAAAGCGCCGCGCAACTGGAAGCGCTCGAAGCCAATGCCCCCGCTTTCGGAATCCGTTACATCGGTGATGCGGACGTGGAGCAGGGCATTGTCCATGTCGTCGGGCCCGAACAGGGATTCTCGCTACCCGGCACGACGATCGTCTGCGGAGACAGCCACACCGCCAGCCATGGCGGGATCGGCGCGCTTGCCTTCGGGATCGGCACCAGCGAGGTAGAACATGTCTTGGCGACGCAGACGTTGCTCCTTGCCAAATCGAAGACGATGGAAGTGCGCGTCGATGGGGCGCTCGGGCCGGGCGTGACCGCAAAGGATCTCGTGCTGCACATCACCGGGGTGCTCGGCGCGAGCGGCGGCGTCGGCCATGTCATCGAATATACCGGTTCGGCCATTCGCGCACTCTCGATCGAAGGGCGGCTGACCGTCAGCAACATGGCGATCGAGCATGGCGCGCGCGCCGGGCTGATCGCGCCCGACGACGTCACCTTCGCCTACCTCAAAGGTCGGCCGATGGCCCCGAGCGGCGCCGAATGGGATGCGGCGGTCTCATATTGGCGCACGCTGCCGACCGATACGAACGCGCACTACGACAAGACGGTCGTCATCGACGCAGGCGAAATCGCGCCGAGCGTGACCTGGGGGACAAGCCCGGAGGATGTCGTGCCGATCACCGGCAGCATTCCCGCGCCAGAAAGCTTCGCCGATCCAGCCAAGCAGGAAGCGGCACGCAAGTCGCTCGACTATATGGGCCTGACGCCGGGGACGCCGCTGCGCGAGGTCGCTGTCGAGAATATCTTCATCGGCAGTTGCACCAACAGCCGGATCGAGGATCTGCGCGCCGCCGCCGCAGTGCTCAAGGGCCGCCGCAAGGCCGATGGCGTGAAGTGGGCGATCGTCGTTCCCGGCTCCGGGCTGGTCAAGCGGCAGGCCGAGGCGGAAGGGCTCGACCGCATCTTCATCGAAGCGGGGCTCGAATGGCGCGAACCCGGTTGCTCGGCCTGTCTCGGAATGAACCCCGACAAGGTTCCGCCGGGCGAACGCGCGGCGTCCACCAGCAACCGTAATTTCGTCGGGCGACAGGGGCCGGGCAGCCGCACCCATCTCGTCAGCCCGGCAATGGCGGCAGCGGCGGCGGTGACCGGCCGACTGACCGACGTCCGCGAGTTGATCTAGAGCCAGATATCGAGGGCGTGGAGCGTCAACCCCACCAGCCCGCCGACCAGAGTGCCGTTGATCCGGATATATTGCAGATCGCGCCCCACGGCATTTTCAACGCGCTCGGTGACTTTTGACGCATCCCAGCCACGCACCGTTTCCGAGATCAGCTTGACGATGTTGTCACCATAGCTCGCAGTAGTGCCGACCGCGGCACGGCGGGCAAAGCGGTTGATCGGCTCACGCAGGCGCGGGTCGCTTTCGAGATTGCGGCCGATTCCGCGCAGCACTTCGCCGAAGCGTCCGGCGAGGACGCGATTGGGATCGCGAGCGGCTTTCAAAAGCGCTCCCCGCGCTTGATCCCACAGGCTCGCAATCCATTCCTGCACCGCCGGGTTCTCGACGATCTCCGCCTTCCAACGACCGACACGCGCCTGCATCTCGGCATCGTGCTGCAAATCCCACGAAAGATCGGCGAGCATGTCGTCGATCCGCAGCCGCAAGGGATGCTGCGGATCGTCGGCCATGTCGAAGGCGAGCTTGTTGAGGCCCGTAACGACGGCGTCGGCAACATTTTCGTCGAGTCCGGTCCAGCGCAAAATGCGCCCCGCCCGCTCATGCACCATCTGGCGAATGATCGGCTCGTTCGATGCGATCATCAGCGACACCTTGTTGACCGCGCTGTCGAGCAGCGGAACGTGGCGACCGTCCTTCATCGCCGCCGCCATTGCCCGCCCCAGCAACGGCGCGACATCGACGCTGCGCAACCGATCCGCGATGCCCGATTTGGCCATCCCGCCAAGCCGCTGATCGTCGAGGCTTTCGAGCAGATCGGCGAGCAGCCGCGACGCGCCTTCTCGCATCCGCCCCGCGCCGCTTATGTCGGGCTCGGCCAGGAAGCGCCCCGCCGCGCCCGCGACATCGAGCGCGCGCATCCGTCGCGCGACCACCACGGGCGTCAGGAAATTATCCTTGAGGAATTGCGCCAGCGTGTCGCCGATGCGGTCCTTGTTGTTGGGGATGATCGCAGTGTGCGGGATCGGCAGGCCAAGCGGGTGGCGAAAAAGCGCGGTGACCGCGAACCAATCCGCCAGCCCGCCAACCATCGCCGCTTCGGCAAAGGCTTTGACGAAGCCGATCGCGGGATGAGCCTGCTCGAAGACCCGCGCCGTCAGATAAATGCAAGCCATGACGACCAGCATGCCGGTCGCGACCAGCTTCATGCCCCGCGCGCCGCCCTGGACGGGAAAGCGAAACCCTTTCGGGCCGTACGCTGGCATCCGACGGACGGGCTTACTCGGCGGGCTGAATGCCATCGTCGCGGCCACGCAGGCGTAGCCGGGCGAACAGGCGGCGGCCGAACCCCTTGGCGAACAGGCGCGGCGGTCGATCGGGATGGATACCCGATTCGCCGCCGCTGGTCATGTAATAGCTGAGCCAGGGCCCGACGCGCTTCTCGAGCCCGTCGGCGAGGCTGAACGATGCCGGCACGATCACCAGGGTCAGTACGGTCGAGAGAATGAGGCCGCCGATCACCGTCACGCCCATCGGCGCGCGCCAGCTGCCATCGCCCGAGAGCGACAGCGCGACGGGGATCATGCCCGCGACCATCGCCACAGTCGTCATCAGGATCGGCTGCGCACGCTTATGGCCCGCGTCCATAATCGCGGTGAACTTGTCGACGCCCTTCGACATCTCCTCGATCGCGAAATCGACGAGCAGGATCGAGTTCTTGCCGACGATGCCGAGCAGCATCAATATGCCGATCATCACCGGCATCGAGATAGCGTCGCCCGCGATCAGCAGCGCGATGCCGCCGCCCAGCGGTGCAATCAGCAGCGATGCCATGTTGACGAGGGGCGGCATGAACCGGCGGTAGAGCAGGATCAACACGCCGAGCACCATCAAGATGCCGGAAATGACCGCGATCGTGAAACTTACAACCAGCTCTGCGATCCACTTGGTATCCCCCAGCACCATCCGTTGGACGCCGTTGGGCAAATTCTGAAGCACCGGCAGCTTGTCGATCAGCGGCTGCACGTCGCCGGTGACCTTACCCGACGCCAGATCAGCCCCGACGCTGATCCGCCGGGTCTGTGAGCTGCGCTGCACCGTGGTCGGTCCGGCGCCGAAGCGGATATCGGCGACGACCTTGAGCGGCACCGATCCACCC
This sequence comes from uncultured Aquisediminimonas sp., assembly GCA_965365485.1. Classification (GTDB taxonomy): domain Bacteria; phylum Pseudomonadota; class Alphaproteobacteria; order Sphingomonadales; family Sphingomonadaceae; genus Aquisediminimonas. Next base: position 7,155 of record CBDUBW010000070.1, read on the forward strand.
ATCGACGTCGGCACTGGCAAATTCTCGATCGTGGAAAGATCGCGACGCGACGATTCGGGCAGCGTCACGCGAATCGGAATCTGGCGATCGGAGAGCGAGAATTTGGCGCTGTTCTGATCGATATCGCCAATTGTCGCGAGCCGGATTGTCTGGCTCAGTGCGGCTGTCGTCACGCCCAGATCGGCGGCCAGATCGAGCCGCGGCTTGATGATGATCTCGGGGCGCTGGAGATCGCCCTGGACACGTGGCGCGCGCAATCCGGGAACCGTTCCCATTTCGCGCGCGAGCTGGTTGGCGACACGTTCGAGGACGACCGGATCGTCCCCGCCCAGATAGATGTTGATGTCGCGCCCGCCGCCGCCCGGCCCGCCGTTCGATTGGCTTTGGAAGTTGACGCGCGCATCGGCAGTCGCGGCCACACGCGGACCCCATAGGCGCTCGAACTCGGTCGACGTCATCGACCGATCATCCTTCAGCCGCAGATAGACGTTGGCACTGCCCACCTGGATACGCTCGAACGCCGATTGCACGTCGGGCGATTGCGAAACCAGCCGCGCGACGCTGTCGGCCACCGCCTCGGTCTGTGCCAGGGTCGTGCCTGGCGTCATCTCGATCCGGATCGAGCTGAAATTGCGGTCGAGCGGGGGCTGGAACTGGAACGGGATCTGGCTGAAGACGATGACTTCGAGCACCAGCGCGACGACCCCGAGCATCACCGTCTTGACCCGGTTCTCAAGCGTCCAGCGCAGCAGGCCGAGATAGCGATCCATCAGCCAGCCTTCGCCATGGCTTTCCTCGCCGTGCGCCTTGAGGAAGTAGGCCGCCATCATGGGTGTGATCATCCGCGCGACGGCAAGGCTCATCAGCACCGCGACCACGACGGTCAGACCGAAGTTCCTAAAGAACTGCCCCGAAACGCCGGGCATGAGCCCGACCGGCAGGAAGACGGCGACGATCGTCATCGTCGTCGCGACCACCGCCAGCCCGATCTCGTCGGCGGCGTCGATCGACGCCTGATAGGCGGTCTTGCCCATCCGCATGTGCCTGACGATATTCTCAATTTCGACGATGGCGTCGTCGACCAGCACCCCCGCCACCAGGCTCAGCGCGAGCAGGCTCAGTTCGTTGAGGGTGAATCCCAGCCAACTGCTCATGAACCAGAAGGCCGGCACAGCCGATAGGGGGATCGCAATGGCGGAAATCAACGTCGCGCGCCAATCGCGCAGGAAAATGAAGACCACGACGACGGCAAGTACCGCGCCTTCGACCATCGCGGTCATCGCCGAGCTATATTGTTCCTTGGTATAGTCGACCGAATTGAACAGCTCGGTGAACTTGACCTTGGGATTGTCCTTTTCGATCTGCTTCAGCACCTCCATCGCTTCGTTATGGACGCTGACCTCGGACGATCCCTTTGCCCGCTCCAGGCTGAAGCTGAGTACCTGGCGGCCGTCCATCTTCGACAAGTTGCGCTGCTCGGCATAGGCGTCGCGCACGGTCGCGACGTCGGCAAGGCGAACGCGCCTGCCATTGCCCAGCGAAATCTCGGTATTGCCAAGCGCATAGGCGTCAGCGGCATTGCCGAGCACGCGCACCGATTGTTCCGCGCCCGCGATTTCGGCGCGCCCGCCCGCCGCGTTGACGTTGGTCTGACGCAGCTGCTGGTTGATCTGCGCGGCCGTGACGCCGAACGATTGCATCCGCGCGGGATCGAGAACCACGCGGATCTCGCGCGTGACGCCGCCGGCGCGGTTGACCGCCGCCATTCCGGCAACGGAAAGCAGCTTCTTGGCGACAGTGTTGTCGACAAACCAGCTTAGTTCCTCGAGCGTCATGTCGGTCGACGACGCCGCGATATAGGCGATCGGATCGCCTGAAATGTCGACGCGCTGGACCTGCGGTTCGAGAATCCCTTCCGGCAGGTCGGAACGAATGTTCGAGATCGCATCGCGCACATCGTTGACCGCGCGATCGACAGGCGTGCCAATCTGGAACTGAACGAATGTCTGCGAACGGCCTTCGCTTACGGTCGAATTGATTTCATCGACGCCGTTGACGCCGCGTAGCGCCGCTTCGACCCGCTGCGTGACCTGTGTTTCAAGCTCGGTCGGCGCCGCTCCCGGCTGGCTGACGATGACGATCGCCGCGGGGAAATCGATATCGGGCTGCTGGTTAACCTGCATCCGCGAGAAAGACACGATTCCCGCCAGCAGCAGCGCTAGAAAGATGACAAGCGGCGGAACCGGGTTGCGGATCGACCAGGCGGAGATGTTGCGAAAATCCACTTGAATTTAGCCTATCCGCCGGTTCGCGCGCGCTTGGGCGTTACCGTCTCGCCGGGATTGAGGAACGCGCCCGCACTCTGCACCACGCGTTCGTTGCCGCTCAGTCCGGAAAGGATCGGCAGTCCGGCATCGGTGACCGGGCCGACCGTGACCGCGCGGCGCACGACCTTGTTGTTGCCGTCGATGATGAAGACGAACGAGCCCTTGTCATCGCTCTGCACCGCCGATTCGGGCAGCAGCGGGGCGAAGACCTGCCCGCTGTTGATCCGCGCCGATGCGAACCCGCCGGGGCGCAGTGCGTCGTTGTACGAAAGCGCGATGCGCACCGTGCCTTGGCGCGACTGCGGATCGATCACGGGCGAGATCTGCCAGACCTGGCCGGTGAACGACGCGTTGGTCCCGACCGGGGTGACCTGCGCGGTCTGGCCGACCGACATGCGCGTAAGATCGGCTTCCGAAAGCTGGGCGCGAAGTTCCATCTCGCCGCCCTTGGCCATCCGGAACAGCACACCGCTGCCAGCACCGACGACCTGGCCGGGCTCGACATTGCGCGTCAGGACGAGACCGGCGGCAGGCGCGCGGATATCGAGCCGACCGACGCGCGCACGCGCCGCGCCCAATTGCGCTTGCGCGACGCGGACACGGGCAACAGCGGCATCACGCGTCGCAGTGCGGCGATCGATATCGGCCTTGGAAATGAACCCGCGAGAAACCAGCGCGGTCGCGCGGTCAAGTTCGGACTGGGCCAATTTGGCGTCGGCTTGCGCGACATTGATGGATGCCGCGAGTTGCGCCGACTCTTGCGTTTGCACCGATCGCTCGATCGTCGCCAGCACTTGCCCGGCGCCGACCCACTGCCCCGGTTCGACGAGAACTCGGCTGACCATCCCGCCCTCGCCTGCGATCCCCACCGGCATCTCACGCCGCGCGGCGAGCGTACCCGTCGCCGAGACCGTGTTCGGAACCGTCGTCTTGCCCGGCACGATCACGGTAACGCTCGGCGCCTGCTTCGCTTCCGGCGCAGCAGCGGGCTTGCGACCGAACGCATACCAGGCGATCGCAAGCACCGCGATCACGACGATGACGGCGATGATGATCCGCCGCCGCTTGGCGCGCGCCACCAGCTCGGCGTCATCGACATATTCGATAGTATCGGGCTCGCGCGCCAATCTGGTCTCGAAATTCATCAGATACCGCTTTCACGCCCGCGCACCCCGGGCCATTCGAAAGGTTTCAACCTTGCTGTATTAGCCGGGTAAGTCACCTATGGCAAGACGCGCCACCATTTGGACGCCGGGGCAAGCGAAGGCAAGGTTTTAACGCTTGCGCACCGACGCCAAAATGCCGACGATGGCACGCCTAAATAGAGGAGGGCGTGTAATGTTTGACGGTCTGCTTGAAACCAATTCGATAATTTGGCTGATCATCAGCGGCGGCATTGCTGGCGCGCTCGCCAAGTTGGTCATGCCAGGCAAGGATCCGGGCGGGATCATCGTGACGATCCTGCTCGGTATCGCCGGCGGATTGTTGATGGGCCTGCTGGGACGCGCGCTCGGCTTTACCGGCGACGGCGCCGGGATTGTCGCTGCCTTTTTCGGCGCGATCGTGCTTCTCGTCATCTACAGGCTCGTGATGCGTAACCGGCGCATCTAGACGCCGTTCAGAAATCGTGCAGGCCGGCGGTTGCAGATGCGCGCCCGCCGGCCTTTTCGCGTCCGGCGTCGATGGAGTATGACCATGCGTAAACGGGGTGTATTCGTA
>CBDUBW010000071.1:0-11097 GCA_965365485.1 uncultured Aquisediminimonas sp.
ACCCGCGCTTTCGGCTTCACATACTCCGCCTCATCGGTCAGCGTGTAATCATGGACCGCGCGGTAGTCCAAAGTCACCTTCCCGCCGGAGCCGCCCCAGCCGTCGAACCAGCTGATGGTATGCTTCATCCAGTTCACATCGTCGCGGTCTGGATAGTCTTCGTGAGCGTGGGCGCCGCGCGATTCCTGGCGGGCTTCGGCGCTTTCGATCGTGCAGGCGGCCTGCGACATCAAGTTGTCGAGCTCCAAAGTCTCGATCAGGTCGGTGTTCCAGATCAGGCTGCGGTCGGTGATGGCGACATCTTCCAAGCGCTTGTTGACCTTGCGCATCAGCTCGACGCCCTCGCTCAGCAGCGCCTTGTCGCGGAAGACGGCGCAGTGCTTTTGCATCGTCCGCTGCATGTCGAGGCGGACCTCGGCGGTCGGCGATCCGCCCTTGGCGTTGCGGAATTTGTCGACGCGGGCGAGCGCGAGGTCCGCCGCATCTGCCGGCAGCGGCTTGTGCGGCGCGTTGGGCTGCATCGTCGCCTTGAGGTGCAGCCCGGTCGCGCGGCCGAACACCACCAGATCGATCAGGCTGTTCGACCCCAGCCGGTTCGCACCGTGGACCGAGACGCACGCCGCCTCGCCCACCGCGTAAAGACCGGGGACGATGTGATCGTCGTTACCGTTCTTCTTGGTGAAGACCTGGCCGTGATAATTGCACGGGATTCCGCCCATATTGTAATGGACGGTAGGGGTAACGGGCAGCGGCTCACGCGTGAGATCGACGCCCGCGAACACCTTGCCGCTCTCGGTGATGCCCGGCAGCCGCTCCGCCAGCACCTTTGGGTCGATATGATCGAGGTGGAGGTAGATATGATCCTTGTTGGGGCCAACGCCGCGCCCGTCTCGCATTTCGAGCGCCATCGAGCGTGAGACGACGTCGCGTGAGGCCAAGTCTTTGGCAGAAGGCGCATAGCGTTCCATGAAGCGCTCGCCTTCGCTGTTGGTGAGGTAGCCGCCTTCGCCGCGCGCGCCTTCGGTGATGAGCACGCCCGCGCCGTAGATGCCGGTCGGGTGGAACTGGACGAATTCCAGGTCCTGCAGCGGCAGCCCCGCGCGCAGCACCATCGCCCCGCCATCGCCGGTGCAAGTGTGCGCGCTCGTCGCGGTGTAGTAGCAACGGCCGTAGCCGCCGGTCGCGAGAACGACGGCGTGCGCCTTGAAGCGGTGGATGCTGCCATCTTCCATGCACATCGCGATGACGCCGCGGCACTCGGGGCCGTCGGGGCCATCGGCCATGATCAGATCGAGCGCGAAATATTCGATGAAAAAGTCTGAATCATACTTCAGGCTCTGCTGGTAGAGCGCGTGGAGGATGGCGTGGCCGGTACGGTCCGCGGCGGCGGCGGTGCGCTGGACGGGCGGGCCCTCGCCCATATTCTGCATATGGCCGCCGAAGGGGCGCTGATAGATCGTCCCATTCTCGTTGCGCGAGAAGGGCACGCCCGCATGTTCGAGCTCATAGACAGCGGCCGGGGCTTCGCGAACCATATATTCGATCGCGTCCTGATCGCCGAGCCAGTCCGATCCCTTGACGGTATCGAACATGTGCCATTTCCAGTGATCGGGGCTGTTATTGCCCAGGCTGGCGGCGATCCCGCCCTGCGCCGCGACGGTGTGCGAACGCGTCGGGAAGACCTTGGTGATGCACGCGGTCTTGAGGCCCGCTTCGGCGCTGCCCATCGTCGCGCGCAGCCCGCTGCCGCCCGCGCCGACCACCACCGTGTCGTAGGTGTGATCGATGATCTTGTACGCAGCGTCCTTGCTGAGATTCGCCATCAGGCCGGCCCCCCGGTGAATGCCATTTTAAAAAGCGCGAACAGCGCGAAGCCGCCGATGCCGAAGGTCCAGGCCGTCAGCGCCGCGGTCGAGAGGATGCGCAGGCCGCCATGGACATAATCCTCGATCGGTTCCTGCAGCCCCAGGCGCAGATGCCAGCACCAGTTGATGACGAGCAGCGCCACCGGCACCGCGCCCATCGGCGTCACGATCCAGTCATGCACCGTCTTGTAACTGTAGTCGGGCAGCCGCAGCAGCGAAATCAGCAGATAGGTATCGAGCAGAATGGCGGCCGCGGACGTGACCCGCAGCATCCACCAGTGATGCGATCCGGTCCGCGCCGAGCCCAGCCCGCGGACGCGCCCCAATCCGGTTCCGGTGCCCATTACAAAGCCTTCCCGTAGATGATCAGCCATACGAGCGCGGTGAGAACGAAGCTGCCCGCGATCACGCCCCACGCCCAGGCGCGGTTGGTCTTGAGTTCGAAGCCCGCGCCGATATCCATGACCAAGTGCCTGAGCCCCGCGAGCAAGTGGAAGGCGTAGCACCAGGACAGCCCGATCAGCACCACCTGCCCGTACCACGCCCCGGCATGGCCGGCGAAACCCGCATAGCTTTCCGCACCCGAAGCCAGCGCGATCAGCCACCAAAGAAAGACAATCATCCCCACCGTCGCCAGCGCCGCGCCGGTGACGCGGTTGAGGATCGAGACCGTCATGTGCGGCCCCCAGACATAATGCAGCTTCATCCCGTCGAAGAGATGCGGCGACATCGGTCGAGACGTGTTGCGCGCCATTCTGGCCCCCTCAAATGGCTTGGGTGATGCGGGCGACCATTAGCGCAAAGCCTTTGCCGCGCAATGCGCGAATGGCTGAGTCAGCGCAGGGTTTTAACGCGCGGGGCGGGGGAGGTCTAGGGTCTAACCTGCCGCCGCAATCTCCTGCCCGACCTGCAGCATCTCGCCATGGGTGATGATGACGACATCGCCGAGCTTGGTGGTTTCGAACAGCTTCTTCGCGAACGGCGCGGGCACGCCGATGCAGCCATGGGTGGCATAGCCTTCGCGGACGTCGCTGGCGTGGATCGAAATGCCGTCATTAGTCAGCCGCTGCATGAAGGGCATCGGCGAACCGTAGATGTTGGAGACGTGATGCTCGCGCTTTTGCGTAATCGGGTAGATGCCCGCGGGCGTCGGGTGATAGCCCGCGCCGTAGAGCACAACCGCCATGCCGATCTGATAGCCGTCACGGAAGACCGCCATCGTCTGCGCGACGGTATCGACGGTGATGACAATTCGCCCCGGCCCGGCGGGGACGTTGCTTTCGTCCCATTTCCAGACGCCATGGACGATCGGCTCGTCGATCTGCAGCGCGCGCTTTACGACGTAGCCGGCGGGTTCGGGCTCCGGCGCGGCGGCTGATGCGGCCGGATCGGGCCGGGCGACCGCAAGCGCGACGCGAACCGGTGGCTCAACCTTCCGCTCGAAGGCCGGCATCGCCGCGACGACGACTGTCCCGAGCGCAGCCCCGGTCATCGTTCCGAGCAATATGGTGTGCGCCATCTTCACCATTTCAGGCTAGGGGCGTCGAGGCAGCCCGCCTAGTCGAAAACAGCGTTAATCATACCGCCGCCAGCGCCTGTTCGAAATCGGCGATGAGGTCGTCGGCGTCTTCCACGCCGATCGAGATACGGACCATATTGTCGCCGATGTCGAGTGCGGCCTTACGCTCGTCGGGGACCGAGAGGTGGGTCATGGCCGCTGGGTGGCTGGCGAGCGTTTCGGTGCCGCCGAGGCTGACCGCGAGCTTGGCGATCTTCAAGGCGTCGAGAAAAGCGAAGGCCTCGGCCTCGCCGCCCTTCAGGTAAAGCGAGAAGGTCGATCCTGCGCCGGTGCAGTGGCGCGCATAGATATCGGCCTGGCGGCCGCCGTCGAGAAAGCCGAGATAGACGATCTTCTCAACCTTGGGATGCGCGCGGAGCCAGTCGCAGATTTTGGCCGCATTCTCGCCAGCGCGGCTCATCCGCAGCTCGAGCGTCTCGAGGCTGCGGAGCAGCATCCAGGCGCTGTTGGGATCGAGGATGGTGCCGATCGTGTTACGCATCGACCGGATCGTATTGATGTGCACGGCACTGCCCAGTGCGCCACCCGCAACGAGATCGCTATGGCCGCCGGCATATTTGGTGAGGCTGTAAACGACGATGTCCGCGCCGTGCGAAAGCGGATGATGCCAGAGCGGTCCGAGAAAAGTGTTGTCGATGACGATCGGCGGCTTCTCTCCGTCGAAGACGGCATCGCGGACGTTGCGGACGCCTTCGACGTCGACCAGCACGTTGGTCGGGTTGGCGGGGCTTTCGAGATAGATCAGCGCGACGCGGCCCTTGGCCTTTGCCGCCTCGACAACCCTGGCAATTTCCTCCTCTGTGGCGCCGGCGGGGAAATCGAGCCAGGTGACGCCGAACTTGCCCAGGATGCGGCCGATGAAGGTTTCGGTCGCGGCGTAGAGCGGGGCGGAATGGACGATGACGTCGCCCGGCTGGACGAAGGTCAGCAATACAGTCGCGATCGCCGACATTCCGCTCGAAAAGCTCAGCGCATCTTCGGCATCCTCCCACACCGCAAGGCGGTCTTCGAGGATTTCCTGGTTGGGGCCGTTGAAGCGCGAATAGACGAGGCCCTCCGCCCCGCCCGGGCGCTTGCCGGTGACACCTTCGAAGAAGCGCTTCCCCGCCGCGGCATTTTCGAAAACGAAGGTCGAGGTGAGGAAGATGGGCGGTTTGAGCGACCCTTCCGAGAGCGCGGGGTCGAAGCCATGCCCCATCATCAAAGTCGCCGGTTTGAGCCGTTTGTTGCCGATCGCCATCACATCGGGCTTAGGGCGGCGGCGCGGGCTGGTGCCGGTGAGTTCGGATTCGTCGGGCATGGGTCGGGCTTTCAGAAACGAGAGATGTGTTTATCCCTTACCCGATTAGGCGCGCGACAATCCACACAGTCGCGACGATCAGCACAATGCCGGCAAGATCGAGCAGGAGCCCGGCGCGCAACTGCCTTGGGAGCGCGATATGTCCGGTCGCCCAGGCAATAGCATTGGGTCCGGTGCCCGACGGCAGCATGAAGCCCCAGCTTGCCGCGAACGCGGCCGATACCGCGAGCAAAGCGGGATCCGCGCCGGTCGCCAGGATGAGCCCGCCGATCACCGGCATCACCCCGCTCGCCGCCGCGACATTCGATGCAAATTCGGTGATGAGCACGACCAGTGCGGTAACGGCGAGCGCGATGATGACGGGGTGAACGGCTCCCAATGGTTTCAGCGCCTCTCCCATCCAGTCGTCGAGCCCCGATGCGGCGATGCCCGCCGCCAGCGCGAGGCCGCCGCCGAACATCATGATCACATCCCAGGGCGCGCGGTTCGCCTCTTTCCAGTTCAACAGATTGCGGCCGGTTCCATCGGGCAGAACGAACAGCAGCAGGCCGCCGAGGATTGCGATGGTCCCGTCTTCGATCATGCCTCTGGGAAGGCGGTCAGTAACGAGCGGCAGCAGCACCCAGGCAGCGACGACGAGCGCGATCAGCGGCATCAACCGTCGCTCGGCGCTCGTCCATGGGCCGGGCACCCCGATCCCCGCCTTGGCCGCAGCTGCATCGAAGTCGCCCTTCACGACATGTTGGACGCGCATCAGGATGAACCAGGCGAGCGGAATTCCCAACACCACGACCGGCATGCCGAACGCTGCCCAGGTGACGAATTCGATCTCGTAACCGACGCTCTTCTCGATCAGCCCGGCGGCGATGGCGTTGGTCGGAGAGCCGACCAGCGTGCCGAGCCCGCCAATCGATGCCGCGAAGGCGATTCCCATCGGGAGCGCGCCCGACAGCCCCTGCGTGTCGCCCTCCTTCACTCCTGCCGCGACAAGCACGGCGACCGCGATCGGCATCATGATCAGGGTCGTCGCGGTGTTGGAAACGATCATCGAAAGCAGCGCGGTGGCGATCATGAACGCCAGCAGCAAAGCCCCGGCGGTCGCGCCGCCGCGGGATACGATCGCGAGCGCAAGCCGCCGGTGCAGCCCCGTCCGCTCGATCGCCAGCGCAATGAAGGCGCCGCCGAGCACCAGGAACAGGATCGGCGAATAATAAGCGCCGGCGACCTCTCCGGTGGTCATCACACCCATGAAGGGCAAAAGCAGGAAGGGCAGCAGGGCCGTCGCGGTCAGCGGCAGCGCTTCGGTCATCCACCATACCGCCATGAGCAGCAGCAGTGCCGCCGTCCGCCAGGCAGGAAGCGGCATCGATTCGGGCGCGGGCAGCATCAGCATCGTCACGAACAGGCCGATCCCTGCCCACAGACCGGCCCGCGCGGCAGTCATCCTTACTTCGGCATGCCCGAAATGCCCACGGCGGCGCGAAGTTTGGCGGCGTCCATCAATTTATTGCCTTGCACGACCCATTCGACGTGCCGCACGTCGCCGATGTTTTTGGAAGGGTCGCCGTCGACGAGGACGAGTTCGGCCTTCTTTCCGACCGCGATCGAGCCGGTGTCCTTTGCCCAGCCGAAGGTGCGCGCCGGAATGATCGTCGCGGTGGCGAGCGCCTGGGCAGGGGTCATCCCGCCTTCGACATAGAGCTCCAGATCGCGGATCAGCTCGAAGCCATTGCCGTCGGTGCCCGCAAGCACGGGCACGCCGCGCTTGTTGAGTTCCGCCACCAATTGCTTGAGCTTGGCGAAGCTCGCGCGCATCGTTTCGCGGCTGACATCGGGCCGTTCGGCGAAGGCCTGGTCGCGATAATAGCGCTCGACCGACGGCGGCACGATCCCTTCATACGGTCGATATGCCGCGCCGAGCGTGCCGCGCGTTTCCGAAAAGCCGCCTTCGAAGATCGCCAGCGTGGGGTCGATCGCGGTCTTGCGCTGGACGAGTTCGTCGAAAAACGCCTTGGCCTCGGCGCCGCCAAGGTCGACATCCTTCATATATTTGGCGGGGCCGTAGAAGCGATTGAGGCCGTTATTGGTATCGATGATTTCCTGCGGCATGAACTGCATCGCAGTGAAATTGATGTGCGTCAGTTCGTCATAGCCCGCGCGCACCGCATCGAGTGGGCGCATCCCTTGCGGGACATGGCCCTGGACACGCATGCCGAGCGCATGGGCGCGATCGGCGATCGGCTTGACGAGCGCGGGCTTGAGCGTGCCGTACAGCTTGACGCCCGCGAACCCCATCGCCTTGGCTTTGTCGACCGCGGCGATTGCCTCTGCCTCATTCTCGGCGAATACAGCCATCTGGGCGGAGTTGGGGCCCTTGCCGTCGATCAGCATCATGGGAACGATGCCGGGGCCGAGGATCTCGCCCGCTTCGATGCGCTTTTTGCGCGCGATCGATTCCTCAGGCTTGTTGCCCGGATCGCGGATGTTGAGCACGCCCATCGAAAGCAGCAGAATCCCTGAAGAATCGTCGCCGAAATGCTGGTGATTGTCCCACAGGCCGGGGAGCAATGTCTTGCCGGCGCCCGCCTTGACGACGGCGTTAGCGGGAACCTTGGTCGAAGCGGCAGGGCCGACCGCCGCGATCCTGCCGTCCGAGGCGACGACGGTCATCCCCTCGCGAAAGCTGCCGCCCTCGGCATCGTAGACACGAACATCGGTGAAGGCGATGGGCGTTTCGACCGGGCTCGCCAGCGATTTGGCGAGCGTCGCAGCGCGCTTGGCAAGCGCGTCATTCTGGATCTTGCTGAGCTCGGGCGCGACGCCTTCCCAGCCTTCGGGCAGCGTGCTGAGAAAGCCGACGAAGCCGAACGGCTTGCCATTTTCGGTCCAGACGGGCGAGGGGCCGTAGCCGAGCCCGGTGATGGCATAGGCGGTCAGGGATTTGCTCTGCCCGTTCGCGGTCACGGTCGCGCTGGTCAGCGGCTCGATCGTGGCGCGGCCGCCGGGCAGCAACGCGACGGATTTGGTCGGTGATTTCAGCAGCGCTTCGAGGAGCGCGAAGCTCGTTTCATATTCGCTCGCATAAGCGAGGTAGACCGCGCCGGGGGGTGCGGCGCCTTCACCATTCCCGACCACACTGCTGAAGCGATATTTGCCGTCGGCGATCGAAAAGCTCTCCGTCGCGGGGCCATTGGTGCTTTCGCCCTTGGCGCTGTAGGCAATGATCGCGCCATCGGCGGCGCGTTTCACGGTAACTTCGGTTTCATCGTAAAAACCGCGCAACAGCAGCGAAAAGCGGCCGTGTTGCGTCCCGTCCTTGTCATTCCAGCGCGCATAGCTGCCGTGCTTGGCGGACAGCGAGGCAATGACGTAACGCTGTGCATCGGCGGGCGGTTTGGACAGGGTGGCGGCAATTTCGGCGGGGGTTCGGGTCGCGACGCCGGCGGGCGCGGGGGAATCTTCATGCGCGAAAACAGGCGCGGCGCCGGCAAGGAGAAGCGCGAGCGATAGCGTACGGATCATGGAACCTCTCTTGTTTCGGAAGGTGTTAGCGCGCTCAGGCGCTCCTGCCAAACACCCGTTCGAAGATCGTATCGACATGCTTGAAATGATAGCCGAGGTCGAATTTCTCCTCGATTTCGGCGGGGCTCAGCGCAGCGGTGACTTGCGGGTCGGCCTTGAGCAGGTCGAGCAACGAAAGCGCTCCGTCTGAATCCCACACCTTCATCGCGTTGCGCTGGACGAGGGTGTAGGCATCCTCGCGGCTGACCCCTGCCTGAGTGAGCGCGAGCAGCACGCGCTGCGAATGGACGAGGCCGCCCATCTTGTCCAAGTTGCGCTGCATGCGTTCGGGGTAGACGAGGAGTTTGTCGATCACGCCGGTCAGTCGGTGCAGCGCGAAATCGAGCGTGATCGTCGCGTCGGGGCCGATATAGCGTTCGACCGAGCTGTGGCTGATGTCTCGTTCATGCCAGAGCGCGACATTCTCCATCGCGGGTATCACGGCGCTTCGCACCATCCGCGCGAGACCGGTCAGATTCTCGGTCAGCACGGGATTGCGCTTGTGCGGCATCGCGCTCGAACCCTTTTGGCCCGGCGAGAAATATTCCTCGGCCTCCAGCACCTCGGTGCGCTGCAAATGGCGAATCTCGGTCGCGAGCCGCTCGATCGACGAGGCGATCACCCCCAGCGTCGCGAAGAACATGGCGTGGCGATCGCGGGGGATGACCTGCGTCGAGACCGGCTCGACGCTCAGCCCCAGCTTGGCGGCGACATGCGCTTCGACGCGCGGATCGACATTTGCGAAGGTGCCGACCGCGCCCGAGATCGCGCAGGTCGCGATTTCGGCCCGAGCCGCCATCAGCCGCGCCCTGCCGCGCGCGAACTCGGCATGAGCCTGCGCCATTTTCAGCCCGAAGGTGACGGGCTCGGCGTGGATGCCGTGGCTGCGACCGATGGTGGGCGTAAGTTTGTGTTCGAACGCCCTCCGCTCGATCGCCGCCAGCAAGGCATCGAGATCGGCGAGCAAAATGTCGCTGGCGCGCGCCAGTTGCACCGCGAGGCAGGTGTCAAGCACATCCGAGCTGGTCATGCCCTGATGCATGAAGCGCGCCTGATCGCCGACCTGCTCGGCGACCCAGGTCAAGAAGGCGATGACATCATGTTTGGCGATGGCTTCGATCGCGTCGATCGCGGCGACATCGATTTTGGGCTTGGTGGCCCACCAGTCCCACAGCGCCTTGGCTGCGTCCCGGGGCACGACGCCTAGTTCCGCCAGCGCATCGGTAGCGTGCGCTTCGATCTCGAACCAGATGCCGAACTTGGTCTCAGGCTCCCAAATCGCGACCATATCGGGACGGGCGTAACGGGGAACCATCGGCAATCCTTATGAGCAACGAAATCGCGGCGCGGCGGGTAGCAGGCCCCGTCGAGGGCGGCAAATTGTGGCGAGTCCGCGACGAAGAGTGAAACCCACCGGCAATTTGGCAGTTTCCCTACTGAACCCGCGCGAACCACACCCGCAGCGGGCGAACAGAGGAGTTAAGTTTATGAAAAAGCTTGTTTTTCTCGCGGGCATCGCGCTCGCCGCGCCGGCCTTCGCACAGTCGACCGCCACCCCCTCGGCGGCGCCGATGGCGGCACCCTCGACCGTCCCTGCGGCCGAAGCGCCTGCTCCCGCGGCTGAAACCGCGCCGGCTACCGAGGCGGCTGATCCTGCGGCGGCTCCTGCGACTGCAGCAGCGCCTGCTCCGACCGATCCCAAGGCGATTCTCGCCAGCGAGTTTCCGAATTACGACAAGGACAAGAGCGGCGCGCTCGATAAGACCGAGCTTACCACATGGCTGACCGCGCTGCAGGACGCGCAACCCAACAAGCCGACGCTCACGCCTGAGCAGAAGACGGCCTGGCTCGACAAGTCGTTCACTGACGCCGATGCCGACAAGAACGGCAGTGTGAACCTGGCCGAATTGCAGAAGCATCTGGTTCCGGCCGCGTAACGCAGCGGGATCGAAGGAAGTGCCCTCCCCAGCTTGGGGAGGGCTTTTCTTTGGTCAGCCCGCTCCGCCGCCTGAGCCGCCACCCGCGACGCCTTTGCCGAGCGTGCCGAGCGGCGCGGGTGTATTGCCGGGATCGTCGAGATGGGTCGGCACGGATTTGAGGAAGGGCGGATCGGCAATTTGTTGCCGCGCTTCGTTCATCAACCGCCCCCATTCTGCCGACAATTCGCGCAAATAGGGATCGTCGACGCCGATCCGCATCCGCGTGATGTTCTTCGAGCGGTCTTCGGGGATAACGACAAGATCGAGCGGCGGGCCCACCGACAGGTTCGATCGCATCGTTGAATCGAACGAAATCAGCGCGACCTTGACCGCTTCGTCGAGCGCGGTCTCCCAATTGAGAACGCGGTCGAGAATCGGTTTGCCATATTTGAGCTCGCCGACCTGCGCATAAGGCGCGTCGGGCTGGCATTCGATGAAATTGCCTTGGCTGTAGACGAGGTAAAGCGTCAGCGGCCCCTTGCCGACGCGTCCGCCTAGCAGCAACGAAACGCTCGAATTGATACCCGTGCCCGCGAGGCGCGTCGTCGCCTCGCGCCACGCCGTCGACAGCGCTTCGCCGACCAGCTGCGCGACGCGGAACATGGTCGGCATCGCAGCGACGGTGCGGCGCGGGCTGTCATCGGATTCAGGCGCAAGCCCCTCGTGAAGCATGGCGAGCATCGATTGCGTGACCGAAAGGCTGCCAGCCGAGGCGCAGACGATGAATTTGTCGTCATCGTCCGCCAAGATGTGAAGCTTGTTGTAGATCGAGATATTGTCGATCCCGGCATTGGTGCGGGTATCGGATATGAT
>CBDUBW010000072.1:0-11016 GCA_965365485.1 uncultured Aquisediminimonas sp.
CGCGCATCCCCTCGCCTTCCGAGCCGAGCACAAGCGCAAGCTTGCCCTTGGGCATCGCCGCGTCGAGCGTCTGGCGCGTTCCGCCGGTCAGCCCGATGCGCCAATAACCTGCCTCGGCGATCTCTCCGAGCGCGCGGGCAAGATTGACGACCCGAACCCAGGGCACCAGCTCAAGAGCCCCTGACGCCGCGCGCGCCACGGTTCCCGATTCGGGTGGAGCATGCCGATCCTGCGTGATGATGGCCAAAGCGTCGAAAGCAGCCGCCGAGCGGAGGATTGCCCCCAGATTATGCGGATCGGTGACTTGATCGAGCACGAGCAAAGTCGCTTCGCTCTCGCCACCCCGATCAAGCACCTCGCTGAGCCACACGTCCTCGAGCGGATCAACCTCCGCGACAAGGCCTTGGTGCGGCGCGTCCGAAGGAACCATTCTGCCGAGATCGGCGACATCGGCATAGGTTATCGGCAGCACCGGCGGCAGATCGAGTGCGCTCAACGCCTCGCGCGTTCCCCAGAGCTTACGCACGGTGCGGTCAGGATTGGCGAGCGCCGCCGTCACCGCATGCCGCCCCCAGAACCGCGGCCGGTTGTTGCTCCCGCCGCCCTGTGCCTGTCTGTTGCCCCGTCGCATGAGCGCCTGTTGCCGCAAAGCGCGAGGCTCGACAATGGCCGCCGGGAAGTGCAATCTGCGACCGTGCTTCGTTTCGCCGCCCTCGCCGCCTTTGCCTTGTCCGCGACGCTCATCGCTCAGACGCCGCCCGCCGAGCGCGTCGTGCGATTGCCACAGGGTACGAAGGTCCCGGTCGTCCTCGCGCACGGCGTCTCGGCAAAGAGCGCCAAGCCGGGGGATCGCGTAATCCTGCGAACGTTGCGCCCGGTATCCTATCGTGGTGCGCTCGTTATTCCCGAAGGGTCGATGGTCGAGGGCGAAGTCGAGCAAGCGAGCGCGGGCGGGCGCTCCTCACGCATCGTCATCGCGGCAGGCGCGATCCTCCTCGAAGCCGGTGGTCGCATCGCGCTCGACGGCGCGCTGCTTCGAGAAGGCCCCGATTACGGCGTCACCGTCGGCGGCAGCGGCGGACCGATGGCCGGCGGCGGTATCGCCATCCCGCTAGGCCGCAAGAACGCGTCGCCCAACCTCGAAGCCGGCACCGCCTTCATCGCGACGACCGCACGCGACTGGTGAACCTTTGCCGCGCGAAGCGCCCTCAAGCCTCCGCGCACTCCTTCTCCTCCGCGCGCTCAGCGTGAAACGACACAGATCGGCCTGAGCCTAAACTTCCCGTTTCGCGCGGAGGGCACGGAGGGAAAAGAGGGCGCAGAGAAGCGGTATCACCTGCGGCGCTACAAGCTCCGTCCGATCAGCTCCTTCATGATCTCGTTGGTGCCGCCGAAAATCCGCGTCACTCGCGCCCCACGCCACTGCTTGGCGATCGGATACTCGTTCATGTAGCCCGCACCGCCGTGGAGCTGGAGGCATTTGTCGACGACTTCGCCTTGAAGCTCGGTATGCCAAAGCTTCGCGCCTGAGGCTTCCTGCGGCGTCAGCTCGCCTTTGATATGCCGCGCCAGCGCCCAGTCGATATGCGCCCAGCCAACCTGCAGCTTGGTCTTCAGGTCAGCGAGTACGAAGCGCGTATTTTGGAAATCCAGCACCGGCTTCCCGAACGCCTTGCGCTCGCGCGTGAACTCCACCGTCTGGTCGAAAGCGCGCTGCGCCGCCGCTTGCGCACTGATCGCGATGCCGAGCCGTTCCTGCGGCAGCTCGCTCATCAGATAGATGAAGCCCTTGCCCTCTTCGCCGAGGCAGTTGGTCATCGGCACGCGGACGTCCTCGAAAAAGAGTTCGGAGGTGTCCGCAGCGTCGAGCCCGACCTTGTCGAGATTGCGCCCGCGCTTGAAGCCTTCGCGATCGGCTTCGACGAGAATGATCGAAACGCCCTTATGCGCCGGTTGCACTTCGGTATCGGTCTTCGCGCAGACCAGGATCAGATCGGCATTCTGCCCGTTGGTGATATAGGTCTTGGCGCCATTGACGACATAATGATTGCCGTCTTTCTTCGCGGTGGTGCGCAGCGACTGGAGGTCGGAGCCCGTCCCCGGTTCGGTCATCGCGATGGCGGTGACAACCTCGCCCGAAACCATCTTGGGCAGCCACTGCTGCTTCTGCTCTTCGCTGCCATAGCGAATCAGATAATTCGCGACGATGTCCGATTGCAGCGAGAAGCCGGTTGCGACGTCGGTGTTGTAGCCGATCTCCTCGTCGATGATCGCGTTGTAACCAAAATCGAGGCCGAGCCCGCCATATTGCTCGGGCACAGTCGGGCAAAGCAGGCCAAGCTCGCCCGCCTTGGGCCACACCTCTTTGGGCACTAACCCAAGCTCATCCCATTTGGCGGCGTTGGGTTCAATCTCGCTTGCGACGAACCGGCGCACGGTATCGCGGAACGCGTTGTGGTCGTCGGAATAAGCGGTGCGGTGGAGAGTATCGAGCGACATGGGGCAACTCCTGATATCGCCCCAGCCAAAGCCTCACCTTACGTTTACGTCAAGCACCATTTCCGCGGCGCAGCTTGCCGATCTGAATCGTCTGCCCCAATGCTACCGCCAGGAATGCGAGCGCGAACATCGCGCCAAGTGCCGCCGCGATATAGAAATTGTCGCGCTGTCCGCTTGCGCGAGTCAGCAGATAATGCGGGCTGGCGAGCGCGATCCCTTCTCGCGCGAACGCAGCGACGGCTTCACCCGGAAGCCCGTTTTCGACGAGTATTCCCTTCGGCTGATAGGCGAGGATGACCGGGGCCTCGTCGCGGCCGGTATAGCCCTGCTGATAATATTCGTACAGGTAGCGCACCGGCCCAGACGCCGCGCCGTCGGGCACGATCGGGATATAGTTGTCGCGCGTGATCACGCCCTGCGTTTCCTTTTCGAGCGTGATGATGCGCGCATTGTCCATCTTGCCGACCAACTCGACTAGCCCCGAAGGTGGCTCGGCTGAGCTCGCGACATCGACGGATGTCGGCGTTCCACTTGCGTCGGGAATTTGCTGCGACCAGAGATACGCGGCGACTGCGACCGTCAACGAAACCAGCCCTAGCGAAAGGCAGACCCTTCGCGTGCGAATGTAGCTCGCGGCGGGATCACCGGCTGCGATATCGGCCGCCCGCGCCTCCCGGTCGCGTTTGCCGAGATAGGTCAATGCGGGTCCGGCGAGTATTATCCCCGGCAGCAAGGCCGTCAGCGTCGTCTCATACTTACCGAACTGCGCCATCTGCCATTCGGCGAGCAAACGGTACCAGCCGGTAAACGCTGCGGCCTGCCAGATGCTCAGCGCCGCGATCAGCGCCACCCAGCCGATCGCGATCCAGAACAGCAGCGGGCGTGAGTTGGCCATGACGAGTTCCCCTTACTCACGAATCTTAGCCCCGGTTGCGCGGTTTCGCCAAGGCTGCGATATTGCGAGCAATGATTTTTGGAGAGTGACCATGGCCGATCTGTTCGAAAACCCGCTGGGGTTGGACGGGTTTGAATTCATTGAATTTTGCGCGCCCGAAAAGGGATTGCTCGAGCCCGTTTTTGAGAAGATGGCGTTCAGCCACGTCGCGCGGCACCGTTCGAAGGATGTCGATCTCTGGCGGCAGGGCGGGATCAATCTGATCGCCAATTATGAACCGCGCAGCCCCGCCGCCTATTTCGCCGCCGAACATGGCCCGTCGGCCTGCGGCATGGGCTTTCGCGTCCGCAATTCCGCCAAGGCCTATGACGAAGCGATCGCACGCGGGGCCGAACCGGTCGAAACCCGCACCGGCCCGATGGAGCTGCGGCTGCCCGCGATCCGCGGCATCGGCGGTGCGATCATCTATCTGATCGACCGCTATGACGGAAAAAGCGAGGCCGACGACCTATCGATCTACGACATCGATTTCGAATGGCTGCCAGGGGTCGACCGCCACCCGGTCGGCGCGGGCTTCAAGCTCATCGATCACCTCACCCACAATGTCTATGGCGGGCGGATGGACCATTGGGCGAAGTTCTACGAACGCGTCTTCAATTTCCGCGAAATACGCTATTTCGACATCAAGGGCGAATATACCGGCCTCACAAGCCGCGCGATGACCGCGCCCGACGGTAAAATTCGCATTCCTTTGAACGAGGAGGGTCAGAAAGGCGGCGGCCAGATCGACGAATACCTGCGCGAGTATAATGGCGAGGGCATCCAGCACATCGCCTTGATCTGCGACGATCTCCCCACCTGTCTCGACAGGCTCCGCGCCAACGGCGTGCCGCTTATGGCCCCGCCACCCAATGCCTATTACGACATGCTCGACGAACGCCTGCCCGGCCATGGCGAGCCCGTCGACGCTTTACGCGAACGCGGTATCCTCCTCGACGGCTCGACGGAGAAGGATGACCCGCGTCTGCTCCTCCAGATCTTCGCGCAGGCGCAGATCGGCCCGGTCTTCTTCGAATTTATCGAACGCAAGGGTGACGAAGGCTTTGGCGAGGGCAATTTCACCGCCCTCTTCAAATCTATGGAGCGCGACCAGCTCGAACGCGGAGCGCTGGAGGTGGCGCAATGAGCCCGGTCAAACTGTCGCGCATTCACCATGTCGCCTATCGCTGCAAGGATGCGAAGGAGACTGCCGACTGGTACCACCGCGTCCTCGGCATGGAATTCTCGACCGCGTTCAGCGAGGATCATGTGCCGTCGACCGGTGCCTATGACCCCTACATGCACATCTTCCTCGAAGTGGGCGGCGGCAACATTATCGCCTTTTTCGAATTGCCCAACCAGCCCGAAATGGGTCGCGACCTGAATACCCCCGAATGGGTCCAGCACATCGCCTTCGAAGTCCCCGACATGGGGGCGCTGCTCGCAGCCAAAGCGCATATCGAGGCGGAGGGCGTGAGCGTGATTGGCCCGACCTATCATGGCGTCTTCAAATCGATCTATTTCTTCGATCCCAATGGGCATCGCCTGGAGCTGGCGTGCAATATCGGCACCGACGATCAATATGCCGAACTCAAACGCGTTGCTCCGCTGATGCTCGAAGAATGGAGCCGCACCAAGAAAGCGCCGAAACACGCGGCGTGGCTGCACGAGGAGCCAGTAGACTGAGCGCGGCGCGTAATCACGAACCCGCGAGTTTATTGACAAGCGCCACCGTTGGCGCGACCTTGCGATCATGGACCTCGACGAGCTCTTCGAGAAACGCCCTGGCGATCCACTGCTGCTCCTGACGCGGCAGGATCTCGACCCGCTCTCAGTCGATGAGCTCAAAGAGCGGATCGCCATTCTCGAAAGCGAAATCGCGCGGGTCCGGAAAAAAATCGACGGTGCCGTTCACCACCGCGCAAGTGCAGATGCCCTATTCAAGACCTGACTTGATGTTTGGCCTGCCCGGTCCGACATTGGGTGCAAAGGAGCCGACATGCCGTCTTTCGCCCGCGATCTCGAAGCCACTCTCCACAATGCGCTCGGGGCCGCATCGACCCGCCGCCACGAATATGCGACGCTCGAACATCTGCTGATCGCGCTTGTCGATGACGAGCATGCGAGCAAGGTGATGGCGTCGTGCGGGGTCGATCTCGACGAGCTGCGCAAGACGGTGGCCCATTACCTCGATACCGAGCTCGAAAGCCTCAAGGTCGAAGGGCAAACCGATCCTTCGCCGACCAGCGGCTTTCAACGCGTCGTCCAGCGCGCGATCCTCCACGTCCAGTCCTCGGGCCGCGACGAGGTGACGGGCGCCAACGTGCTCGTCGCGTTGTTCAGCGAACGCGAGAGCTATGCGGTCTATTTCCTCCAGCAGCAGGATATGAGCCGCCTCGACGCGGTCAGCTTCATCTCGCACGGCGTCGCCAAGGGCGCCGAAGTGCCCGAGCCTGCGGTGAAGAACGAAGACAAGGAAGAAAAGAAGCCCGAGGAGAAGAAGGGCAAGGCGGAAAGCGCGCTCAAGCAGTTCTGCGTCAATCTCAACGAGAAGGCCAAAAACGGGAAAGTCGATCCGCTGATCGGGCGCGGGCCCGAGGTCGATCGCACCGTCCAGATCCTCTGCCGCCGTTCGAAGAACAACCCGCTTTATGTTGGTGAGCCCGGTGTCGGCAAGACCGCGATCGCCGAAGGGCTGGCGCGCAAGATCATCGAAGGCAACGTCCCCGATGTCTTGAAGCCCGCGGTCATCTATTCGCTCGACATGGGCGCGCTGCTCGCGGGAACGCGCTACCGCGGCGATTTTGAGGAGCGTCTCAAGCAGGTCGTCTCGGAGCTCGAGAAGCTGCCGCACGCGGTGCTGTTTATCGACGAGATCCACACCGTGATCGGCGCGGGCGCGACCAGCGGCGGGGCGATGGACGCATCCAACCTATTGAAGCCCGCGCTTTCGGGCGGCACGATCCGCTGCATCGGATCGACCACCTACAAGGAGTTCCGCAACCATTTTGAGAAGGACCGCGCGCTGCTGCGTCGCTTCCAGAAGATCGACGTCAATGAGCCTTCGGTCGAAGACACGATCAAGATCCTTGCCGGACTGCGCAGCGCCTTCGAGGAGCATCACAAGGTCCGCTATACCAGCGAGGCGATCAAGAGCGCGGTCGAGCTATCGGCGCGCTACATCAACGATCGCAAGCTGCCCGACAAGGCGATCGATGTCATCGACGAGGTCGGCGCGATGCAGATGCTGGTCGCCGAGAATAAGCGCAAAAAGGTGATCACGCCCAAGGAGATCGAAAGCGTCATCTCGACGATGGCGCGCATTCCTCCGAAGTCGGTCTCTTCGGACGACAAGGCGGCACTGGCGACGCTCGACACCGATCTCAAGCGGGTCGTATTCGGCCAGAATGATGCGATCGAGAAATTGGCGAGTGCCATCAAGCTGAGCCGCGCGGGGCTGCGCGACCCAGAGAAACCGATCGGTTCCTACCTCTTCACCGGCCCCACCGGCGTCGGCAAGACCGAGGTCGCGCGCCAGCTCGCCTCGATCATGGGAATTCCGCTCCAGCGTTTCGACATGAGCGAGTATATGGAGCGGCACAGCGTCTCGCGCCTTATTGGCGCGCCCCCGGGCTATGTCGGCTATGACCAGGGCGGACTGCTGACCGACGCGGTCGATCAGCAGCCGCACTCGGTACTGCTCTTGGACGAGATCGAAAAGGCGCACCCGGACCTGTTCAACATCCTGCTGCAGGTGATGGATAATGGCCGGCTCACTGACCACCACGGCAAGACCGTCGATTTCCGCAATATCATCCTGATCATGACGACCAATGCCGGCGCCGCCGACATGGCGCGCGAAACGATCGGCTTCGGCCAGCTTACCCGAGAGGGCGAGGATGGCGAGGCGGTCAAGAAGATGTTCACGCCCGAATTCCGCAATCGCTTGGATGCGGTGGTGCCGTTCGGCTATTTGCCCCCCGAAGTCGTGGCGCGCGTGGTCGACAAGTTCATCCTCGAACTTGAGCTTCAGCTCGCCGATCGCGACGTCCACATCAAATTGGACGACGAAGCCAAGGCCTGGCTGACCGAGCGCGGCTATGACAAGCTCTATGGCGCGCGGCCGATGTCTCGCCTCATCCAGGAGAAGATCAAGCAGCCGCTCGCCGAAGAGCTTCTTTTCGGCAAGCTCGTCCATGGCGGCGAGGTTTCGGTCCACCTCAAGGACGGCGCGATGCATTTCGAGATCGTCGGCGCCGCTCCCAAGAGAGGCAAGAAGGGCGGTAAGCCGCGGGTGAAGGCCGGGGCTTGAAGCCGCCCGGCGCCAGCTAGGCGGCTTCGAACCTGATCGGCAGCCGCTTGAGCCCGCCGACGAAGCTCGATTCGACGCGTGCCGGCTCGCCCGCCAGTTCGAGTGACTTCAGCCGTGGTAGCAGTTCCTCCATCAATATCCGCATCTCCATCCGCGCGAGGTGCTGTCCGAGGCAGACATGGCCGCCGAAGCCGAAGGCGATCTGGTTGTTCGGTGTGCGATCGGGATCGAAGGCGAAGGGATCGGCGAACACCGCTTCGTCGCGGTTGCCGCTGACGTAGCAAAGCATCAGCCAGTCGCCTTCGCTGATTTTCTGTCCGCTCACCTCGCAATCCTCGGTCGCACTGCGCAGGAAGTGCTGGACTGGCGTTGTCCAGCGGATCGCCTCCTCGATCAGCCCTGCGCTATCGGCGCTGCCGTCGCGATAGCGTGCGAATAGGTCCGGGTTCTTGGCCAGCTCCATGATCGCGCCGCAGGTAGAAGCGCTGGTGGTGTCGTGGCCGGCGGTCGCGACGATGATGTAATAGCTGTTGGCTTCACGGTCGGCGATCGGCGCGCCATTAACGGTGCCGGTGGCGATGACGGTGGCGAGGTCATCGCGCGGGTTGGCGCGGCGGTCTGCGGTTAGCTGCGCGAAATAATTCTCGAAATCGGCGATGACGTAGCGCAGCATCGCGATCGCCTGCTCGGCATCGGTGATTTCGGCGCGGCCGCGGTTGATGTCGGGATCCTGCGGCCCGAACAATTGCTGCGTCAGCATCAGCATCCGCGGCTCATCCTCGGGCGGCACGCCGAGGATACTCATGACGACGTGCAGGGGATAACCCGCCGCAACGTCCTTGGCAAAATCGCATTCGTTGCCCGATTGCAGCATCCTGTCGACCGTATCGCGTGCGATCTCACGAATGCGGTCCTCGATCGTCCGCAGATTCTTGGGCATGAACCAGCTTTGCGTGAGCAGCCGGTACTTCATATGGTCGGGCGCATCCATCTGGACGAGCGAGCGGATGAGATGGCCGTCATTGTTGGGCGTGATCGCGCGGGCGAGCTGCTCGCCCTCGCGATTGGTGATCACGGGCGGGCGGATGCCGCTTGCGAAGCGCTTGTTGTTGCGGCTGATCTCTAGGATGTCGGCGTGGCGCGTCACCGCCCAGAAGGGATCGAAGCCTTCATTCTCGGCGACTGCGAGCGGCGCGTTGGCGCGTGCCCAGGCGAATTTGTCATGAAGATCGTCCCATTGCGCATAAGCCTTGGGATCGACCAGCGCGTTGGCGATTTTGGTCGGCAGGGTCGGGGTCACACGCGCTCTCCTACAAGCGAGATGAACTCGTCGCTCTTGCCGCGCGGCCCGGGGGGCAGGCGGTCGAAACGATTGATTTCGAAGACGATGCCCTCGCCCATCCGCTGACGCAACAGCGCTTCGAATTTTGCAATTTGCTCGTCGCTCAGCGGATCTACGGCGAGCCGTAACTCGATCCGGTCGATTGCGTGCTGGATCATCTGATACTGCCGCACCTTGGCGATTTTGCGATAGCCGTAGATGCCCGTCAGCGGCCAGTGGCGGCTTCCGTCTGGCTTCACCACCATCCCGCGCCAGCGCCCGACGATCCGTTCCAACGTCGGCAGCCCGCGACCGCAAGGGCATGGCGGCCCGGCGACGGCATAATCTCCCGTATCGTAGCGCACGATCGGCATTGCGTAATTGTGGAGATCGGTGGCGACGACGCGGCCAATCTCCCCGGGCATGGTGGGGCTCCCCGCATCATCGAGCAGTTCGATGACGGCGGTCTCCGACATGATATGGTAAAGCTCGCTCTCGGGGCACTGGATCGCGCCGTAGCCGATCTCTTCCGCCGAGTAGCAGTCGAACACTGGTGCCCGCTTCGACAAATCCGCGCGCAATTCGGGCGAAAGCATCTCGCCCAGCGTGCGGAACAAAGTCACTGAAGATAGCGCATCGTCTCCCAGCGCCCCAAGCCCCGCGAGCGCCTGAAGATTGCTAGGATAGGCGATCAGGCTGTCAGGCCTGAAGGCGATCAGCCGGCGCGCTTGCGCCTCGAGAGGGATGTCGACGGGAATGCGGTGAACCGGCCCGGTCTTGTGAAACAGCGCCACCGGTGCGCCCCAATCCGGCGAATCGTCTCCCAGCCCGACATCGGGGCGGATCGTTGCGAGGCGGCCATAGGGCCCGGTCTGCGCCCAATCATGATAGCGCAAGGTCATCGCCATCCACATCAGCCGGCTGAGCTGCGTCTTTCGCACAAGC
Source organism: uncultured Aquisediminimonas sp. (assembly GCA_965365485.1). Lineage (GTDB taxonomy): Bacteria > Pseudomonadota > Alphaproteobacteria > Sphingomonadales > Sphingomonadaceae > Aquisediminimonas. The sequence goes on from CBDUBW010000072.1 coordinate 10,012, forward strand.
ACCGGCACGCCCGACGAGCCCGAACTTTGCACGTCGTAAAGCGGCATCTGCATCGGCGGAACGGGGACGGCCGGGACCTCGGCCAGCGCCTGCGCCCCGCTGCGGGTCAGCACGGGCATCTTGGCGAGCGAGGCGACATCGACTGTCTCGCTCGTCAGCCCGGCGTTCGACAAGTCTCGTGCGATGGCGGCGCTGTGCGCGGCGTGATGCGCGAATAAAGCCCGCAACTGGCAAGATTGCCGCTCCTCGAGCGCGTCCGCACGCAGCCACTGTGTCTGCTGCAGCGTCAGCGCGAGCGCCGCGAGATGGCCGTTGGTGGCGTGGATGGGCGGCCAGGCTACGCCTTCCGCGCTACCCCGCAGTTCGCGCGGTGCGTCGATCTCAGCGCCCCTTGAACAACCCGCCGAGCAGGCCGCGCAGCAATTGCTTGCCGACCGACCCCGCCACCTGCCGCCCGACCGAGCTCGCTGCCGAGCGCACTGCCGATTGCACTGCCTTCTCGGCGAAGCTGGGCTTGGCGGCCTCGCGCGCCTGGCGGGCGGCTTCGCGTTGCTGTTCTTTGGCGACACGAGCAGCCTCTCGCGCGGCAGCGGCATCGGCGCGCGCCTTTTCCTTGGCGGCAACGGCGTCCAGCCTCGCTTGCTCCTTCGCGGCGATCGCAGCGGCTTTGTCCGCCTCGGCCTGCGCTTTGGCTTCGGCGGCAGCGTTGCTCGCTTCGTCACGCTTTGCGGTAAGGATTTCCTCCGCCGATTCGCGATCGATCAGCGCGTCGTAGCGGTCACCTACCGCATCGGTTTGAATCATCACCCCGCGCTCCTGCGGCGTCGCGGGGCCGACGCGCGAAGCCGGTGCCTTGATCAGTGTTCGCTCGACCATGGTGGGCGAGCCGTCCTGTTGAAGCAGCGAGACCAAAGCCTCGCCGATCTTCAATTCGGTGATGGCCTGTGCGACGTCGATTGCGGGATTGGGCCGAAACGTCTCCGCCGCCGATTTGACCGCCGCCTG
>CBDUBW010000073.1:0-10927 GCA_965365485.1 uncultured Aquisediminimonas sp.
CGGGGGTGGAGGGGCGGAAGTTGACACGGAGGGTGCAAAGATCGGGAACGATGTTGTTCGGCCCGCCGCCGTCGATCTTGGCCGGATTTACCTTTAGTGCCGGGGATTTGAGCGCATTCAGCCGCATCGCGAGATCCGCCGCGGCGATCAGCGCGTTGCGGCCGTCCTCGGGGTTTCGCCCGGCGTGCGCCGCCTTGCCATGGATGGTGATCGAGAAATTGCCGCTGCCGGGCCTCGCCCCGGCGAGGGTGCCGTCGGGCAGCGCGGGCTCATAGGTCAGCGCCGCTGCCTTGCCGCGCGCCAGTTCGGCGATCAGCCCGGCGGACGCGTGCGACCCGGTCTCCTCGTCGGAAACGATGAGCACATCATAGCCGATCGCGGCAGCGGCGGGTGACGCTTCGACGGCCGAAAGCGCCGAAAGCATCACCGCGATCCCGCCTTTCATGTCGGCAGTGCCCGGGCCGTTGAGTACCCCCTGATCGAGCCATTGCAGGCTCTGAAACGGGTGATCGGCGGCGAAGACGGTGTCCATATGCCCGGTCAGCAGCAGCCGCACCGGCGCCTCTGGCCTGACCGCGAGATGAAGATGCCTGCCTCGCTCGATCGTCGCGACGCTCCCATCGGCGCGCACGACTTCAACCGGATCGGGAGTGACGAGGCGGACGTCTCCGGGGAGGGCAGCAAAGGCATCTGCGAGTTGCCCGGCAACGACGGCAAGGCCGGCGAGATTGCCCGTTCCGCTGTTGACGGTTGCCCAGCGCTCGACCTGCGCCAGCATCGGCGCCGTCTCGGCCAGTTCCAGCGCTGCGCGTTCGGATGGAGTGGGGCCCGGCATCGCGACGCTATAGAGGCCAGCACGCGGCCTTTCAAATCCGCGGCAGAAGCTTTCCGACGCGCCCACGATAAGCGACATAGTCCTCGCCAAACAGGCCGATCAGGTCCCGTTCTTCGTACGATATGGCGATGAGAATATAGCCGGTCATCCCGAGAGCGAACAGCAGATGGCCCACGCTCATTACCGGCGTTGCCCAAAAGGCGAGCAGAAACCCGCTGTAAAGCGGATGCCGGACGAACTTGTAGAAAAGCGGGAGGCGGAACTGCGGCGCATCGGCCTGCGCGCCCCTAAAGTTCAGCCAAACCTGCTTGAGCCCGAACAGTTCGAAATGGCTAAGCAGGAAGGTCGAAAGCAAGACGATCAGCCACCCAGTGGCGAAAAGGGCCCACAGCACCGCCGCTCCTATCGGGTTTTCCACGCTCCAGACGATCGCTGGGAGAGGCCACCAGAAATGAAACAGCACCAGCAGCACCGCGCTTGAGGCCAGCACGTAAGTGGCACGCTCGATCGGCGGCGGCACGATCCGCGTCCACGCCGCCTTGAAGCCCTGCCGCGCCATGATGCTGTGTTGCAGCCCGAACAATGCGATTAGCCCGAGGTCGATCGTGGCAGCGATTATCGCTGGAACGATCGGCCCGTTGTCGATCGTGCGCGGCACGAACGGTACGTTGCCGACAAAGGCAATCAGATAGAGGAACGTCGCGAAGAAGATCAGATAAGCGATTACGCCGAACAAAACATATGAAGCGCGGATCATGGCCGCTCCCCCTCATGCTTGCGATGGCTCGATATAGCATGGTCACGCTCCTGGCGCCAACGCCGGTTGACTGCTTGCCATCGAGGGGCGTGGTGCGCATAGGCGGCGCGCAATTTGCCAAGGGGTTTCGATGAGCGATTATAGCGAGCGCGCCGGGTTGAAGGTCGCATCGGTTCTTGCTGACTTTGTCGAGAGCCAGGCGCTGGTCGGCATAGGTATCGAGAGCGACCGCTTGTGGTCCGGGCTGGCCGACATTCTCGGACGCTTTGCGTCCCGCAACCGCGAGCTTCTAGCGAAACGCGACACGATCCAGGCCAAGCTCGACGAATGGCACGCCGCCAATCCTGGGCCGATCTCCGACATGCAAGGCTACCAGGCCTTCCTGCGCGAAATGGGATATCTTGTGCCCGAGCCTGCGCCGTTCGAGATCGGCACACAGAATGTCGATGACGAGATCGCGACGATGGCGGGTCCGCAACTCGTCGTGCCCAGCCTCAACGATCGCTTCGTGCTCAATGCCGCAAATGCGCGCTGGGGCAGCCTGTACGATGCGCTTTACGGCACCGACGCGCTCGATGCCCCGGCCGCGCAGGGCCAAGGTTATGATCCGACGCGAGGGGACGCCGTGGTCGCGGCAGCGCGCGAGTTTCTCGATGACACCATCCCGGGCTGGCAGGAGGGTACCCATCTCGTTGCCGAGCGCGAAGGCGGGATGCTGTTTCGGCATAATGGGCTGCACATCGAATTGGTGATCGACCGCGATCACCCGATTGGCAGAACCGATCCGCTGGGAATTGCCGACGTTATCCTCGAATCCGCGCTGACGACGATCGTCGATCTCGAAGACTCGGTCGCGGCGGTCGATGCCGATGATAAGGTCGCGGCCTATAGCAACTGGCTCGGGCTGATGCGAGGAACCCTGACCGCGACCTTCGCCAAGGGTGGAAAGACCGTCACGCGTTCGCTCGAAGCGGATCGCGACTGGGGCGATGTCACACTGCCCGGTCGCAGCCTGTTGTTCGTTCGCAACGTCGGGCATCTCATGACCAACCCCGCGGTGCTGCTGCCCGATGGTTCAGAAGCGCCCGAAGGCATTCTCGATGCGCTGTTCACGTCCTTATGCGGCCTGCATGACCTGAAAGGGCTGAGTCGTTATCGCAACAGCCGCGCCGGCAGCATCTACATCGTCAAGCCCAAGATGCACGGGCCTGAGGAAGCGGCTTTCACCAACGATCTGTTCGATGCGGTCGAAGACCTGCTCGGGCTCCAACGACACACCATAAAAGTGGGGGTGATGGACGAGGAGCGGCGCACGAGCGCCAATCTTGCCGCGTGCATCCATGCGGTGAGGAACCGCATTGTCTTCATCAACACCGGCTTCCTCGATCGCACCGGCGACGAGATGCATACGGCGATGCGCGCCGGCCCGATGATCCGAAAGGCGGACATGAAAACGTCCACCTGGATCGCCGCCTACGAAGCGCGCAATGTCCAGATCGGTCTTGCCTGCGGGCTTTCAGGCAGGGCTCAGATCGGCAAGGGGATGTGGGCCGCGCCAGATATGATGGCCGACATGATGGCGCAAAAGATCGGCCATCCCAAGGCGGGCGCGAACACCGCCTGGGTGCCTTCCCCCACCGCGGCGACGCTGCACGCGATGCACTATCACAAGGTCGATGTGTTCGCGGTTCAGCGCGAGCTCGCCGCGAAGCCGACCCCGGGTCTTGAGCCGCTGCTGACCATCCCCGTCGCGCCGCGCGGGCACAACTGGTCTGCCGAAGAGGTGCAGCAGGAGCTGGAGAACAACGCTCAAGGCATCCTTGGCTATGTCGTCCGCTGGATCGATCAGGGGGTGGGCTGCTCGAAAGTGCCCGACATTCATGATGTGGGGTTGATGGAAGATCGCGCGACGTTGCGGATCAGTTCGCAGCATATCGCCAACTGGCTGCTTCACGGTGTCGCGACGACCGATCAGGTTGATGCCGCGTTGGCGAAGATGGCGGCGAAGGTGGATGCGCAGAATGCGGGCGATCCGCTCTACCGCGCGCTCACGCCCGACAGCATCGCGATGAAGACGGCGCGGGCGTTGATCTTCGAGGGCGTCGAGCAACCAAACGGATATACCGAGCCTCTGCTGCACAGATTCCGGCTGGAGGCAAAGGCCGGCTGATGCGCCGCTGGGGGCGGCCGGCGTTGGCTTACGGCTTGGCGCTCGCCACCGGGGCGTTCGTGCTCGAATGGCTCGATCTGCAGCACGGGCTGAGGCGCTGGTCGACATCGGCTTACGTCGTTGCGGTGGCAATCGGATTCGCTGCGCTCGGGCTTTGGGTCGGCAACCGGCTCACATCGAGACCGCGACCGCCGTTTGAGCGCAATGCCGCGGTGATTGCGACCCTTGGCATCAGCGCGCGCGAAATCGAAGTGCTCGATCTCCTCGCAGAGGGCTGCGCCAACAAGGTCATCGCCCGCCGGCTCGATATTTCGCCCAACACCGTCAAAACCCATGTCACCAGCCTGTTCGCCAAGCTCGAAGCGAACAACCGGACCGAAGCTGTCGGAAAGGCCCGCCTGCATAGTATTTTGCCCTGAACCACCCATAAGGGCGATGGATTCCCGGGCGGCGGAATTGCAGCAAGACCGCTTCGATAAGGGGAGACGTTCAATGGGCAGGATCATTTTGGTTTATGGCCTGATCGGCGGCGCGGTCGTCGCCGCGGGCATGTTGCTGGCAATCAATCTCGTGCCGAAGGGCGGCGCGGCGGGGATGGCGGCAGGCTATCTCTCGATGCTGGTCGCGCTTTCGACGGTGTTCGTCGGCGTGAAGCGTTATCGCGATGTCGAAGGCGGCGGGGTGATCCGCTTCTGGCCGGCCTTCGGCATGGGGCTGGCGATCGCGGGCGTTGCGGGGCTTGCCTATGTGCTCGCGTGGGAAATCTATATGTGGGCGACCGATTACAGCTTCATGGCCAATTATTCGGCGCAGTATCTCGCCGACCTGCGAGCCGAAGGGGCCAGCGAGGCAGCGATCGCCAAGGCCAGGATCGCGATGGACAAACTGACGGTGGATTATGCCAATCCGCTGATCCGGATGCCCTACACCTTCCTCGAAATTCTGCCGGTTGCTTTGTTGGTGGCGCTGATTTCGGCCGCTGTGCTGCGCAACCCCCGGACGCTGCCCGCCACTGCCTGATCAAAGGAATTCGGCGAATTCGGCGACGACATCGCTGTAGAGCTTGCGCTTGAAAGGGACGATCAGGTCAACAAGCTGCGTCGGGGGCACCCATTTCCAGGCGCGGAATTCGGGATGCTTGGTCTCGATGTTCACATCGTCATCACGGCCCTTGAAATGCATCAGGAACCAGGTCTGGCACTGACCGCGATATTTGCCGCCCCACATCTTGCCCATCATTTCGGGCGGCAGATCGTAAAGATGCGTGCTCTTCGACCGCGCGACCAGATGTACCAGCTTTTTCGGGATGCCGGTTTCTTCCTTGAGCTCGCGGTAGGCGGTGTCCTCGACATCCTCGCCGGGATCGACTCCGCCTTGCGGCATCTGCCAGGCGTCTGTGCCCGGCGGGCTATCGAGCCGCTGGCCGACGAAAACCTGCTTGTGCTTGTTGAGCAGCATTACCCCCGCGCAGGCACGGTGGGGCAGGTGGTGCCAGATATCTTGACTCACGCCGGGGCCATGGCTTCGGCGATGAGTTCCTTGAGCGCGGCGAGGTTCTCTTCGATATCCTGCTGCGACGAGGGGATGCCCTTGCGCAGGCAAATATAGCCATGGATGTTGCCCTTCGCGACGCGAGTCTCGACGCGAACGCCATCGGCCTTGAGGCGCTCGGCATAGGCCTGGCCCTGATCGTTCAACGGATCGAGGCTGGCGGTGACGACCAGGCTGGGGGGCATGCCGGTCTGATCGAAATCAAGCGGGTGGGCGCGCCAATCGCCTTCCTGCCATTTATACTGGTCGCCGAACCAGGTCATCCCTGCCTCGGTCAAGAGATAGCCTTCCTTGAAATCGCGGTAGCTTTGCCAATCGTTGTGGATCGAGGTGGCTGGGTAGATCGGGTGCTGTGCGACCACGGGGACGGCGGCGGGATTGTCGCGAAGCGCCATCGCGGTGACGATCGTGAGATTGCCGCCCGCGCTGTCGCCCGAAAGGATAAGACCGGTGCAGGGGATGTTCTCCGCCACCCAGCGCGTCGCCGCCTCGCAATCTTCGGGTGCGGCGGGGAAGGGGTGCTCGGGAGCGAGCCGATAATCGACCGAGATGACCGGCATGTCGAGGATGCGCGAGGCCTCGGCGCAATAGGGCTCGTGGGTATCGAGATCGCCGATCACGAAGCCGCCACCGTGGAAGAAGACCATGACGAGTCCCGGCTCACGCTCGGCGCGGGGATCGTAGAGGCGTGCGGGGATCGGGCCGGCGGGGCCGGGGATCGACAGCGCCTCGAGCCGGGCAAGCTCTCCTACTTCAGCATCGGCGACGTGGCGCATGGCTTGCATCATCGCGCGTGCGTCCGAAAGCGGCAGCTCCTCCATCTTGGGGCCGGGCTGCGCATTGAGGAAGGCCAGGAAGGCGGCGGTATCAGGCCGGACGAAAGGGTCTGTCATGTCTCTCTCCCACAGATCGATCGACGCTACCGGGGCGTTAAGGCCTCGTCCAGCCGCGAAAGCCCAGTTGGAACGCGGCCCAGTTTTCCTATTTAGGTTTTCGTCGCGCGCGCGCATAGGCGTGGGCGGCAGAGAGCAAAGTCGCAGGACAGATTTCATGGCTACGGCCGTCAGCAATACCGATCACGATCACCACGCCGAACCCGCTCATTCCGAAGCCGTAGTCGTCCGTTTCGCGGGCGATTCGGGCGATGGCATGCAGTTGACCGGCGGGCAGTTCACCCTATCGTCCGCGCTCGCGGGCAACGACTTTGCGACATTCCCCGATTTCCCCGCCGAAATCCGCGCGCCGCAGGGGACGTTGTTCGGGGTCTCGGCCTTCCAGATCAATTTCGGATCGGCGGCGATCGAGACTGCCGGGGATGCGCCCGACGTGCTGATCGCGATGAACCCGGCGGCGCTGAAGACCAATGTCGGCGACCTGAAGCCCGGCGGACTGATTATCGCAGATTCGGGAGAGTTCACCGCGCGCAATCTCGCCAAGGCCGGCTATGTCTTCGATCCGTTGCAGGACGATACGCTCGCCAAGTGGCAGGTGATGCGGCTCAACATCTCGCAGCTGACGCTCGATGCGGTGAAGCCGTTCGGGCTGGGCAACAAGGAAGCGTTGCGCTGCAAGAATATGTGGACGCTGGGGCTGGCGCTGTGGATGTTCGGGCGTCCCCGCAAGCCGATCGTCGATTGGCTCAACGACAAGTTCAGGAAGAGTCAGACGCTCGCCGACGCGAACATCGCGGCGCTCAATGCCGGCCATGCCTATGGCGAAACCGCCGAGCTCGCGGGCCCGATGACGCAGCAGATTGTGCCCGCGGCCGATGCCGATCCCGGCCTTTACCGCACAATCACGGGGGCCGAAGCGATCTCGCTGGGGCTGGTGACGGGCGCGAAGCTGGCTGGATTGAAGATTTTCTTCGGCGGCTACCCGATCACGCCTGCCTCGGCGATCCTTCACCATCTCGCGCGGCTGAAGGAATTTGGCGTCACGACCTTCCAGGCCGAGGACGAGATCGCGGCGATCTGTTCGGCGATCGGGGCCTCCTATGCGGGCTCGCTCGGCGTCACCTCATCGTCGGGGCCAGGCATCGCGCTCAAGGGCGAGGCGATGGGCTTGGCGGTGATGACCGAATTGCCGCTCGTCATCGTCAATTCGCAACGCGGTGGGCCTTCAACCGGTCTGCCGACCAAGACCGAGCAATCCGATCTCTATCAGGCGGTCTATGGTCGCAACGGCGATACGCCGATCCCGGTGATCGCGGCGCGCTCACCCGCCGATGCGTTCGAAGTCGCGGTCGAAGCGGTGCGTATCGCGACGCAGTTCATGACGCCAGTGATCATTCTGACCGACGGCTATATCGCCAATGCCGCAGAGCCGTGGCGTGTGCCCGATGGCGAGCACATCACGCCATTCCCGGTTGAGTTTCTCGAGACGGTCCCTGAGGGCGGCTTCAAGCCCTATGCCCGCGACGAAAAACTGGCGCGGCCTTGGGTTAAGCCCGGTACACCCGGATTGCTCCACCGCATCGGCGGCATCGAGAAGCAGGTCGATACCGGGCATATCGATTATTCTCCGGGCAATCACCAAGCGATGACCGATCTGCGCCACGCCAAGGTCAGTGGCGTCGCTGCGCACATTCCCGATCAGGAGATCGCGCTGGGCGAGGCAAGCGGCGAGATCGCGGTCGTCGGGTGGGGTTCGACCTACGGCCCGATCCACCAGGCGGTGCGCCGTCAGCGGCGCAAGGGGGTAGATGTCAGCCATATACACATCCGCCACATCTGGCCGACACCGCGCAATCTAGGCAGTCTTCTCAAGGGCTTCGACAAGATCATCGTGCCTGAGATGAACATGGGACAGTTGAAGACGCTGCTGCGCGATCAATTCCTCGTCGACGCCAAGCCGCTCAACAAGGTCAGCGGCCAGCCCTTCCGCATCGTTGAGATCGAGGCGGCAATCGAGGCGGCGAAGCGCGGCGATTTCGATGGTGCGAATTTGCCTGCCGATCGCACCCAACTGCCTGTACCCGAGTCAGGCCATGACAATGGCCGCTTAAAATCCGGAACTTTGCAATGAACGACATGACGCCAGCGCATCTTCGGACCACCACGCCGAAGGATTGGGAGACCGACCAGGAGGTTCGCTGGTGTCCCGGATGCGGCGACTATGCAATCCTCAAGGCGGTTCAGCGAACCATGCCCGAATTGGGCGCCGTGCCCGAGAAGACTGTGTTTGTCAGCGGTATCGGCTGCTCGTCGCGCTTCCCCTATTATATGGAAAGCTACGGCTTCCATACGATCCACGGCCGCGCGCCTGCCGTGGCGACGGGAGTGAAGCTGGCAAATCCCGATCTCGACGTCTGGATCATCACCGGCGACGGCGACGCACTATCGATCGGCGGCAACCACACGATGCATTTGCTGCGGCGGAACCTGAACTGCCAGCTGCTGCTGTTCAATAATGAGATTTATGGGCTTACCAAGGGCCAGTACTCGCCAACGTCGCGCGAAGGCACAAAATCGCCGTCGACACCGTTCGGTTCAGTCGACCGCCCGACGCGGCCCTGCGCCTTCGCGATCGGATCGGGCGCGCGTTTTGTCGCGCGCGGCATCGATGTTCACAAGAAGCTGCCCGACGTGCTCAAGGCCGCCTACCGCCACCAGGGCGCAGCCTTCGTGGAAATCTTCCAGAACTGCATTGTCTACAACGCCGATGTGTTCGCCAAATTCACTGAAAAGGCCAGCGCCGACGAGATGCAGCTATGGCTCGAAAACGGTCAGCCCATGCTCTTCGCCAAGGGTACCAAGGGCATCGCGATGGATCGCGAGGCCCTTGCACTCAAGGTCGTCGACGTCGTCGATAGCGATTGGCAGGCGGCGGGGGTGATCGTTCACGACGTCACCAACCGCGCGGTCGCGCAGATGCTGATCGGCATGATTTTGGGGCCGTTCCCGATGGCGCTCGGCGTCCTCTACGACGATCCGCGCCCCACATTCGATCAGACGCTGCTTCGCGCGGACGAAGAGACGGCGTCGGGCAAGGTCGCCGACCTCCAAGCGCTGATCGAAAAAGGGCAGAGCTGGACAGTGGAGAAGCCGAACACGGTTTTCGGCTGAGTGACCACGCCTTCGATCGTCTGGTATCGGCAAGATTTAAGGCTGTGCGATCAAGCCGCGCTGGTTGCGGCTTGCGACGCGGGGCCGGTGGTCCCGGTCTATGTCCTCGACGATTATTCACCCGGTGAATGGCGGATTGGCGGCGCGCAGCGCTGGTGGCTGCATCATTCGTTGGCGAGCCTGGCGAGCAGTCTCGAGGCCAAAGGCGCGCCACTGATCCTGCGACGCGGCGAAAGCGTTGCGACGCTCGAGCGCCTGATGGCGGAGACCGGCGCCGGGCGTGTCCATGCGCTGCGCCACTATGAACCTTGGTGGCATCAAGCCGAAGCAACGCTTGGCGGGAGACTGGTGCTCCACGATGGCAATTTCCTCGCGCCGCCGCCCTCGATCCTGACCGGTGCGGGAACGCGCTACAAGGTTTTTACGCCATGGTGGCGGACGTTGCAGCAGCGCATGCCGCCGCCCGTGCCGTTACCCGCACCAAAAGCGATCGAAGGTGTCAGCAGCGTTGCTTCAGAGACACTTGCCGATTGGAAGCTGCTCCCGACACGGCCGAATTGGGCGAAGGGTTTCGATGTATGGACGCCTGGCGAGGAGGGTGCGCTCGAGGCACTCCGGCGCTTCCTGCCCAAGCTGCGTGGTTACAACAATAGCCGCAACTTTCCGTCCGATGACGACAGCTCTCGTCTTTCCCCGCACCTCCACTTCGGGGAGGTTTCACCCGCAGCTTTGTGGCACGCTGCCACAGGGGAAGCGTCGGGCGAGGCGGAGCCGTTCCTGCGTGAAATAGCGTGGCGCGATTTTGCGGCGAATCTCAACGACCAGTTTCCCGATCATGGCAGCCGCAACGGCAAGCCCGCTTATGATCGCTTTCCCTGGCGGACAGGGAAGGAGGCCGATGCCGACTTCAGGGCATGGACGCTTGGTCGAACCGGCTATCCCATCGTCGACGCGGGAATGCGTGAGCTGTGGGCAACCGGCTTCATGCACAATCGCGTGCGGATGATCGCCGCCTCGTTTCTGGTGAAGCATCTGCTGATCGACTGGCGGCGCGGCGCCCACTGGTTCTGGGACACGCTGTGCGACGCCGATTACGGCAACAACTCCGCCAACTGGCAATGGGTGGCGGGGACGGGGCACGATGCGCCGCTTTTTTCGCGGATCATGGCGCCCTTGATGCAAAGCGAGAAATTCAGTGCGGGCGACTATATCCGCCGCTGGGTGCCTGAGCTGGCGGGGCTTGGCGGCCGCGAGGTGCACGATCCGGAAAGTTTCGACGCCTTGCCGAACGGCTATCCAGCCAAGCTGATCGGCCATCGCGAGGCCCGCGAACGAGCGCTGGCGGCGATGCGAAGGACGCGAGACCGAGCTTAATCTTCCCGGCCCGGAATCCGCCGCCCGGCGGTGCGACTGACGGGCGGGGCCTTGGCGGCGGCCGCCGGGTCGTCGGGGTTCATCGGGCGCAGACCATTCTTGTCGAGCGCGACCTCGGCCGCCGCAGGCGCAGGCGGATCGACATTCATCGGGATGAGTTCGGTCGCCTTGCCCTC
>CBDUBW010000074.1:0-10850 GCA_965365485.1 uncultured Aquisediminimonas sp.
CGTGTCAGGCCGCCGGGACCGGGGCCGACTTCGTAAACCGCCTTACCCGCAAGATCGCCGGGAATGGCGGCGATGCGATCGAGCAACTGTTCATCGAGCAGAAAATTCTGGCCGAGCGCCTTGTTCGCCTGCAGGCCGTGACGCGCGATGACGTCACGCAGCGGCGGCAGGGTCACGGTGCGCGCGAACGCCAGCCTGCGGCGTCGGCGGCCATGCGGATCGCGGCGATCATCGCACCGGGTTCGGCCTGCCCCTTACCGGCGATATCGTAGGCGGTGCCGTGATCGGGCGCAGTGCGCACGATCGGCAGGCCAAGCGTGATGTTCACGCCTTCATCGAAGTGCAGCGTCTTGAGTGGGATCAGCGCCTGGTCGTGATAACAGCACAACGCGACGTCGTAGTTCGCTCGCGCCCGCTTGTGAAACATCGCGTCGGCGGCGAGCGGACCGACGGCGTTTATACCCTCGCTCTGCAATTGCGCGACGGCAGGCGCGATCAGATCGGCATCCTCGCGGCCGAGCGTACCGCTTTCGCCCGCATGCGGGTTGAAGCCAGCGAAGGCCAGCCGGGGGTTGGCGATGCCAAAATTTCGGATCAGCCCCTTGGCGGCAGCGCGCCCCTTGCATGCGATCAGGTCCACCGAAAGCTTGGCAGACACTTCGGCAAGCGGCAAATGGGTGGTGATCGGCACAACACGAAGCGACGGCCCGGCGAGCATCATCGCCGAGTTGGCGCGCGATACGCCGCAGCGTTCGGCGACGAATTCGGTCTGCCCGGGATGCGTGAAGCCGATCTCATAGAGCCGCACCTTTGAGATGGGGCCAGTGACAACCGCGCAGGCGGCGTTGTTGCGCGTCAGCCCGATCGCCATCTCAAGGCTTGCGAGCGCGCAGCGTGCCCCTTCGGCATTGGGTTCGCCCGGCACGATCGGCCCGGCATCCTCGACTTGAAGAATCGGCAGCGCGTCTCCGAAGACAGCGAACGCGTCCGCCGGATCGGCAATGCGGGTGACCGGCCCGCGCCACACCGCTTCGATCGAGCGACCGTCGCCGACGGCGAAAAAGGCGGGCAGCTTCTGGCTTTCGCGAGCGACCCAGGCCTTGGCGACGATCTCCGGCCCGATCCCGGCGGGATCGCCGAGCGCGACCGCTATCGGGATGTCAGCGATAATCGACCACCGCATCGCGCCTGAGGTCACGAAGGTAACGCTGCGCGCGCCGGTTGACACGGTCTTCCTCGAGCTGCGCCATGATCTGCTCGAATGACGGTTCGCCCGCCACCGCAGGATCGTCACGACCGCACAGCACGAGCACGCGGACACCTTCGTTCTGCGATCCGAACGGCGGCGTCGCCTGGCCGATCTGAAGCTGGAGCAGCATGTCTTGCAAGGCTGGCGGCAGATCGCGGACGCGCACCTGATCATTGTCGATCACTTCGGCGCCGAGCGACTTGGCGGTCTCTTCGACCTTGCCGCAGCCGCCCATATTTTGCGTCGCCTGTCCGAACGCCGATGCCCGGGCCTGAGCCTCGGCAGCCGTCATCCCGGATGGGAAATTGACCGACAATTGCCGCAGCGCCAGCACCGCATCACGCGGATCGGCCATCAGCACCTTACGCGAATCCTGGAGCGCGAGAATCGAATAGCCGCCGGGAATTTGGATCGGGCCTGCAACCTGGCCGACCGACATCTCCTGTACCGCCTGGCCCAGCGCCTCGGGCAATTGCGCCGGGCGGATCCAGCCGAGATCGCCGCCAACCGATGCGGTCGAGGCTTCGGAGAATTGCCGCGCATAAGCCGCGAACGACCCGCCCTGGCGGAGCTGATCGATGATACGCCGCGCATTCGCCTCGACTTCGGTGTTGTTTTCTGGAGTCGCCGACAGGTATATTTCACCAACGCGATATTCGTCGGTGCCGCGCGACGCTTTCAGCCGCTCCATGATCTGATTGACCTCGGCCTCGCTGACATTGGCTTCGACCTTGCGGCGGAGCAGGCGGCTCCACGCCACTTCGCCTTCGATCTGGCGGCGCATCGAGCGATCTGACGAGCCGACGCTCCGCAGATACTCGCTCATCTGCTGCGAGTTGCGTTTGAAGTTCTGCGAAATGCGCGAAAAGCTTTGATCGACATCGGCCTTGGTGATCTCGATCTTGTTGGCCTTGGCTTCCTGGATCTGCAGCGTCTCGTCGATAAGGTTGCGCAGCACCTGTACACGAAGGCGTTCGAGCTCGTCGGCAGGGATGTTGCCGCCATTGGCGACGACGATCAGAGCAAGCCGCTGATCGACATCGGTGCCGGTGATGATCTCCCCGTTGACGATCGCCGTCGCCTTGCGAAGATTCGGCTCGACCTTTCCGAAGGTGGAGAGCGTCGAGGGCAGGTTGAGGCCCGAACTGTTCGGCGTCTGCAAGTTGGCCGTGGGCACCGCCGCGTCGTTGGGAACCGTTTGCGCGAGCGCGACACTCGAGAGCGCGAGGCCACCGCATATCGTCGCCAGGCCGCGCCGAGTCTTGAGCTTCATTCGTGAACTACCCCAGTAATACGCAGGTTAGCGCGGGCCGTTACCCTTCATCGCCTGAACCAATGCTGACATCCCCTGGGCGCTGCCCTTAGCGGCCCAAGCGCAGAGGGGGAAGAAGAAGTTTGTGCGGTTTTGTGAGGATGAAAAGGTTAGACATCCGACGTAGTCAAAACTCCTCCGCCATCGCAAAACCTCGTCGCAGCTTTGGCGGGGCGACCGCGATCCAACTTTTGCGCAGCCATTCGGCGATGCCATCCCAATCGGTGTCTCCGAGATCAAGGCGGATGCCAAGCCAGCCGTCGCCGAAATAGGCGGGGCGAAAGTGGCGGTCCGGGGCGGCTTCGATCAGCATGGTTTGTTCGTCGAGCCCGCTGATCTTGACGAGCAAAGCGCGGCGACCGTCTCCGTGATGATCGCTGCTGAAGTATGCGAACTTCTTGCCCTTGACGATGCCGAACACATTCATGCCGTGGCTCACGCCTTCCTCGGCCTCGGGGAGCAGCATGGCACGCTCGCGGACGCGCGCAAGCAGCCATTCCGGGTTGTTCGCTCTCGAAACGAACTCAGCAAGCGTGCGGGGATAGAGCTGGTGCTCGGCAATCAGAATGCGCGCGGCCAGGCTTTCCGCATTGTCGCCGGGCAGGATCGCAACCTCGGTCTGACCGAGAACAGGACCGTCATCGAGCTCGACCGTGACCTCGTGCACCGAGCAGCCGCTGACCGTATCGCCCGCATCGAGCGCGCGCTGGTGCGTGTCGAGGCCCTTATATTTTGGCAGCAACGAAGGATGGATGTTGAGGATGCGGTCCTGCCAGCGTTCGATGAAGTCAGGCGAAAGCAGGCGCATATAGCCGGCAAGAGCGACATATTCGGCGCGGGCGGCACGAAGCTGGCTGTCGATCAGCGCATCGAACTCCGCGCGCTCACGCCCTTTGTGGCTTTGCGACCAAGTCGCGATGCCCTCGGCTTCGGCGAGCGTGAGGCCTGCTGCGTCGGGATCATTCGAGGCGACCAAGACGATCTCGAAGGGACAGTCGAGGTGTTTGGCGGCGTAGATCAGCGCGGCCATGTTCGAACCCCGTCCGGAGATCAGGACTGCGACCCGCGCCCTAGCCATGATGCGCCGCGCTCCACGCACTCATCGCGCTCCAGCTATCAGCGCTGCCGGACACCGTGCAGCCCTTCTCGCCCGCTTCGACGCGTCCAATGTGGAACACAGTTTCCCCCGCCGCTTCAAGCGCGACCGAAACTTCCGAAAGTTCGCACTCGCCAATGACAAGCGCCATGCCAATACCGCAGTTGAAGGTGCGCGCCATCTCCTCCGGCTCGATATGGCCCTGCGCCTGAAGGAAGGCCATTAGCCGCGGCTGGGGCCACGCATCAGCGTCGATGTGCGCGTGCAAGCCATCGGGCAGCACGCGCGGAATGTTTTCGAGCAGGCCGCCGCCCGTGATGTGCGCCATCGCGTGGACCGTGCCCGCCCGCACCAACGGCAAAAGCGACTTCACATATATGCGTGTCGACGCCATCAGCGCGTCGATCAGCAGCACCTCCTGATCGAACAGGGCAGGGCGATCGAGCTTCCAGCCCTTGTCCGCCGCGAGCCTGCGGACGAGCGAGAAGCCGTTCGAATGCACGCCCGATGAGGCCAGCCCCAGGATGACATCGCCCGCCGCGACCCTGTCAGCGGTCAGCACCTGGTCGCGTTCGACCGCCCCGACGCAGAAGCCGGCGAGATCGTAATCGCCATCGGCGTACATGCCCGGCATTTCCGCGGTCTCGCCGCCGATCAGGGCACAGCCGGCCTGCTTGCATCCTTCCGCTATGCTGGCGATGACGCGCTCGGCGACATCGCTCGCAAGCTTACCGCTCGCATAATAATCCAGGAAAAAGAGCGGTTCGGCGCCCTGGACGATAAGGTCGTTGGCGCACATCGCGACGAGATCGATGCCGACGCCGTCATGTCGCCCGCTCTCGATCGCAAGCTTCAACTTGGTACCCACGCCGTCATTGGCGGCGACGAGGAGCGGATCGCGAAAGCCCGCAGCCTTCAAATCAAAAAAGCCGCCAAACCCACCCAGATCGGCGTTCGCGCCCGGCCGGCGCGTCGCTTTTGCCAGCGGCGCAATCGCACGGACCAGCGCATTGCCCGCGCCTATCGAGACCCCGGCTTTGGCATAGGTGTAAGGTTCGGGCGCATTGGATCGCGTGACCATGTCGCGGGCGCCTAGCGGGAAGGGGGTTGGAAATCCACGGCCATGTCGCCAATAGGCGCGTTGTGATCGAAATGAAGCGCCTCGCGCGGCCGTTGCCGCTCGCCATCGCGGCAGCGCTGGCGCTGGCAGGCGTCGCAGTCGTCGCGCAGATCGACGGCACCGATCGCGGCGTCAACCCGATCGACAGTTCGCAGGATTTCGAAGTAACCGGGGTGCGGGTCGATGTTTCCGGCCCAAATGCGGATGCAGCACGGCTCGGCGGCTGGCGCGAGGCGCAGCGCAAGGGCTGGCGTCTGCTCTGGTCGAAGATTCATGGCGGCCCAGCACCGGGGCTGAGCGATTCGGCGCTAGACGCGATCGTCGCGGGGATTGTCGTCGAGAATGAGCAGATCGGGCCGAAGCGCTACATCGCGACGCTCGGGGTGCTCTTCGATCGTGTCCGCGCAGGTGCCGTTCTCGGCGTCAGCGGCGTAGCGACGCGATCGGCGCCGCTGCTCGTCATCCCGGTGCAATGGTCGGGCGGCAGCGCGATGGTATTCGAACAGCGCACCGAATGGCAAAAGGCGTGGGCACGCTTTCGCACCGGCGGCGGGGCGATCGACTATGTCCGGGTCAGCGGCACGGGCTCCGACCCGCTGCTTCTCAATTACGGGCAGACACGGCGCCCGGGGCGGCGCTGGTGGCGGATGATCCTCGACCAATATGGCGCGGCGGACGTGCTGATACCGCAGGTGCGCACCGAACGGCTCTGGCCAGGAGGACCGGTGATCGGCCATTTCTCGGCGCGCTACGGACCGGACAGCCGCTATCTCGACGGCTTCGTGCTGCGGGTCGAAAGCAGCGCGGCGCTTCCGCAAATGATGGATGAAGGCGTGCGGCGGATGGACGCACTTTATTCGGGCGCGCTCGCGGCGGGGCGGTTGCGGCCAGACTCTTCGCTGATCATCGAGCAGCCGCTCGAAGTCGAGGAACTGGAGGTCGATGACGAGGCGACCGATCTCATCGCCGAAACCGACGAAACGGCTGCCGATACCCCCGGGGCTCCCGGAACCGCCAGCTTCAGCATCCAGTTCGAAACCCCCGACGTCGCTTCGGTCAGCGGCACCGAGAGCGCGCTTCGCGGGATACCGGGCGTAAAGTCGGCGACGACGACCAGTCTCGCGCTCGGAGGCACATCGGTAATGCGCGTGAGCTTCCAGGGCGACGAAGGCATGCTCAAGATCGCGCTGGCGGCGCGCGGCTTTAGCGTATCCGACAGCGGCGGCGTGCTGCGCATCAGCCGCTAGGATCGCCGTGGATCAAATCGCGCTGCCGTTCGATTGGCCGGCCCCCGAAGTCGCGGAAAGCTTCATCGTCACTGCTGCGAATCGCGCCGCCGCCGACGGCGTCGATTCGCCAGCGCGCTGGCCGGTCAAGGCGGCGATTCTGACTGGTCCGCGCAAATCGGGGCGCTCGTTGCTCGGGCGTATTTTCGCGGCCAAGACCGGGGGCACGCTGATCGACGATGCCGAATTGCACCGCGAAGCCGATATCTTTCACCGCTGGAATTCGGCGCAGGAGGAGAGGCGGCCGCTGCTGATCGTTTCCTTGCTGGCGCCGCCCGAATGGAAAGTGCGGCTCCCCGATCTCGGCTCACGGTTGGCAGCGACGCCCGTGTTCACGATCGGCGAGCCAGACGATCTGCTCGCCTCGATGCTGTTGCAGAAGCTGTTCGCGCGCCGCGGGCTTCAGGTCGCACCCGAAACTTTGAGCTATATCGTCACTCGGATCGAGCGCAGCTACATCGCGCTGATGCGTATCGTCGATCGGCTTGATGATCTCGCCATGTCGCGGCACCGCGCGGTTACGATCAAGCTCGCCCGCGAGGGGTTGGAACAGATGGGCAGCCTCAGCCGCACCTGACCCTGACGATCCTGTCCGCTTGATCAAGCTCGAGGTTGAGGCGGTCATCGCGATAGTCCATCGTGATTGCTTGGCCCGGCCTGATCCATCGTATCGCGCCTGCGCCGCTCAGCCGCTGGACCTCTCCAGCTAGCGCCTCGTCGTAGGTGCGGCCGATCAGCGGGCGAACCTTGCCACCACCACAGGCGACCAAATCATCGACCGGTTGCGATTCGACTGCGGGGGTCTGCGCGCAGGCCGAAACAGCCAGGATTGTCGTCGCTATCACTCTCATTCCGCTTCCTCCGCCGGACGGGTCATGAGCAGCTTGCCATCCTTGACGACGAAGCCAAGCCTGCCCTCGACAAGCGCGAGTGCATCCGCGCCGAATTGCTCGAAGCGCCAATCCTGCAAGATGGCGAGCCCGTTGCGTTGTCCTGCGGCGAGCAGCTCGAGTTCCTCAGAGCGTGCGAGGAGGCGCGGCGCGACGTTGATCTCCTTGGCGCGGATTTTAAGCAGCAGCTTGAGCAAATCGGCGACCAGCGCGCCTTCCTTGCCGAGACCGGGTTTCTTGTCGTCGCGCGGCGGCAGATCTTCCGGGCCCAGCGGTTGGGCCGTGGCCAACGCCGCGACGAGCCGCGCCCCGATGTCGTTGCCTGCCCACGACGCCGAAAGCCCGCGCACCTTGGCGAGATCGGCCTGTACGCGCGGCGGGTGCGAGGCGATGTCGGCGAGCGTTTCATCCTTGACGATGCGGCCGCGCGGAATGTTCTTATCCTGCGCTTCGCGCTCGCGCCACGCGGCAAGCGCCTTGATCCGCCCGAGCAGATCGGGCTTGCGGCTTGCGACCCGGACGCGCTTCCAAGCGGTTTCGGGATCGTTGCGATAGTTTGCGGGATCGGCAAGCCGCTCCATTTCCTGATCGAGCCAATGGCCGCGATCGCCCTTGCGCAGCTTGTCGAGCATTTTGGGAAAGATCGTCGCGAGGTGGGTGACATCGCCGATCGCGTAATCGATCTGCCGCCGGTCAAGCGGACGCCGTGCCCAATCGGTGAAGCGCGCGCCCTTGTCGAGATGAATGCCGAGCCAGTGATCGACAAGGTTCGAGTAACCGATCTGCTCACCCTGGCCCAGCGCCATCGCCGCGATCTGGGTGTCGAAGATCGGGTGCGGGGTGCGGCCGGTCATGTTGTAAACGATCTCCACATCCTGGCTGCCGGCGTGGAAGACTTTGAGCACGTCTTCATTATCTACGAGCAGGTCCAAAAGCGGTGTCAGATCGATATCGGCCATCGGGTCGATCGCCGCGGCTTCGTTGCCGTCGGCGATCTGAATCAGGCACAGTTCAGGCCAGAACGTGTTCTCGCGCATGAACTCGGTATCGACAGTCACGAAGGGCGATTGCGCGAGACGGGCGCACAGATCGGCGAGCGCTTTCGAGTCGGTAATCAGCGGGTGGATATGCATTGCCGCCCGACTAGAGACGCCGATGCGCTCGGTCCACCGCAATCGGCGGGTTGCATCGCAACCTAAATGCGGTGCGCGCGTTACCCCCTTCAACTCCCGCAGAGGAGTTCAACCGTAGCGTAGGAGTGTGTGATGACCGACAATCAAGACAGGCAATTTTCGCCAGATCAGGGTATCGACCGCGATCGTCAGCAGCAGCAGCAGCAAGACGGTCGGCCGACGCCGCAAGGCCAGCAGCAGGATAGCATGGGCCAGGGCCAGGGCCAGCAGCAACAATCGCAATATGGTCAGCAGGGTCAGCAGGACCCCCAGGGTCAATATGGTCAGCGCGACCAACAGCAGGATCAGTATCGCGGCCAGGACGAGCATCAGCAAGGTGCGGGCAGCGGAACCTCCGCATCGGGCATCACCGGCCAGCGCGATGATTCGAGCGGGATCAGCGGTGGTGCTCCGGCAGGTCAGGGCGGCGGTGCCGAGCAGTACGGCATGGAAACCGAACGCGCCCGCAACCAGCAGCAACAGCAAGCCGGCGCGGATCAGAAGATCGATGAGGACAGAACCGATACCAATGGGCGGTCGGGCGCCGGCGGTTACGGCAATTAGCCGGTCATAATGGGGAAAGGGGGCTTCGGCCCCCTTTTTCTTGACAAATGACGGCCCCTGCGCCCTTGGGCGCGGCCATGCATACATATCGTTCGCACAATTGCGCGCAGCTGCGCGCCGCCGACGTCGGCGCGCCCGTCCGCCTCTCGGGCTGGGTCCACCGCAAGCGCGATCATGGCGGGCTGCTGTTCGTCGATCTGCGCGATCATTACGGGCTCACCCAGATCGTCTGCGCGACAGGCAGCGAGGCGTTTGCGACGCTTGACCGCCTTCGGGCCGAGTCCGTGGTGACCATCGACGGTGAAGTTGTTGCGCGCGATGCGGCGACCGTGAACGCGAACCTGCCTACCGGCGAGATCGAGGTTCGGGCCAAGGCTGTCGCAGTGCAATCCGCCGCGCAGGAATTGCCGCTGCCGGTGTTCGGCGATCAGGAGTATCCCGAGGATATCCGCCTCAAATACCGCTTCCTCGATCTGCGGCGCGAGCGGCTGCACGCCAATATCGTGCTCCGCTCGAACGTCATTTCTTCGATCCGCAAGCGCATGATCGATCAGGGCTTCACCGAGTTTCAAACGCCGATCCTGACCGCGTCGAGCCCCGAAGGCGCGCGCGATTATTTGGTCCCGAGCCGCGTCCATCCCGGCAAGTTCTACGCGCTGCCGCAGGCGCCGCAGATGTTCAAGCAGCTGCTGATGGTCGCGGGGTTCGATCGCTATTTCCAGATCGCGCCGTGCTTTCGCGACGAAGATGCGCGTGCCGACCGGAGCCCGGGCGAATTCTACCAGCTCGATTTCGAAATGAGCTTCGTGACGCAAGACGATGTCTTCGCGGCGATCGAGCCGGTGCTCCATGGCGTGTTCGAGGAGTTCGCCAACGGCCGCAAGGTCAGCGCAGCGCCGTTTCCGCGCATCGCCTATCGCGACTCGATGCTCAAATATGGCAGCGACAAGCCCGATCTTCGCAACCCGATCCTGATTTCGGACGTCTCGTCGCACTTCGCGAAATCGGGGTTCGGCCTGTTCGAGCGCATTGTCGGTGGCGGTGACGTCGTGCGTGCGATCCCTGCACCCGCGACTGCGGACAAAAGCCGCAAATTCTTTGACGATATGAATGAATGGGCGCGCGGCGAGGGCCATGCCGGGCTCGGCTATGTCACGCGCAAGGGAGGCGAATTCGGCGGCCCGATCGCAAAGAACCATGGCGAAGCCGGGATGGTCGCGCTCTATGAGGCGCTTGGCCTCGGGCCGGACGACGGCTGCTTCTTCGCAGCCGGAAAAGAAAGCCAGGCGGCGAAGCTCGCCGGCGCGGCGCGGACGCGGGTTGGCGAGCAGCTCGGACTGATCGACGCCAACGCGTTTGAGTTCTGCTGGATCGTCGATTTTCCGATGTTCGAATATGACGAAGAAGCGAAGAAGGTCGATTTCAGCCACAACCCTTTCTCGATGCCGCAGGGCGAGCTCGAGGCGCTCGAGAGCAAGGATCCGCTCGATATTCTCGCGTACCAATATGACATCGTCTGCAACGGCGTCGAGCTATCCTCCGGCGCGATCCGGAACCATCGGCCGGAGATAATGTACAAGGCGTTCGAGATTGCGGGCTACAGCCAGCAGGATGTCGACACCAATTTCGCGGGCATGATCAACGCCTTCAAATATGGCGCGCCGCCTCACGGCGGTTCCGCCCCCGGGATCGACCGCATTGTCATGCTGCTCGCCGACGAACCCAATATCCGTGAGGTCATCGTCTTCCCGATGAACCAGAAGGCAGAGGATCTGATGATGGGCGCGCCCGGTCCGGCGACCGCCAAGCAGCTACGCGAGCTTAATATTCGCACGGTTGAACTGCCAAAGGCCAGTTGACGCGAAAAAGTTTTCCAGTGTCACGAGCCGTTCATGGCATTCGGGCGTTGTGCGCGGATGGTCGCGCCCCCCATCGTCCATATCGGCTATCACAAGACCGCCACGACCTGGTTCCAGCGCCAGTTCTGGCCTAAGGTCGCCAGTCACCGCTATGTGCCGCGCGAGGTCGCGCAGGCCGCGCTGCTCGATCCGCCTGGGATGATGCTCGACGTTGCGCAGGCGCGCGCAACGCTGGACGAAGGCGATGATGGGCGCCCGCTTGTGCTTTGTGAGGAAAACCTTTCGGGCTACATCCACAATAA
>CBDUBW010000075.1:0-10799 GCA_965365485.1 uncultured Aquisediminimonas sp.
CGGCGCATTTCGGTCTGAATGTTGGTTGCATCGGATGAGGCGACAGCAGGTTCGGTCATCAAGAAAGCCGAGCGAATTTCGCCGTTCATCAACGGAATCATCCACTTACGCTTCTGCTCGGCGGTGCCGTAGCGGTAGAAGACTTCCATATTGCCGGTGTCGGGCGCCGAGCAGTTGAAAACCTCCGATGCGAAACCGAGGCGGCCCATTTCCTCGGCGCAGAGCGCGTATTCCATATTGGTGAGGCGCGGGCCTTCAAATTCTACGCTATCATCGAGATGACTGTTCGCGCCCTGCGGCGGCATGAATAGGTTCCACAACCCCGCCGCCTTGGCTTTGGCTTTCTCTTCCTCAACGACCTGGAGCACCTTCCAGCGATCGCCCGTCTCCATCTCCTTCTTATAGTCCGCAACGCGCGGGCGAAGGTGGGTATCGATGTGATGCTTTACCCGGTCGCGCCAGTGAGTTTCGCGTTCGTTGAGGGTAAAATCCATGGCGGTCGAATCCTCTCCGTGTGTTTACGTAAACGTCAATGTCAGCTTGATCGAAGCTTGCCTAGCCCCCTTGGGCCGCCTTGCGCTCGGCGAGCACGCGAACGCGTTCGGCGTGATCGTCACGCCCAATCGGAAATTTGCGAATGCGCCAAACAACGCCAACTGCGAGCAGCATCACCGTGACGATATAGCCGATGACGAGTGAGTCGATGACGCCCCCGGGCACCGTTCCCGGCACCGCCTTTTCGGGCAGCCCAGCAAGGTCGATGAGGATGCCCGAAATGAGGATGCCCGCGCCGGTCGCGCATTTTTGGACGAACAAATTCCCGGCATAAAGCAGCCCTTCCGACCGCCGACCGGTCGCTTCCTCGGATGCTTCGACGACATCGGCGATCATCGAAGCGATAGAAATCTGGATGACCACCGCCGAGCAATTGGCGATGAAGAAGAAGCCAAAGACCAGCGCGGTCGATAGATTGGTTCCGGTCTGCGGCCACAGCCCGGCCAAAAATAGGAGGAACGGCGTAATCCAGAAGATGATGTTGACGAACATGAAACGATAAGCAGTGTCGCGCTTGCCGAACAACCGATTGAAACGCGCGACCAGGAAGAAGGCGACGATGACGCTTCCGAAAAGAAGCCAAGGATAGGCTTGAAACCACGGTTGCGGGAATCGCCACACGAAAATGTAGAGATAATTCGACATCACGTAGGTGACTTGGGTGCTGACCGCGGCGAAGGCGATCGTGCTGATCAGGATTAAATAGGCGGGATGCGAAACCGACGCCCGGATTTCGCGGAACGCCTCCGCAATTGTAATCTTGGGCAGTCGCTGCGACGGGAAATGCGCGAGTCGGCGATGTTGCCCGAGCGCCGATACAAGCACCGTCAGCGCCATCAGCACCGCTCCGGCGAGTCCATATTGCCAATATCCCTCAGCGAGAAGCTGCCCGACTTGCCCTTCCTCCTTCGCCACTAGAAAAACGCCATAGGCTAGGAAAAGCATCAAAAGGCCGCCCGCCCAAGCGAACAGAAAGCGCATTCGCATCAGCCCGGTGCGCTCGTCATAATCTTGCGTGAGTTCGGGCAGGATGGCAACCGATGGCACTTCGCACGCCGAGACAAGCGTCCGGACCAAGATCGCGGTGACAACAAGATAGACGAAAGCCTCGCCATCCGAGAGCGACGGCGGATGCCAGAGCAGCATCCACGACGCTGCGAGCGGCACTGCGGCGAGATAAAGCCAGGGCAGCCTTCGGCCCCAGCGCGTGTAGGTGCGATCGCTCATATGGCCGATGATCGGATCGGCAAAGGCATCGACGATCATTGCGATCGCCAGCGCCGCCCCCACCAGCCGCGCATCCATGCCGATGACTTGGTTGTAAAAGAGCAGCAGGAAGGTCGAAAAACCGTTTTCCTTGACCCCGTAGGCGATGCTGCCGAAGCCGTGGAAGAATTTGATCGGTGCGGAAACCTTGTCCGTGCTCACGGTCATGGCTGGTTGGCGTCCACGAACGCCTGCAATGCGTCGAAGATGCCTGGCGATGTCTCGTTCCAGCTTTCAGGCCGACCCGTGGTGATCCCGCCGTCGACAACAAAATGCGCCCCGGTGATGAATCCTGCATCCTCCGAAGCGAGAAACGCGACCATTGCCGCGATATCCTCGGGATTGCCTCCACGCTTCACGGGTTGGGTGGTGTCGGCGATGGCGTGGATGATGGCGTTGGCATGGTCGCGCTGCTCGGCCGGGACTTCGAGCGAGGCGGAGAAAATGTTGGTTTTGATGAAGCCGGGGCAGATCGCGTTCATGCGGATATTGTGGCGGGCGAGATCCGTCGCGCCGACCTTGGAAAGGTGGAGCACGCCTGCCTTCGCGACGGCATAGGCAGTCGGCGAAAAGCCCGCGCTCAGCGAGGCCACGCTCGCAGTGTTGACGATCGATGCACCCGCCCTGCCGATCATGTGCGGCACTGCGTAGCGGATGCCCATCGCTACCGATCGCAGCAGCAGATCCATCGTCCGGTCCCAGCCTTCGGCTTCGATCTCGTCGATCTTGGCGCGATCGCCGCCCGCGCCGGCATTGTTGAAGCAAATATCGATGCCGCCGGTGCGTTCGGCGGCGAAGTCCATCAGCGCCTTAATGTCCGCTACCTCGCAAACGTCGGTGCGTTTGAAGACAATCTTGCCGTTCGACATCGCTGCCAATTCAGACCCGCCTGCTTCGTCGATGTCGGCGGCGATGACAGTGGCGCCTTCACGCGCGAATCGCTCGCACGTCGCTTTGCCGATCCCCGACGCAGCGCCGGTGATGACAGCGGTTTTTCCCGCGAATCTCATGGCCTCTCCCAGCCTTATGAAGGGCTTAGCTTGGGGGCTTTGCGCGGAACGGTCAACGCGCGACGGGCTGACGCTACGGCATGGCGGGCGCGCAAGTTGACGCTTGCGTCAATGGCTCGCGCCGATACATGCCCCGGCCAGCGAGAGGAGAATGTCATGGCCGATCTCGAAGCGTTTCGCGCCGAAATCCGCGGCTGGCTCGAAGAGAATTGCCCGCCCGAAATGCGCGAACCCGTCCGCGACGAGGACGATGTCTGCTGGGGCGGACGCAACTTCAAGTTCAAGAACGAAGCGCAGAAGCAGTGGATGAAGCGCTGCGCGGCGAAGGGCTATACCGTACCCGATTGGCCCAAGCCCTATGGCGGCGCAGGGCTGAGCGCCGCCGAAACCAAGGTTTTCAAGCAGGAAATGGCGCGGATCAAAGCGCGGCCGCCGCTTTCGAGCTTTGGCATCTGGATGCTCGGGCCCGCGCTGCTCAAGTTCGGGACCGAGGAGCAGAAGGTCCATTATCTGAACGAGATCGCCAAGGGCGAGGTCCGCTGGTGCCAGGGCTATTCGGAGCCGGGCAGCGGCAGCGACCTCGTCAGCATGCAAACCTTCGGCGAGGACAAGGGCGATTACTGGCTGGTCAACGGGCAGAAGATATGGACCAGCTATGCCGACAAGGCCGACTGGATTTTCTGCCTCGTCCGCACCGACAAGAACGACAAATATCGCGGGATCAGTTTCCTGCTTTTCGACATGACGACGCCCGGCGTCTCGACCAAGCCGATCCTGCTCATCAGCGGCAACAGCCCTTTCTGCGAGACCTTCTTCGACGACGTTGTCGTTCCCAAGCACCAAATCGTCGGCGAGCTCAACCGCGGCTGGGACGTCGCCAAATATCTTCTCGGGCATGAGCGCGAGATGATCTCGGGCGGCGGGCTCGGCGAAGGCATGCAGTCGATCGGCGCCGCGTTCAGCGATGTCGCGGCGGAAGAGCCTGTGCTCCGCGCGCAGATGGCGCTGTTCGACATCGAGGCGATGGCGTTCCGCGCCCACAGCGAGCGTTTCATGGATCAATGGAAGAGCGGCACCGGCCACCCCGCCTATTCGAACCTGATGAAATATGTCGGGACCGAGCTGAACAAAAAGCGGCATGAGTTGGTGATGGCGGCGGGGGGTTCGGACGCGCTCGAATGGGAGAGCGAATCCTCGCGCGGCGGCGCCAAGGCGCGGACCTGGCTGCGAACCAAGGCCAACAGCATCGAGGGCGGGACGAGCGAGGTTATGCTCAACGTCGTATCGAAGCGCATCCTCGAAATGCCGGGAGCCTGATCGCGATGGCAATGACTCACACCGACGACCAGGCGATGCTCAAGGACAGCGTCGCGCCGTTCCTGGCCGAGAATGCGCCGGTCAAGCATCTGCGCGAACTGCGCGACGCGAAGGACGCGACCGGCTTTGCGCGCGACCTTTGGAAGAGCTTCTCCGAGCTTGGCCTCAACGGTATCCTCATTCCCGAGGCCGAAGGCGGGATGGGGCTTGGCCACGTCGAGGCGGGGATCGTGCTCGAAGAGATTGGGCGCAACCTGACGCCGTCCCCCTTTCTGACCACTTCGGTGGCGGCGGTCGAGGCGTTGAAGCGCGCCGGCGATCACCTCAAACAGGAGTGGTTTCCGCGCATCGCCAGCGGTGACGCGGTCATCGGCCTGGCGGTCGATGAAGGCAGCAAGCATCGTCCGCAGGCGACCGCGCTTGCCGCCGAGCGCTCGGGCAACGGCTTCAAACTGACTGGCAAGAAGCAGTTCGTCCTCCACGGCCATGTTGCCGATATGCTTTTGGTCGCCGCGCGGACAGCTGGCGCGCCGGGCGAGGAAGCAGGGCTGACACTGTTCGCGGTGCCAAAGGATGCCGCCGGACTGAGCAGCGATGCCCAGCGCCTCGTCGACAGTTCGCTTGCCAGTCACGTCACGCTCGACGGCGTCGAGGTGACAGCCGATGCCGTCGTCGGCGAAGTCGATGATGGCTGGTCGGTGTTTTCGAAGCTGCTCGACGCGGGCCGCGCGGGCGCGGCGGCGGAGATGGTCGGCGTCGGCGGCGGGGCGATGGACATGACCTTCGCCTACCTCAAGCAGCGCAAGCAGTTCGGTCAGCTGATCGGCGAATTCCAGGCGCTCCAACACCGCGCCGCGCATCTCTACGGCGAGATGGAAGGGGCGCGCGCGCTCGTGCTCAAGGCGCAGAATTTGCTCGACGATGACGATCCCCGTGCCGAGCTGTTTGTTGCGGCCGCCAAGGCCAAGGCGGGCCTCGCTTCCAACCTGGCGGTGCGCGAAGGCGTGCAGATGCACGGCGGCATCGGCATGACCGATGAGTATGACATCGGTCTTTACATGAAACGCGAGCGAGCTTTGAACGAGTTCTTCGGGGACACCGCGTTCCATGCCAATCGCGTCGCCATCTTGAACGGGTACTGATTATGGATCTAAAGAAACTCTTCGGCCTCGAAGGCCGCGTCGCGCTGATCACCGGCGGATCGAAGAACCTCGGCAAGCATATGGCCGAAGGCTTTATCGCCGCGGGAATCGAGAAGGTCTACATTACCAGCCGCAAGGCTGAAGCATGCGAGGCGACCGCCGCCGAACTCGGCCCCAAATGCGTGCCGCTGCCGATGGACGTCTCGACAGTCGCCGCGTGCAGGGCTTTGGCTGATGAATTCGGGAAGCGCGAGAAAAAGCTCGACATCCTCATCAATAACGCAGGAGCGGCCTGGGGCGCGCCGTTCGATGAGTTTCCAGAGAGCGGCTGGGATAAGGTTATGGACCTCAATGTGAAGGCACCCTTCTTCCTGACGCAAGCGCTACGACCCAAGCTTGAAGCCGCGGCGTCGCAGGCTCAGCCGTCGAAGGTCATCAACATCGGCTCGATCGACGGGATGCGGCTCAACCCTTGGGACACCTTTAGCTATCACGCCTCGAAGTCGGCGATCCTTTACCTGACCAAGCGGATGGCGGCGGAACTGATCCGCGACCAGATCAACGTCACCGCAATTGCGCCGGGTGCGTTCGCGTCAGACATGAACCGAGCGGCGCGCGATGCGGGCGATCAGGTCGCGCGGACTATTCCCAACCGCCGGATCGGGACGGCGGAGGATATGGCCGCAGCGGCAATCTATCTCGCGTCGAACGCGGGCAATTATGTCGTTGGGGAGACACTCACCGTCGATGGTGGCGTCGTCCACGCCAATGTCGGTGGCGGCTGGGTCGAAGGGCTAGAGTAGATAGCCGCCGTCGCTGGTGAGCGTCGCGCCGGTGATAGTCGCGGCGTCGTCGCTCAGCAGGAACAGGATTTGCCGCGCGATTTCAACGGCCGAGGCGAAGCGGCCAAGCGGTGTCGCCATTCCCGCCATTGCCGCAAACGCGGCCTCTTCGTTTCCATGCTGGTAGACGAGATCGGTAAAGACGGGAACGTCGCGCCAGATTGGCGTCTTTACCCCTGCCGGCGCGATGGCGTTTATGCGGATGCCGTGCGGCGCAGCTTCCTTGGCGGCGATGCGCATCAGGTGCAATGCGCCTGCTTTCGACGCGCCATAGGCCCCGACGCCCGGTTCCGCTTTCAAGCCTGAAGCTGACGCCACGACGACGATCGCACCGCCGCGCCCATGCGCCTTCATCGCCGCGATCGATGCTTTCAGGGTCAGAAACACGCCATCGAGATTGACCGAGAGAATGCGCCGCCACTCGCGGTATTCCATCTCGTCGATCGGCCCGCTGCCCGAAACGCCCGCATTGACGATGGCGAAATCGAGCTCGGCGAGATGCGGCGCGGCGGTCTTCCAGAACGCCTCATCGCCAACATCACCTGCGAGCTTCGCCGCGCTAGGCAATCCAATAGTAGCGGCTTCAAGCGCTTCTTTGGCGCGATCGGTCAGCACAAGGTCGTGCTTGGAAAGCGAATTCGCGACTGCAAGCCCGATCCCTGACGCCGCACCGGTAACCAGCGCCTTCATCTTTGAAATCCTCAAGCGGCGTCGCTGATCCCCAAGTCAGCGAGCTTGCGGTAAAGGGTCGAACGACCGATGCCCAGCCGCCGCGCGACCTCTGTCATGCGTCCGCGATAATGGCCGATCGCAAGGCGAATGACGTCCGCCTCTATGTCATCGAGCGACCGGATATGGCCGTCCGGCTGGTAAAGCGTCACGCCGGCATCGGCGGCACGGGGTGAGACCACACGTGGGGCTTGACGGTTGGCAAGCTGCGGAAAGTCGGCGGCGGTAAGCGCATCCCCGCCGCACAGCACTGCGGCGCGGAACAGCGCGGTGTGCAACTGGCGGACATTCCCCGGCCAGTCATAAGCCGAAATCAGAGCCAGCGCGTCGTCGGTAATGGCAAGCTCGCGCAGGCCGGGCTGCAGCGCGATCCGGCCGAGCAGATGCCTGGCAAGAGCCGGAATATCGGCGCGCCTTTCGCGTAGCGGCGGCAGCACGACCTGCACACCTGCCAAGCGATAATAGAGATCCTCCCGGAACCGCCCCGCCGTCACGGCATCGGCAAGCGGATGCTGGTTGGCAGCGACGATGCGGACATCGGCCTCGCGAAACCCCCGCGCGCCGATCGCATGAACTTCGCCCGATTGGAGCAGGCGGAGCAGCCGCACCTGCGCTTCCATCGGCAGACGCGCGACCTCGTTGAGGAAAAGCGTTCCGCCATCGGCATTGAGCGCCTTGCCGGTCTGCCGCACGAACGCGCCGGTAAAAGCCCCCTTCTCATGCCCGAACAATTCGGATTCTATCAGATTGGCGGGGATCGCCGCGCAATCGACCGTCACGATAGGCTTCTTTTCGCGCGGTGAAGCGGCGTGGATCGCCGTCGCGACGACTTCCTTGCCAGTTCCGCTATCGCCTTCGATCAAAACCGGCATGCGCGACCGTGCGGCCTTGGCAGCGATCGCCAGCGCCACGCGAAATTGCGGATCGGATCCGACGATCTCATCGAACCCAAGCCGGGCGCCGAACTTTTCGGTCAGGGGCCGCAGCTCGCCCCCGGCGGCATCCCCGCCCGCAGCACTTTCGAGCGCGGCAACCAGCCGTTCCTGGGCAATCGGCTTGCCAAGAAAGTCAGTGGCGCCGGCGCGCATCGCCTGCACGGCGATCCCCTCCGCGTCGATTGCAGTGAGCATGAGGATCGGCAATCCGGGACGTCGCGCGCGCAAGTCAGCGATCAGGTCGCCCTCGGCCACCGTCTGGTCGACCAGGATCGCGTCGAGCATCATCCCGTCGCGGGTGCCCAGGATGGCGAGCGCGTTCTCGGCGTCGGACGCAAAGACGGTCCGCCAGCCGGCGCGCGCCGCCAAGGCGTTGACGAGCCGTTGCTGCGCGGCATCTCCATCGACCAGCATCAAAAGGCGCGTGCCCGCAGGCGTCATCCCTGTTCCCGCAATATGTCCCGATTCCGGACGTATTAGCGGCCGATAGGTAAAGATCGGGTTTCGCGGAGTGCCGCGCGGCACAGCCGGAAATTGCGCTTGAGGCCCGTCGCCACGCTGGGTAAGACGCTGGCCGGCGCAAACGAGGGGAATGACGTGGCGAGCGATAACGACATGAAAGCGCATGAGCAGACCTATGACTTGGTCATGAGCATGCTCAAATGGGGCACGGTCGCGAGCGCGCTGGTGGGCGCATTGGTCATTGTCCTGATCGCGAACTAATGGTTCGCATCGCCGTTCTGAAAGAGACCGCGCCCGGAGAGACGCGCGTCGCCGCCTCGCCCGAAACCGTCAAGAAATTCACGGCTCTCGGGGCAAGCGTTTCGGTCGAAAGCGGGGCAGGTGCCGGGGCATTCTATTCCGATGCCGACTATGCCGCTGCAGGAGCGACGGTCGGCGCGCTTTCTGAAGTTGTGAGCGGTGCCGACATCGTGCTCGGCGTGCAAGGCCCCGCGGCCGCGTCGCTCGCAGGCGCGAACTCCGGCGCTTGGATTGTCGCGGGGCTCGATCCATTCGGCCAGCGCGCGCGGATCGACGATTATGCCGCCGCCGGGCATGAAGCGCTGGCGATGGAATTCATGCCGCGCATCACCCGCGCGCAATCGATGGATATCCTATCCTCGCAATCCAATCTTGCCGGATACAAGGCGGTGATCGACGCGGCGGGGGCGTTCGGCCGGGCCTTCCCAATGATGATGACAGCGGCGGGCACAGTCAGCGCCGCCAAGGTCTTCATCATGGGCGTGGGCGTCGCCGGGCTGCAAGCGATAGCCACCGCGCGGCGGCTCGGCGCGCAGGTCTCCGCGACCGACGTGCGCAGCGCGACCAAGGAGCAGATCGAGAGTCTTGGCGCAAAGGCGGTTTTTGTCGAGAGCGTCGCGGGCATCGAGGGCGAAGGCGCGGGCGGCTACGCAACCGAAATGAGCGACGAGTATAAGGCGGCGCAGGCCGAGCTCGTCTCCTCGCACATCGCCAAGCAGGATATCGTCATCACCACCGCGCTCATCCCCGGCAGGGCGGCGCCGCGACTGGTGAGCGACGCGCAGATCGCGACGATGAAGCCCGGCAGCGTCATCTTCGATCTCGCGGTGGCGCAGGGCGGCAATGTCGAGGGATCGGTCGCCGACGAGGTCGTGCTGAAGCACGGCGTCAAGATTATCGGCTACGCCAACACCCCCGCGCATCTCGCCGCCGACACCTCGGCGCTCTACGCGCGCAACCTCTACAACTTCCTCAGCGCCTTTTGGGACAAGGAAGCGGGCAAGCCTGTGCTCGACGAAGAGATCGGCAACGCAATCCGGCTGACGCAGGGCGGCAAGGTGGTGAGCGAGAGGCTTTTGGGGGCGTAGCATGGACTTTATCAGCATCCTCTCAATCTTCGTGCTGGCCTGCTTCGTCGGCTATTTCGTCGTCTGGTCGGTGACGCCGGCGCTGCACACGCCCCTGATGGCGGTGACCAATGCGATCTCCTCGGTCATAATCGTCGGCGCGCTGATTGCCGCGGCGTCCGCGGGGTCGGGGCCTGCCAAGTGGCTGGGGCTGCTCGGGATCGTGCTGGCGAGCGTGAATATCTTCGGCGGCTTCGCGGTGACCGAACGGATGCTCGCGATGTACAAAAAGAAAGATCGACCCGCCAAGGTTGAGGGCAAGTGAGCGTGGAGCACGCCGCAGTCCCCGCCTGGGTCAGCCTCGCCTATCTCATCTCGGGCATTCTCTTCATCCTCGCATTGCGCGGGCTGAGTTCTCCGGCCAGTTCGCGGCGCGGAAACCGCTTCGGTATGGCGGGCATGCTGATCGCGGTGGTGACGACGCTCGTGACACACCTGCCCTTCGAACCGAATACCGCCAGTGTGGAATTTTCGTCCTATCCCCGCTTCGACACGACCGGAATGGTTCTGATCCTCGCCGCGATCGGTGTGGGCGCGGTGATCGGCCTCGTCACCGCGCGGCGGATCGCGATGACCGACATGCCGCAGCTGGTCGCGGCGTTTCACAGCCTGGTCGGGCTGGCGGCGGTGCTGGTCGGCGCGGCCGCCTATTTCGATCCGCAAGGGTTCGGCATTGTAGATGTCGCGCGGCATTCCATGGATCCGCTGGCGCAATTGCCGATCAAGGCGGCAAGCGCGATCGAACTCGGGCTGGGCATTGCCATCGGCGCGATCACTTTCAGCGGCTCGGTCATCGCGTTCGCCAAGCTCAACGGCAATATGAGCGGCGCGCCGATCCTGCTGCCCGCGCGGCACATCATCAACCTCGGCACACTCGCGGCGATCCTCGGGCTGACCGGCTATTTCACGATCGATCAATCGGCCTGGGTGTTCTGGACGATCACGATCCTGAGCTTCGCGATCGGCTTCCTGCTGATCATCCCGATCGGCGGGGCGGACATGCCCGTCGTGGTCTCGATGCTCAACAGCTATTCGGGCTGGGCGGCGGCGGCGATGGGATTCACGCTGGGCAACTCCGCCATGATCATCACCGGGGCGCTGGTCGGCAGCTCTG
>CBDUBW010000076.1:0-10671 GCA_965365485.1 uncultured Aquisediminimonas sp.
GAGGCGGCGGCCGTGCTGACAAAGCTGGGCAAGACCGTGGTGCTGCTTGAAGCCTTGCCGCGCGTGCTTGCGCGCGTTGCGGGCGAAAAGCTGTCTTCTTTTTATGAAGCGGAGCATCGCGCGCACGGCGTGGAAGTCCGAACGGGCCAGACAGTGACGGCTATCGAGGGGGACGGGGCACGTGTCACCGGCGTTCGCCTCGCAACTGGCGAAGTCGTACCTGCGCAGCTGGTGATCGTTGGCATCGGCATCGTTCCTGCCGTCGAGCCGCTCGCGGCTGCTGGTGCGGCCTGCGGGAATGGGGTCGAGGTCGACGAGTTCTGCCGCACCAGCCTCGCGCATATCTATGCGGTCGGGGATTGCGCCGCGCATGCCAACCGCTTTGCCGATGGAGCGATGATCCGGCTCGAATCCGTGCAGAACGCTAATGATCAGGCGAGCGTCGCCGCAAAGTCGATTTGCGGCTTGCCACAGCCCTATGTTGCAACACCGTGGTTCTGGTCGAACCAGTTCGATTTGAAATTGCAAACTGTCGGGTTATCAGGCGGGCACGACACAGCGGTAACACGTGGCGATTTTGCCGATCGATCTTTTTCGGTAATTTATCTCAGGGAAGGGCGCGTCATCGCGCTCGATTGCGTTAATAATGTGCGCGATTATGCCCAAGGCAGAAAGCTTGTCGAGGCGGGGGCGGTTGTCGACAAGGATGTCCTCGCCGATACCGATCAGCAGCTCAAGGAGATGCTCTGATCATGATCCTTCACGACTTTCCCTTGTCATCGGCGAGCTTTCGTGTTCGCATCGTGCTCAATTTGAAGGGCCTATCGTACGAAAAGCGCAACTATGCGTTGCGGGATGGAGAGCAGCGGGCGCCCGACTACCTTAAACTCAATCCGGCAGGTTTTGTCCCGGCGCTGGAGCTTGACGGGATGGTGCTGGGCCAGAGCCTCGCGATTATCGACTATCTTGATACCATCGCGTCTGAACCGCGAATGATCCCAACCGAGCCGATAAAGCGCGCGCGAGCGATGGAGATGGCGCTGACGATCGCGGCGGACATCCATCCCATCAACAATCTTCGTATCCTCCTATACCTCGAAAAGCAGTTGGGACATGACAAGGAAGAGATCGAGAACTGGTACCGCCATTGGGTAGGGCAGGGGTTCGAAACCTTGGAAAAACTCCTGCCCGATAGCCCCTTTGCCGGGGGCGAAGCGCCGAATATCGTTGATGCCTGTTTGGTGCCGCAGATGTTCAATGCGCGGCGCTTCAAGGTTGATTTGACGTCATTCCCACGCGTTACCGCGGCCGCCGATCGCGCGGCTGCGCTGCCCGCTTTCGCCGCGGCGGCGCCGGTCATGCCCAGCTAAAGCAGCCCCTCTTCGCGGAAGCTGTAGCGGTTGCCACCAGCGATGATGACGTGATCGTGAAGCGCAATCTCGAGATCGCGACAAAGCCGCGCCAATTTTCGCGTAGCGGCGATGTCCGCGGCGCTTGGACGATGGTCCCCATTCGGATGATTGTGCGCGACGATGATCGCGCGGGCTTGGAGAGCAAGCGCGCTCGCAGCGATCTCGCGCAGTGGCACATCGATTGAATGAGCTCGCCAATTCGTAAAGGTCTCAGCCCCGAGGGGGACCAAACCGTCGCTCAGATATTCGACAGCCAGCGCTTCATAGCCCCGATCGCACACCCCTTTCCCAGACGGATTTGCGGCTCTTATTGCAAAAACAGATTTGTCCGGATCGGAGGCGTTTCGATCCGTTTTGCCGCGTGCCAGCTTCCGATCGCATCGAGAATTTTTGCGGAGGCTGCACCGAGACCGTAAGGAAATGCCGGACGTGACATGGTGTCTAGCGTGTGCGGACAGGACGAAAGCTTGAGCGCCGCCTCAACAATTCTCGCAGGGTCGCTGCCGACCAAACGGCAATTGCCACTTTCGACAACCTCGGGGCGCTCGGTATTGTCGCGTAGCAGCAGGAGCGGCACGCCCATCGCCGCGCACTCCTCCTGAAGCCCGCCGCTGTCCGACAGCACGAACGGCGCGTTCGACACCCGTGCAATCAATTCCCCGTAGGATAGGGGCGGGATCAAATCGATCCCGGGACATGCGGATAAAAGCGTTCGTATCGCTTCGGCGCTGTTCGGGTTGGTGTGCAGAGCGACGGTAAATCGCAGACCTTGCCCGGCGAGCTGCGCCAGGGCCGAGCAGATGCGTTCCAGCGGCGGTCCGAAATTCTCGCGGCGGTGGCAAGTGACGAGGATTGGCCCTGCACGCTGGGCGGGTTTGCGGCCCTGCAGTTGCATCATCAGGGCGTCGATACCGCTATTGCCGGTGACGAAGATCGATCCGCCGACATTTTCCCTCTCGAGGTTCGACGCCGCCTGCTGGCAGGGTGCAAAATGCAATGTCGCCAGCTTGGCGATCGCGACACGATTTTGCTCTTCGGGAAAAGGGCTGGCGAAATCGAAGGTTCGCAACCCTGCTTCGACATGGCCGACCGGGATGTGCAGTCTGCTTGCCGCTTGGGCAGCCATCAACGCGGAATCAGTATCGCCTTGGACAAGCACGAGATCGGGCCGCTGGCGCGTCAGCTCAGCAGCGATAGCGCGCATAACGCTGCTGCGATTGCCGGCTTGCCAGCCTCTCCCGATCTTGCGGTCAGCGCGCAGCCCAAACCCCCCGAGCGCATCGTCGAACAATGCATCCTGCTGGCCGGTCGCGAGCAATCGATGATCGACGCCGGCACGCTTCTCGGCTTCGATAATCAGTGGAGCGAATTTGATCGCCTCCGGGCGCGTGCCGGCAACCGACACGATGCACAGACCGACGCGTCCCCCCGGCTCGTCTTGCAGCTGCTTAAACACGCAGCGGCAATGAAACCGTATCGGGCCGCGGCGTCAAGCCTTCAGGAGTGCGCGATCCAATTGCCGTGAAACCCTGGCGGAATGCGATGAGGGATGTGCACGACCGCCTGTGGCTCGCCTTCAAAATTGAGGGCATCCAGGATGACAAGAGCGCTCGTGTCGCTTGTGACATCGACCAAATAGCCCATCAGCCAGCCATCATCTTCCGATTTGGCGTCGTGTTTGGGCACGAAGACGAACTCTCCCGGGATATGGTTCGCGCCGAAATCGTGGACCTGGCGCGTCCCGGCTTCGAGATCATGCTTGAACAACTTGCTCTGGTTCGGCGACGCAGCGTCGAAGCCATCAGGCAAGCCCATGGCGTAGGCGTAGCGGTACGGCTTGCCGGTCAGCGTTTCGTTAAGTCGCGGAAACTCCTGGCTTGCGCTGTCGATGACCGCGCGAGCGACGGATTTCGTGACGGGGTCGATCGTCCAGCGTTCGAAGGGCACCGTCTTCGAATCGGGGCCCTGGGTGCTGTCTGCGAACATGCTGTCATGCGCGCAGACGTCGAGAATGACTTTGCCGTCAACGGTCTCGAAGCCATTGCATGGGTGGAAGACGTAGCAGGGCGGAACCGAGCACCAGATGACGTCGTCATTTTTGCCTTCGCGGGGGAGCAATCCGACCCGCGCCTGATGATCCGGATTCCAGCGATACGGAAAAGCGTAGCCGGAAACGAGCGCCTTCATCGAGAAGGTCACCGGCAGATCGAGGATGATGACGTAATTCTCGGTTATCATGCAGTCGTGGATCGACGGCCCGTGTTCGACCATGATCGGTTCCTCGCGGCGTACCTTCCCGCTCGCGTCGACGACGACATGGCGGATGGTGCCGGGTGCTGTCGCGTCATAACAGATCGCGTGAAGGTCCCCGCTGTCGGGGTCGAGATGCGGATGCGCCGAAAAGCTTCCGGCAAGCGTTTCGGAGAAACGATCATAAGCGATACTTTCAAGCTCCTCATCGATCCGGACCGGATAGCTGCCCGCTTCGACGAGTGCCCAATTTTGCCCGGCATGGCCGATGATGTTGGTGTTGACAGTGTCGCGCGGTCCATTGCGCGGACCGGGTGCGGCGGGAAGGCCGCTAGCCGCCTCCACAACCTTGGACCTGATCCAGCGATTGCGATACCATTCGGCCCGCCCGTTCTTCAGCTTCACCCCATGAACCATGCCGTCGCCCGTGAACCAGTGATAGCTGGCCGGGTTGGGCGCCGTCGCGGGGTTGGGGCCGATGCGGACGTATCGGCCGTCGAGTTCGGCGGGGATGGACCCGGTGACCGCAAGGTCATCGATAGTCAGTTCTTGATCCATTGGCGCATGAATGCCGGTCAGATAGGGATGCGGTTTGGCCGGGGGCGCCATGCGGCCGCGGTTGAAATCGGCGACTGCCGTCACGCCTTTCGTGACCGTTTTGCGAATCAATGTTTCGACTGCGCTGGCCATTTCCTTCTCCAATGTTGCGAGACGACTCGACGATGTTTACAGCACTAACATGACGAGCAATGCTAACAGTGTCAACATGGTATCCTCGCGCGGTGGTTATCATCATGGAGATCTTCGCGCAGCGCTCGTTGCGGAAGGGCTGAAGCATGTCGAAGAGCGCAGTGCCGCCACGCTCTCGCTGCGGGAAATCGCGCGTAACGTCGGAGTGAGCGCACCTGCCGTCTATCGTCATTTCCCGAACAAGGATGCGCTGTTGCGCGCAGTAGCGGGGAGCGGGCTGGACCGCCTGGCGGCCGAACAGGCGGAGGCCGAACAGCGCGCCACCGATGACAAATTCGCTGCAAGCGGGGTCGCCTATGTCAGATTCGCGCTCGCCAATCCCGGCCTGTTCCGGCTCATTTTTACCTCGACCCCCAGCCCTTCATCTTTCGCACGACAACCCGAGGGATCGGCCGGTAGGCAACTTTACAAGCACGCCGTCGCCGCATTGGGTAAAGAGGTTGATGACGCGCGGGCGCAGATCGTCGCCTATCGCGCCTGGTCGCTGGTGCATGGGCTGGCGATGCTCATTCTCGATCATCAGATCGATAATGCAATGGTCGAACCGATGATTGATGAGATTGTTGCGGGCTTTCGGCCCTGACTAGGCGCCGGGCACGCCAAGCTCGGCGGCCGCGGCTTCCACCGTTCCACGCTTTTGCTGGTTGCTGGCGAACGCCGCGCGTGCTGATTTGAGCGCAGTCGCCGCCTTGGCGGTTTCGCCCAGCTGCATGCGACTGCGCATCAGCATGACCCAGCCGTTGGGATTATCCGGATTGGCCTTCAATTTGGCCTCAAGGCCATCGACCATACCTTGGATCATGGCGTCCTGTTGGCCTTTGGGCATCGACGAGGCTTCGCGCATTTGTTGCGAAGTCGGCCCGGGGATCGCCGCCATTGCCATCGATGCCCCTCCCGGCGCAGGCGCCGCGGGGCGGATCGCCGCCATCCGCGATGCCACCTCGATCTTCTCCTTCGCGCCGACCTCAGTGACGATGCGCTTGAGATCTGCCTCCCAAGGCGCCCCGGCCGGCGTATCCGCCAACAACGCCAGCCAGTCGTCAATCGCGCCCTTGTGATCGCCGCTCATGTCTTTTGCGACGGCAAGGAAGTATCGAGCGCGAGGATCCTTCGCGTTCAGCGCCACGGCGCGGTCGAAGGCTTGTTTCGCTTCTGGTGGAACATCACCCTTGCCGGCCATCACCCGCGCTTCACCAAGCGATGACCAAAAATCGGCGTTGTTCGGCTCCAGTTTCACTGCGTTTGCATAGGCGCTTGCCGCTTCGGCATATTTTCCGGTCTCGAAGAACGACCAGCCGAGCATCCGCCAACCATTGGCGTCCTTTGGATCGGCCTTCAGCTTGGCTTCTAACGTGGCGATGCTGTCAGGCAGTTCGGCTGCAGTTTGCGCGGTCGCATTCGCTTCGGCGCCGCCCGCACGCTTCCACACGGCAACGCCCACAGCGATCAAGGCGATCACTGCCGCAGCGATGAGGGCGATACGCCCGAACCCCGCCTTGTTTTCATTCAACGCTGCCGTCTCGCTTGCCATTTACCGTCCTTAGCCGCACATTTTTGCGCTTTCTGGTCTAGCGCTATCGATTCCAGATGATAGAGTAGGTGTCGGGTTCGCACCAGAAATCAGAAATCGGCATTGAAAACAAGCCGGTGGATTTGTCCTGGATTTTGGGGGGTGGGAACGTGTCAGACCTTTTCCGGATCGCAATTGTCGGTTCTGGACCAGCCGGTCTTGCCGCCGCGTCGCGTGCGGCAAAGCTGGGGATTTCGCACGTCCTGCTCGAAAAGACCGATCACCTTTCCGATACCATCTACAAGTATCAGAAGGGCAAGCATGTCATGGCGACGCCCAGCCAGCTGGTGCTGCGCGCCGACGTCGATTTCGCGGCCGGCAAGCGTGAAGCGATCCTCGAAACGTGGGACATCCAGACCGCCGAGAACAAGGTCAATGTCCGCCTCAATTCCGAGGTCAAGGCGATCACCGGCAAGAAGGGCGATTTTACGCTTGAGCTGACCAACGGTGACAAGGTCCGCGCCGAAAATGTCGTCATGGGCATCGGAACGCAGGGCAACCCGAACTTGATGCGCTGCCCCGGCGGCGACCTGCCGCACGTCCAGTATCAGCTCGACGACCCGGGCGAATATGTCGACGAGCATATCAGTGTGATCGGCGGGGGCGACGCGGGGATCGAGAATGCGCTGGGCCTCGCGGCCGATCCGGCGCAGCGCAACGTCGTCACCATTGTCAATCGCGGGCCGGAATTCTCGACGGCGAAGGATGCGAACGTCAAGGCGCTGTTCGAGGCGCGCGACACGGGCAAGGTCATCGTCCGCGCGGGCACCACGCCGAGCCTTGTCGAGCCCGGCTTCATCACCTTCGATACGCCTGACGGTGAAGTGAAGGTGAAATGCGATCGCATCATCGCGCGTATGGGCTCCGCGCCCCCGCGCGCGTTCGTCGAGAAATGCGGGATCGAATTCACCAGTCCCGACCGCCTGGCGTATCCCAAGCTTTCGCCGACCTTCGAAACCACCGCTCCGGGCATCTTCGTGATCGGCGCGCTCGCAGGCTATCCGCTGATCAAGCACTGCATGAATCAGGGGCATGACGTCGTCGAGTTCATCAACGGCAACACCAGCCTGAAGCCGGCCGACGAACCGATCCTCGAAGAGAAATTCAAGAACCTGCCCGGCGATTACAGCGTCGATTACTGGCTCGAACTGCTCCGAACCAACGTCATCATCCTTCAGGAGATGTCGCCGCTGCAGATGCGCGAATTCATGCTCGATTCGGAAGTGCGCGCTTATCGCAAGGGCGATACGATCTTCGTCCGCAATGAGCCCGGATCGTCCTTGTTCGCGGTCGCCGCGGGTTCGGTCGCGGTGCAGATCGATCCGAATGACCCGTCGAAGACGGTGCCGATCGAAATGGGTACGATCTTCGGAGAGGTCGGCCTGATTTCGGGTCGGCGTCGCGGCGCCACTGTGGTCGCCGCGCAGAATTGCATCTGCGTCGAGATTTCGCGCACCGCCGCACTTCGCTTGCAGAGTTCGGTGCCCGCCGCCAAGCGCGCGATCGAACGCATTTCGACCGAACGTCAGCTGCTGCAGCTGTTCGGATCGGGCCTCGAGCGTAAAGACTTGAAAGAGGTTCTCGACGCTTACGAGATCAATACGATCAGCGCGGGTAAGCCTGTCATCACCGAGGGCGAAAGCGGCACCGATATC
The DNA here is from genome assembly GCA_965365485.1 of uncultured Aquisediminimonas sp. GTDB lineage: Bacteria > Pseudomonadota > Alphaproteobacteria > Sphingomonadales > Sphingomonadaceae > Aquisediminimonas. The sequence goes on from CBDUBW010000076.1 coordinate 7,638, forward strand.
TTCGTCGTCCGCCAGGGGTCGATGGTCGTCGAGAAGAAGGTTGGCGGCAAGCCCGTCTTCCTGTCCTACCTCCCTGCGGGTTCCTATGTCGGTGAAATGACGCTGATCGGCGGCGGCAAGCGCACGGCCACGGTGCGCGCTGCGGTCAAGTCGGAGGTCATCCGGCTCGAAGGTTACTCGTTCAACGTGCTGCTGCAGAAGCGCCCGCAACTGCTTGAAAAGCTGCGCAAAGACATGGCGGCGCGGCAGGACGTCAACGCTTTCATCGAGGCCAAGAAGGATAGTTTCTCGGGCGTCGTCGACATGTATTCGAACGTCGCCAACTTCCTCGTCGAGAACGGCATCGGCGAAGCGACCGACGTGCTTCTGATCGACGAGAATCTGTGCGTGGGCTGCGACAATTGCGAGAAGGCGTGCGCTGACAGTCATGACGGCCTCAGCCGCCTCGATCGCGAAGCCGGGCGGACCTTCGCCCACCTCCACGTGCCGACTTCGTGCCGCCATTGCGAGCATCCGCACTGCATGGCCGATTGCCCGCCGAACGCGATTCACCGCGGGCCCGATGGCGAAGTCTATATCCAGGATACCTGCATCGGCTGCGGCAACTGCCAGCGTAACTGCCCTTATGGCGTGATCCGGATGGACGCCGTGCCGCCGAAGAAGCCAAGCCTGCTCAACTGGCTGTTCTTCGGAGCCGGGCCGGGGCCAGGCGAGCCGAGCAAGAAATGGTCCTATGCGAACGCCGATCCGTCTGTGGAAAAAGCGAAGAAGGCGATCAAGTGCGACATGTGTTCGGGCATCGAGGGCGGGCCGGCCTGTGTGCGCGCATGCCCCACCGGGGCAGCGATCCGCGTCGCGCCTGAAGCTTTCTTGAGTATCGCCCGGCTCGAAAGGAATGATGCGTAATGGCGAGCCAAGCCCCACGCCGCGCGGTTCAAGCCGGACGCGATCGCACCGCGGCGCATGACAGTTTCCTGGTTTATAGAAACTTCCAATGGCTCAAGATTGCGGTGGGCATCTCGATCGCGTCACTGGTTCTTTACGCGCTGATCGACGTTCAGCCCCGCCACAATGGCGGCAGCGCGTACGGCTATATTCTCGGCACGATCGGGGCAGGGCTGATCGTTTGGCTGACCTTGCTCGGCATCCGAAAGCGAGCGATGACCGAGAAGCGCTGGTCGCTCAAGGCCTGGACCTCCGCGCACGTCTATCTCGGGCTCAGCCTGATCTTCATCGGCACGCTGCACACCGGTTTCCAGTTTGGCTGGAACGTCCACACGCTCGCTTATGTGCTGATGATGTTCGTCATCATCTCGGGCATTTTCGGGGTGATCGGCTACTCGACGTTGCCGCAAACGATGTCGAGCAATCGCGCGGAGATGACCGAGAAGCAAATGCTCGAAAGCCTGCGCTCGATCGATCGCCAGCTTCACGAGGCGGCTCAGCCGCTTTCGCAGACCAATGCGGAACTGGTGCGCGCGTCGCTCGAGCAGGATCCTTTCGGCGGCGGTATCCTCCGTCGACTTTCGGGCAATTATCCGAATTGTGCGACACGCTACGCGCAATCCGAAATCAGGCGCGAAACGGCGTACAAGCCGCGTGTCGATGACGATCCGGTCGAAAAGGTCGATGTGCTGCTGACGCGCAAGGAGGCGATGCTTGCGCGGGTGCGGCGGCACTTGCGGCTCAAGGCACTTCTTGAAGTCTGGCTGTACGTCCATGTGCCTGTCACATTTGCGCTGATCGCGGCGCTTCTGGCGCACATCATCAGCGTCTTCTTCTACTGGTAGGCCCGCGCTATGAGCTTCATCGTACGCCAGATTTCGCGCACTTCGGACGGTCGGGACATTGTCCGTGCCGTAACGCACGCCAAATCGACGGTCACCATCGGGCGCGACGCCGCAAACGAAATCCATCTGCCCGATCTCGCGGTTGATCTTCACCACGCGAAAATGACGCTGAGCGAGCAGGATCGGCTGGTCGTGGAGTCGATCGGCGGCCTGGGCTTCGAGGTTGACGGCCGCACTACCGAAAAGGCGGACATCAATCCCGTCGGCGGCGCCGAGCTTGGCTTTGGCGGGCATCGCATCAAGGTTTCCAAAGACGGTTCGGACCTCGTTCTCTCGGTCGAACGCGTCGAAGCGCTTTCGGATGCCAGCGAAGAAAAGGAAGAGATTGGCCTTTTCACATTGCGCGGGCTGCTGCCCGGGCGACGGCCGATGGCGTGGGGCTTCATCGCCTTCGTCCTGCTCGCCTTTCTGGCGTGGCCTATCTACACCTACGCGACCTCGACGCCTGCCAAGGAGCGCGAAGCCGGCTTCCACGCCGATACGATGTGGACGACAGGCTCGTTGAGCTCCGCGCATCGCGGGCTCGAGAATAATTGCTCCGCCTGCCACACCGAGAAGTTCGTGGCGGTGACCGACAATGCCTGCCTGACATGCCACAAGGACGATGCGCACGACCATGCCGATCCCATGCGGCTCGCATCTGCGATGGAGCCGCCGGGCTTGGGCGGGACGATCAAGGGCTTTTTCAAAGCGAGCTTCAACAAGCCCGAAGGCCGCTGCGTCGATTGCCACACCGAGCATGAAGGCGCAGGCGCAATGACGCCGACCGCGCAGAAATTCTGCACCGATTGCCATGGCTCGATGAGCGACCGACTGACCGATACCAAGCTGAAGAACGCAGGCGATTTCGGCACCGAGCATCCCGAATTCCACCCGGCGATCACCGCAGGCTTCAATGGCGATGCGCGAATGATCAAGCGTGTGTCGCTCGCCTCACGGCCGACCGAGGATAACGGGCTCAAATTCCCGCACGATATCCATCTTTCCAAGACCAACGGCATCGCGCGAATGACGCAGACGCTCAAAGGCCAGCAGGGCTGGGGCAACAGCCTGGCCTGCAAGGACTGCCATACGCCCTCTGCCGACGGCACGCGCTTCAAGCCGGTCGATATGGAAGCCGATTGCGCGATGTGTCACGACCTCGCTTTCGACAATATCGGCGGCACGCTGCGCACGCTGCGTCA
>CBDUBW010000077.1:0-10589 GCA_965365485.1 uncultured Aquisediminimonas sp.
GCGACCTCGCGGAAGATTTCGATCTGGTTCAAGGCATTCTGTCCTGTCGTAGCATCGAGCACCAGTACAACGTCATGCGGCGCTTCAGGGTTCAAGCGCCCCAGCACGCGCCTGATCTTGGCGAGCTCGTCCATCAATTCGCGCTTGTTCTGAAGGCGGCCGGCGGTGTCGACGATCAGCACGTCGATGCCGGTCGCGGTTGCTTTCTTGACGGCATCGAAGACGATCCCGGCAGGGTCTCCGCCCTCCGGGCCCGTAACGATCGGCACGCCGATCCGATCGGCCCATACCTTGAGCTGCCCGATCGCGGCGGCGCGGAAGGTGTCGCCGGCCGCGAGCATCACCCCGTAATCCTGTTCGAGGAAGAGATGCGCGAGTTTGGCGATCGTCGTGGTCTTGCCCGATCCGTTGACGCCGATGACGAGTATGACCTGCGGGCGCGGAAAGGCTTCGATCTCGAGCGGTTTTGCAACCGGCGCAAGGACGCGGGCGATCTCTTCGGAAAGCACTTCGCGGATGCCGGCATCGTCGATGCCGCGATCATAGCGGCTGTCGGCAAGGCGGGTGCGGACCGAGGCGGCCATGCCAGGCCCGAGGTCGGAGACAATCAGTGCTTCCTCGATCTCGTCGAGCGTCTGCGCGTCGAGCTTCGATTTGGTGACGAGGCCGGTGAGGTTCTCGCCGATCCGTTCAGAGGTGCGCTTGAAGCCGCCGAACATCCGGGCGTGCCACGGGCTTTCGCTCATGCGGGCACGCCGGTCAGCGCTTCGCCGTCGCTTGCGGTGATGAGGAGGTTGGTCATCGTTCCGCGCATATTGCCCGTGCGCAGCGGCGCTTCAAGGCGGACAGAGGCGAAATTGTCGAGATGGCCGGCCTGCCCGTCGAGTTCGATCAGCGCGGGCTGAATCGTGCCGACCAGCGAGGCAAGCCATTTCGCTTTGCGCTCCGAGGCGTGCGTACGAAGGCGGGCGGCCCGCGATTTCACGGTCGCCCGATCGAGCTGCGGCATCCGCGCGGCCGCGGTGTTGGGTCGAGGAGAATAAGGGAAGATATGGGCCAGGACGATGTCGCAATCGTCGAGCAGCGACAGGCTGTTGGCGAAGGCGGCTTCGCTCTCGGTCGGGAAGCCGGCGATGATGTCTGCGCCAATAGTGATGTCGCGCTTTGCTTTCAGCCGCTCGACGAGAGCGACTGCTTGGGCACGGCTGTGACGCCGCTTCATGCGCTTGAGAATCAGGTCGTCGCCATGCTGCAGCGAGAGATGGATATGCGGCATCATCCGCGCGTCACCGGTTAGCAGTTCCTCGAGCAGCGGATCGATCTCGATGCTGTCAAGTGACGAGAGGCGGAGGCGGGGGAGGGCGGGAACGCGTTTCAGGATCGCTTCGACGAGGTGCCCGAGCGGTGGCGCGCCGGTTAGGTCGTGACCCCAGCTGGTGAGGTCGACACCGGTGAGGATGACTTCCTGCTGACCGCGCGACACGGCCTGCTCGACCGCGCGCACGACAGCGTCGACCGGATGCGACCGCGATCGCCCGCGACCAAGCGGAATGATGCAAAAGGTGCAGTCATGGTCGCAGCCATTCTGCACTTCGATGAAGGCACGGGCATGATCGGCGCCGGAGATCGCCGGCTCCCCATAACCCGTCATCCCATGCTCGACACGGGGTTCCACTGTTCCTGACGCTACGGTGTCCAGAACAAGCGGGACCCCGGCTTTTGCCCGGGTGACGATTTTAGTTATCTTGGAGTATGTTCCGGATACCTCTGGCATCGCCGTGAAAGCGCTCCCACTCGTCTCCGCCGCGCACCCCGTCACGATGATTTGCGCCTCTGGCCGTGCTCTGGCCGCGCGTCTTATCGCCTGTCGCGCTTGCCGCTCGGCCTCCGCCGTCACCGCGCAGCTGTTGATGACGATGAGATCGTCTTCATCGGCAAAGGCCTCGCGCAACGCTTCGCCTTCGGCAAGATTAAGGCGACACCCAAAGCTGATGACCTCGACGCTCATCCGAACGCGGCCCAATCAGCTTCGCCCGAAAAGACATGCGTGGCCGGGCCGGTCATGTGAATGTTCTCACCTTCGCGCCATGCGATCAGCAAGTCGCCGCCCGGCAGCGTCACGGTCACCGGTGACTTTACGCGGCGCGATCGGATCGCCGCGACCGCGGTCGCGCTGGCGCCGGTGCCGCACGCCGCGGTGATGCCCGTCCCCCGCTCCCAAACGCGAAGACTGATGGCGCTGTCGTCGGTGACGGTGGCGATGTTGACGTTGATCCGTGCCGGAAAAAGCGGGTCATGCTCGATGATCGGGCCCAGCCGCTCGAGATCAATCGCATCGCAATCGTCAACGAAGAAGATGAGGTGCGGATTGCCCACATTGACCGCCATCGGCCGTTCGAGCCCTTCCCACCCGACAGGCATATCCATCGTATCCATCGGCATCGACAGGGTAATGGCATCCCAGGCGAAAGCCGGGGGCTCCAGCGTGACCGTCGCGGCGGCGTCTCCGGGGTCGGTGCGAAGCAGCCCGCCCTTCGTTTCGATCCGAGCAGGCCCATCCATCAGCAGCGCGACGCAGCGCGTAGCATTTCCGCACGCCTCGACCTCGCTGCCATCAGGATTGAAGATGCGCATCTTCACCTCCGCAACTGCGGAGGGTTCGAGAAGGATGAGTTGATCGCAACCAATGCCGGTGCGGCGATTGGCGATCGCGGCGGCGCGGGGGGCGGGCATATCGACCGCATCGACACGCGCGTCGATCACGACGAAGTCGTTGCCCAGGCCGTGCATCTTGTGAAAGCGTCCGCGCATCGGCGCGCCCTTTAGCGCGGGCGGCAGCGCGGGGCTATGCCGTCTTGCGGAAGCTTTCGAGCGGCGCTGGGCCGACGGGGGGCGGGTTTAGGTCGAGGATCGTTACCTCGCCACGCAGCGACGGCAACAGATTGCGCTCGGCGAGCAAAGTCCGCGTCTGCGCGATCGATGTCGGACGGCCGAAGTGCCAGCCCTGGCCCTTGTGGCAACCCAATTGACGCAGCCGCTCTTCGATCTGCGAGTTTTCGATGCCCTCCGCCGTGACGGGGAGGCCAAGACTGTCGCCGAGCCGCGTGATCGCGTTGACGATGGCGGCACTTTCGGCATTCTCGATGATCGAAGTGACGAAACTCTTGTCGATCTTGATGCGATCGAAGGGCAGGGCGCGAAGATGCGCGAGCGACGAATAGCCGGTGCCAAAATCGTCGAGCGCGAGCCGAATGCCCTGGTTCTTGAGGCTGCCGACGATCGATTGCGCGAGCGCCAGATTCTCGAACAGTGAAGTCTCGGTAATTTCGATTTCGAGCCGGTTGGCCGGGAAGCCCGTCTCGACGAGCAGCTTGACGATCTTCTGCGCGAGCCACGGATCCTTGAGCTGGGTCGGCGAGATATTGACCGAAACGAGCAGCGTCGGATCCCAGCTTTTCGCTTCGATGAACGCCTGCCGCATCACCGACATCGAAAGATCGGCAATCATGCCGGTTTCCTCGGCGATCGGAATGAAGCTGTCGGGCGGCACCAGTCCACGCGTGGGATGATCCCAGCGCGCCAGCACCTCGAAGCCGCCGAGCCTTCCGGTCGTCAGATCGATCTGCTGCTCGAAATAGGGGACGAACTCGCCGCGCGGGATGCCGTTGCGCAGGCCGGCTTCGGTTTCGTTGCGGACCTGCAGTTCGCGCTCCATCGAAGCATCGAACCAGGCATAGCGATTGCGGCCCTGATGCTTGGCCGAATACATTGCGATGTCGGCGCGGCGCATCAGCGCGTCGATCGTTTCGCAATCGGGGGCGCTGTGGGCAATGCCGAGCGAAACCGAAATGTGGGTGAATATGCCTTCCGCATCGAATGGCTGGGCGAGGCGCGAGACAATCGATTCGGCGACGCGATCGACCGTGGCGCGGCTGCCGATATCGAACGGGAAGGCGCAGGCGAACTCGTCGCCGCCGAGCCGTGCGGCCAGCGCACCGGGGGGCATAAGCTTGGCGATCTCCGCCGCGACCGCACGGAGCAGCGCGTCGCCGATGGCGTGGCCGTGGACGTCGTTGACGTTCTTGAAATGGTCGAGATCGAGCATCAGCATGGCCAGCGCTTTCTCGCGCTTGACGGTCTTGGCGAGCAGATCCGAGCCGGATTCGGAAATCGAGCGGCGATTATGGAATCCCGTCAGCGGATCGCGCAACGCCAGAGTATGAGCGCGCTCTTCGGCGGCCTTGCGCTCAGTGATTTCATTGGTCAGGTCGCGATAGCGACGCCACCCGAAGAGGATCAGCGCGATGTTGAGGATGAGCGTAACCGTCAGCGTGTTGCTCGCCCCGCCGCCATAGCCCGAAAGCATGTTGACGAAATCGGTGAAGAACGAAGCGCCGGTGCCGACGAACATGATGATCGCGGCGACCACGACCGCGCCGGTAAAGATGTCGCGCTGAGCGGCGTGCGATGCCGATATTTCCTTTAGCTTTTCACGCTTTATGACAGTCGACACGTTGAGTTCCGCCCCCAGGCAACGCTTCGGATGCTGCCGCGATAGCGGTTGGGGGTGAAGAAGCGGTTAAGCCATCGCGGTTGACGAAGCGGCGCCGGATCGCTAACCGCCACGCAACACCCGCGACGGGTGGGTAAGACGCTGGCTGACGAGTTTTCGTCCGCCGGCCTTTTTTGCGTTTTCTGGGTGACCGTAGAATGTTCGAAAACCTCAGCGACAGGCTAAGCGGCGTTTTCGACCGGTTGCGCGGTCGTGGCGCGCTCAACGAGAATGACGTGCGCGAAGCGATGCGCGAGGTGCGGATCGCGCTGCTTGAAGCCGATGTCGCCCTGCCCGTCGTTCGCTCGTTCGTCGACAGCGCGACCGCGAAGGCGGTGGGCTCGCAGGTCCTGAAATCGATCACGCCGGGGCAGCAGGTCGTCAAGATCGTCAATGACGCGCTGGTCGAGGTGCTCGGCAGCGAGGCGAGCGAACTCGAGGTTGCGGTGACTCCGCCGGCGATCGTGATGATGGTGGGCCTGCAAGGCTCGGGCAAAACAACGACGACCGCCAAGATCGCCAAGCGGCTGGCGGAAAAGGATCGCAAGAAGGTGCTGATGGCGTCGTTGGACGTCAATCGGCCCGCGGCACAGGAGCAGCTTGCGGTGCTGGGCACGCAGATCGGCGTGCCGACGTTGCCGATCGTCCAGGGCCAGCAGCCGGTCGATATCGCCAGGCGCGCGATGCAGGCGGCGAAGCTGCAAGGTTTCGACGTGCTGATGCTCGATACCGCCGGGCGGCTTCACGTCGATGCTCAGCTGATGGACGAGATGAAGGCGGTGGCGAGCGTCGCGCAACCCGCCGAAACTTTGCTGGTCGTCGATGCGCTTACTGGCCAGGACGCGGTCAACGTCGCCACTAATTTCTCTGAGCAGGTGCCACTGACTGGCGTCGTGCTGACGCGGATGGACGGCGATGCCCGCGGCGGTGCGGCGCTTTCGATGCGTGCGGTTACGGGCAAACCGATCAAGTTCGTTGGGACGGGCGAGAAGCTCGATGGGCTCGATGTTTTCCATCCCGGCCGGGTTGCAGGCCGCATCCTCGGCATGGGCGATGTCGTCAGCCTCGTCGAGCGTGCTGCCGAGACCATCCAGCAGGACGAAGCCGAGGCGATGGCCGCGAAGATGGCCAAGGGTCAGTTCGATATGAACGACCTCAAATCTCAGCTCGGCCAGATGAAGCGGATGGGCGGCATGGGCGGCATCATGGGCATGCTGCCGGGCATGAAGAAGGCGCAGGCGCAGATGGCGCAATCGGGCATGGACGACAAAATTCTCGTCCGCATGGAAGCGATGATCGATTCGATGACGCCCAAGGAGCGCGCCAAGCCCGAACTGCTCGCGGCCAAGCGCAAGATCAGGATCGCCAACGGTTCGGGCACCACGGTTCAGGACGTCAATCGCCTGATCAAGATGCATCAGGAAATGTCGACCGCGATGAAGAAGCTCAAGAAGATGGGCGGCCTCAAGGGACTCGGTGCCCTGATGGGCAAGAGCGGTGGTCTCGGTGGCCTGATGGGCGGCGGAGGGATGCCGGGCGGCATGCCTGGCCTGCCTCCAGGCATTTTCGGCAAGAAATAATTCGGTTCAAGCAAAGGAAAACAGAATGGCAGTTTCAATTCGTTTGTCGCGGGGCGGTTCGAAGAAGCGTCCCTATTACCGCATCGTCGTCGCAGACGCGCGGTCCCCCCGTGACGGCAGCTTCATCGAGAAGGTGGGCACCTACAACCCTATGCTTGCTAAGGATGACGAGAAGCGCGTCGTCCTCAACAGCGAGCGGCTGACGCATTGGCTCGGCGTCGGCGCGCAGCCGACCGACCGTGTCGCCCGCTTCCTCGACGCCGCGGGCCTCAAGGAGCGGCAGCAGCGCAACAACCCCAAGAAGGGCGAGCCGGGCGAAAAGGCCAAGGAGCGTCAGGAAGAGCAGGCCAAGAAGGCGCAGGACGCTGCCGATGCCGCTGCCGCTGCCGAGGCCGAGGCGGCCGAAGCTGCTGCTGCTCCGGCTGAGGAGGCCACTCCCGCTGACGAGGCGACCAACGAAGGCGTCTCAGCAGAGGCACCCGCCGAAGGTCCGGTCGAGCCCGCCGCCGAGGAGCCGCAGGTCGAAAGCGCCAGCGAGCCCGCTGAGGGCGCTGCCGATAAGGCCGAAGGTTAAGTCTTGGATCCCGACCGTCCCGTCACGCTCGCCGTAATCACCGGCGCGCATGGCGTGGGCGGAGAGGTCAAGCTCAAGCTCTTCACGGACGATCTGACGCCGTACCGGAGCTTCAATGGCGGTTCGCTTACCCTGAAATCGATTCGAAACGCCATCGCGCGGTTCGATGGCGTTTCCGACCGCACGGCTGCCGAGGCCTTGCGCGGGACAGCGCTCACCGTGCCCCGCAGCGCCCTTCCACCTTTGGAAGAGGGCGAATATTACCATGCGGATCTGATCGGCCTGCCGTGTCTGTCCACTGACGCCCAGCCTCTCGGCACCGTCGTTGCCGTCGACAATTTCGGCGCTGGGGACGTTATCGAGATTGAAAGGCCTGACGGAAAACGGTTCATGGTGCCGATGAACGCGGTGCCGGAATGGCAGGATCGCGTCGTCATCGACGCGCGGTATGCGGAGTGACCTTCGCCGCCACCATACTTACGCTCTACCCGGATATGTTTCCTGGCCCGCTTGGCGTCTCGCTGGCGGGGCGGGCGCTGGCGGACGGGGTGTGGTCGTGCCACGCGGTCAACATCCGCGACTTTGCGACGGACAAGCATCGCACTGTCGACGATACGCCTGCCGGGGGCGGGGCGGGGATGGTATTGCGTGTGGATGTGGTCGCGGCAGCTGTCGATGCCGCGCCGTTCAGTGTTCCGGTTCTCGCCCTCACTCCCCGCGGTGCGCCGATTACCCAGTCCCGTATCCGCGAACTTGCATCCGGGCCGGGCCTCACGCTCCTCTGCGGGCGCTTCGAAGGGTTCGACGAGCGCCTGTTCGAGGCCCGCCCGCACATCGAGCAGGTCAGCCTTGGGGACATCGTCCTTTCAGGCGGAGAGCCGGCCGCGCTTGCCATCCTCGATGCTTGCATTCGCCTGCTCCCCGGCGTAATGGGCCGCCCCGAGAGCGGAGCCGAGGAATCGTTCGAAAACGGTCTCCTCGAATATCCGCACTATACCCGACCTGCTGAGTGGGAAGGGCGCACGGTCCCCGAAGTGCTGCGATCGGGGGATCATGCGAAGATCGCAGCTTGGCGTCACGCCCAAGCGGAAGTCGATACACGGTCACGCAGGCCGGACCTTTGGGAGCGCTACGAGGGCGTTCGGGTTCAGCCTGCCTCTGGCGCGCGGCGAAAAGATAAGGACCACATGGGGCAATGAACCTCATCCAGCAGATCGAAGCGGAACAGATCGAAAAATTGACCGCCGCCAAGCAGGTGCCCGATTTCCGGCCCGGCGATACCTTGAAGGTCGGTGTTCGCGTCGTCGAAGGTGAGCGCACCCGCGTTCAGAATTACGAAGGCGTGTGCATCGCGCGTTCGAACAAGGGCATGGGATCGAACTTCACCGTCCGCAAGATTTCGTTCGGCGAAGGCGTGGAGCGGGTATTTCCGCTTTATTCGCCCAACATCGACAGCATCGAAGTCGTCCGCAAGGGCGCGGTGCGTCGTGCCAAGCTTTACTATCTGCGCGGTCGCCGCGGCAAATCGGCCCGTATCGCCGAACGTCGCGATCCGCGAATTACCGACGCTGCAAAGACTACGGGCGATCAGGCCTGATCCCGCACGTTCGCGCATAAACGAACAGCCGAAAGGGCCGGGATCCAGATCAGGGTTCCGGCCCTTTCTTTTTACGCTTTGATCGAAGGAAGTCGAAATGGGTTACAGAGTCGTTGTCGCGGGAGCCACGGGCAATGTCGGGCGAGAGATGCTCAACATCCTCGCCGAGCGCGAATTCCCGATCGACGAAATTGCAGTGCTCGCCTCATCGCGCAGCCAGGGCGACGAAATCGAGTTCGGTGAAACCGGTCGCATGCTCAAGGTTCAGAATATCGACAATTTCGATCCCGCCGGCTGGGATATCGCGCTCTTCGCGATCGGTTCGGACGGAAGCAAGGCGCACGCCCCGCGTTTTGCCGCAGCCGGTTGCATCGTCATCGACAATGCCTCGCTTTACCGGATGGACCCCGACATTCCGTTGGTGGTTCCCGAGGTCAATCCCGATGCCATCGACGGCTATCGCGCGAAGAACATCATCGCCAACCCCAACTGCTCTACCGCGCAGTTGGTCGTCGCGCTCAAGCCGTTGCACGATGTCGCGGGCATCAAGCGAGTCGTCGTTGCCACCTACCAGTCGGTATCGGGCGCGGGAAAGCAGGGGATGGACGAGCTTTTCGAACAGTCTCGCAACATCTTCGTCGGTGACACCGCGGAGCCCAAGAAATTCACGAAGCAGATCGCCTTCAACGTCATTCCCCACATCGACAGCTTCCTCGACGATGGATCGACCAAGGAAGAGTGGAAGATGGTCGTCGAGACGAAGAAGATCCTCGATCCCAAGATCAAGGTTCATGCCACCTGCGTTCGAGTGCCGGTATTCGTGGGTCATTCCGAGGCCGTGAACATCGAGTTCGAGGACGAGATCAGCGCGAAAAAGGCGCAATCGATCCTGCGCGAAGCCCCCGGCGTGATGCTCGTCGATAAGCGGGAGGATGGCGGCTATGTCACGCCCGTCGAGTGCGTCGGCGAATATGCGACTTATGTCAGCCGCGTGCGTGAAGACCCGACGGTCGATAACGGGCTGTCGCTCTGGTGTGTTTCGGATAATCTGCGAAAGGGCGCCGCGCTCAACGCAGTCCAGATCGCCGAACTGCTCGGGCGAAAGCATTTGCGCAAAGGTTGAGCGCCTCCGGCAGGGATGCAAGGTTGACGCCCGGCGCGGCGGAGCTAGCGGGGCGCGCCCTCATCTCCTCTGCCCCAGCGTTGGCGAGCCGTGCGCGCATTTTCGGACAGTGTATCCAACTCCATGCGCGCTTCGCCCGGTCGGCGCTACTCGCCATCTTCACGGCCCACCACGCAAATCGCGGCGAGCTCAGGCTGCTGCTCGGCTCTTCTTGCCGATGAGGACGGCCTGCTGCCAGGCGCTCGGCTTTTTGTCGGTGCGATGAATGCAGCCGGCCCAGCAACAGGGTCGCCGCTTTCCCTCGCGCAGTTCTTCACACGTGCGATGAATGCGGCGCTGGCGAGTCTTGAGCTGCTTCGCGTCCTCGACCCAGCAGATGAATTCATTGCGGCCGAGCGGGGTCAGGGTTTCCCAAAGGGCAAATATGCCGGCATCAGCCCGGATCGCCGCCTGCAAATCCTCGCCGGCTTGATGAACCGTCCCATGAGGAAAGTCACTGGTCACGATAGCGAAACTAACGGTATCGTGCGGTCTGGGCAATTGGGCAACAATGGGGTCAAATGACGGAAAGCATGACCGGCGGCTGCCAATGCGGTCGCATCCGCTACACAGCGCTGATCGAGGATTTCGACGCCTATCTCTGTCATTGCCGAATGTGCCAACGCGCGACCGGTGGAGTTTCGATCGCGTTCAAGAACGTCAAGAAGGCAGCGATGAAATGGGAGCGAGAGCCTGAAAGCTTCGCCTCGAGCGTCATCGCCAGGCGACCCTTTTGCGCGGCCTGCGGCACGCCGCTGGGTTTCGAATATCCGGACAGTGAAAATCGCGACCTGACCGTCGGCAGCTTCGACGATCCCTCGCGCTTCGTGCCGAAATCGCATTTCGGGGTGGAAAGCCTGCACGAAGCCTGGATCGACACGCGCGAGCTGCCGCGGATGCGTGTCGCAGACAATCCCGGGTCGGTCGAAAAGTGGGCGGCGGCGGGGCAGGGGGTGCCCGAATGAGCGACGTCCAGCATTTCACCGCTCCTGACGGTGTCGAGATTGCGTGGCGCGAGATGGGGGAAGGAAGGCCGCTTCTGCTCATCCACGGCTTCATGTCCGATGCCGTCACCAACTGGATCAAACATGCGCCGACTGCGCGCACCCTCGCCGATGGCGGCT
>CBDUBW010000078.1:0-10407 GCA_965365485.1 uncultured Aquisediminimonas sp.
CTCGACATGCGCACGGTCGAGCCCTCGCTCGCCGGCCCCAAGCGCCCGCAGGACAAGGTCGTGCTGACGCAGGTCGACGATGTCTTCAACGCCGATCTGATCAACACCTACAAGCACGCCAAGGCCAAGCGCGTCGCGGTCGAAGGCAAGGATCATGATATCGGCGACGGCGATGTCGTGATCGCCGCGATCACCTCGTGTACCAACACCTCGAACCCCAGCGTGCTGGTCGCGGCGGGGCTGGTCGCGCGCAAGGCCAACGCGCTGGGGCTCAAGCCCAAGCCCTGGGTCAAGACCTCGCTCGCGCCGGGATCGCAGGTCGTCACCGACTATCTCGACCGCGCGGGGCTGACGGCGGATCTCGACGCGGTGGGCTTCAACCTGGTCGGCTATGGCTGCACAACCTGCATCGGCAATTCGGGACCGCTTGCCGAGCCGATCAGCAAGGCGATCAACGCCAACGATATCGTCGCGGCCTCAGTGATTTCGGGCAATCGCAATTTCGAAGGCCGCGTTTCGCCCGACGTGCGCGCCAACTTCCTCGCTTCGCCGCCTTTGGTCGTCGCCTATGCGCTCAAGGGCACGGTCACCGAGGATTTCACGACGACGCCGATCGGGCAGGGTTCGAGTGGGCAGGACGTCTATCTCAAGGACATCTGGCCGTCGAATGACGAGGTCAACGAATTCATGACCGCGAACATCGATCGCGACATGTTCACCGCGCGCTACGCCAACGTCTACAAGGGCGACAAGCATTGGCAGGCGATCGAGGTCGAAGGTTCGGACACCTATCAATGGGGCACTGGCAGCACCTATGTCGCCAACCCGCCTTACTTCGAAGGCATGACGATGACGCCCGCCCCGGTCAGCGACATCATCGACGCCAAGCCGCTCGCGATTCTCGGCGACTCGATTACCACTGACCACATCAGCCCCGCCGGATCGATCAAGGCCGATAGCCCCGCGGGCGAATGGCTGATGGCGCGGCAGGTCTCCAAGGCCGATTTCAACAGCTACGGCGCCCGCCGCGGCCACCACGACGTGATGATGCGCGGCACCTTCGCCAACATCCGCATCAAGAATGAAATGGTCCCCGGAATCGAAGGCGGCATGTCGCGCTACGGCGAAGAGGTCATGCCGATCTTCGACGCCGCGATGCGCCACAAGGCGGATGGCACTCCGCTCGTCGTAATCGGTGGCAAGGAATATGGCACCGGCTCGTCACGCGACTGGGCGGCGAAGGGTACCAACCTTTTGGGGGTGCGCGCGGTCATCGTCGAAAGCTTCGAACGTATCCACCGTTCGAACCTCGTCGGCATGGGCGTGCTTCCGCTGCAGTTCCTCGGCGGCGATACGCGGCTTTCGCTCGGCCTCACGGGAGACGACAGCTTTACCATAACGGGCGTTGCCGGGTTGAAGCCGCGGCAGGAGGTCGTCGTCGCGGTCTCGCGCAAGGATGGCAGCAAGTTCACCTTCCGCGCCTTGTGCAGGATCGATACCGCAAATGAAGTCGAGTATTTCATGAACGGCGGCATCCTCCATTACGTGCTGAGGAAGCTCGCGGCTTGAGGCGGCGTTAACCCTGATCTGCGATGCGGGGCGCATGTCCCGCGCGCAGATCAACGACTTGTCCAGCCATTGGCGCATTGCGGCGATTGGATCGATTGCGATCGTCGCCGCCAGCGCGTTGCGCAACCTGATCGAACCGGGCGGGATCGATTTCATCGCCTTTTGGGCAGCGGCCAAGCTGGCGCTCGCGAGCGATCCGTCCGCGGCATACGACTTGGTCGTACATCGGCGTGTCGAAGAAGATGCCGCGATCTTCTTGGGGCAAATGCCCTTCGCCTATCCGCCCCCGTTCCTGCTGCTGATCGCACCGATTGCGCTGCTGCCCTTCCCCATCGCCGCGCTGGTCTGGATAGCAGCGTCTGTCCTCGCGCTGACGCTCGCGGTTCGGCGCTGCCTGCCCGGCAAGCTGGCCCTGGTGATGGCGTTCCCGCCCGTGTTCATTTGCGGAATGCTCGGGCAGAATGGCTTGCTATTCGCGGCATTGGGTATCGTTGCTTTCGGCTTACTCGGCACGCGCCCTTTCGTCGCGGGACTGATTCTCGGCCTGTTCGCAATGAAGCCGCAGCTCGCGCTGCTCCTGCCCGTGGCGCTGATCGCCGGGCGCGAATGGCGGGCCGTAGCCGGCGCGGCGTGCAGCGTTCTACTGCTGACCGCGATTTCGTTTGCGTTTCTCGGCGGGCCTGCATGGCAGGGCTTCTTAGCCATGATGCAAGGCTTCGGAGAGGTGGCGGCGCAAGGCCAGACCGGTTGGCAGCGGCTCGCGAGCCCCTTTGCCGCGCTTCGCATTGTGGGCGCGCCGACAATCGTCGCAGCGGCGGCACATCTCATGATCGCGGTATTCGCCGCCGCGTCAGTCTGGCGTATCTGGCGCAATCCGGCGCTGAACGACACGCGCGCGCCGGTCTTTGCTGCCGCGACACTCCTCGCAAGCCCTTACCTCTACATGCACGATCAGGTGCTGCTCGTCCTCGCAATCGCCTGGGCCGCGGGAGAGGGCATGGACGAGTGGAAGCTGGCCGCGATCTACGCGTTGTCGCTTGCGTGCGTCGCGCAAATGGCGTGGCCTGAAATCGGAATCAATTTGCTGCCGCTCGTCCCGCTGGCGATTCTAGCCGCGATCATCCAACGAGTCCGCGACTGCGGCGACACGAAAAACTGGTCGGGGAAAGAGGATTCGAACCTCCGGCCCCTGCCTCCCGAAGACAGTGCTCTACCAGGCTGAGCTATTCCCCGACCGATTCATGCCGGCAAGGCCGGCTGAGGCAGGCGGCGCGCATAGCGGGCGGGGCGGGGCGGTTCAAGCCCCATGCAGGGCGCGGCGCGCGGCGATCATGTCGGCGACGCTGACGAACTTTTCACGCGGCGCACCTTGCCGCGCGCGCGCGGTTTCCGCCTGCTCGATCTTTTGCCAATCGCTGAACGTCACCACATCGACCTCACGTCGCGCCAGCAGGATATCAAGCCCGGCACCGCCCTGCTTGCCGCCACCCGCCGCAGCATCCTCTGCTATAAGATCGACGATCGCATAGCCATCGGGTCGATTGGTGCCGATCGTTCCGCTCGGGCCGCGCTTGGCCCAGCCGACGCAATAAAGGCCGGGCAGAATGCGGCCGTCGCTATTAGCGAAACGCCCGCGGCCATGTTCATAGGGCACACCTTCGATCGGCGGGGTCTGGTAGCCGATGCAGGTGACGACCAGACTAGCGGGGACGACGTATCGCTCCCCAGTGCCGACCGAGCGAAGATCCGCGTCGAGCGTGGTGCGCTCGACCACCACCCGTTCGACGTGATCGCCACCTTCGATCGCGACGGGCATCGCGAAGAAATCGAAATCGATGGCGATCGATTTCGGCGGCGCATCGCTGGCGGCGAAAGATCGCAAATGCGTGACGGATTTACGCATTCCGGGCTCGAGCAAGGCATCGTCTTCGAGCGGGGGCATGTCGGCGGCATCGACCAGCGGCTTCGCGCGCTCGAGATGGCCGAGCTCGCCAAGCTCCTTGGGCGTCATCGCGATCTGGTGCGGCCCTCTCCGCCCGACGACGGTGATGCGGACGATCCCCGAACGGTCGAGCGCATCGAGCGCATGGCCGACAATATCGGAACCGGTAAACTCGTTGCGGGTCTTGGCGAGGATACGCGCGACATCGAGCGCGACATTGCCATTGCCGATCACCACCGCCCCTGGGCCGCTAAGCGGCGGATCGAGCGCGGCGAAATCGGGATGGCCGTTATACCAGCCGACGAACGCCGCCGATCCGATCACCCCCGGCAAGTCCGCCCCCGGCAGATCGAGCGGGCGATCGTGCGGCGCACCCGTCGCCAGAACGACCGCATCGTATAGTGACTGCAGTTCGGCAATGGTCACATCGTCGCCGACCGAAACATTGCCGACGAAGCGGACATTGTCGCTGAGCGCGACGTTCTCGTACCGCTTATAGACCGCCTTGATCGACTGGTGATCGGGGGCGACCCCGCTGCGGATCAGGCCGTATGGCACGGGGAGCCGATCGATCATGTCGATCGAGACTGCATCGCCGAAGGCTTTGCGCGCGGCCTCGGCGGTATAATAGCCGGCGGGGCCCGAGCCGATGATCGCGATGTGCCGCATGCCTCTCTCCCGCCTTTGCGCTCAGGCTAACGCGCGTGGTGCGGAGCGCAAGGCATCACCCCTTGGCAAAGAACAGCGTCTGGATCAGCCGTCCGTTTTCCGGCCGATCGCCGAAGCCGGGCGCGGCATTGTGGAACATCCAGGGCGAAAAGAGGATCAGCCGATTGAAGCGCATCGGTGCGGTAAAGCTGCGCTCCCATTTGGAGGGGCTGCGCGTATCCTTGTTGACGACATCGTCGACCAGCGCGTTGATGTCGGCATAGCCAGCGCGGTGAATGCCTTCGATGTCGCGCGGCACCGAATCGAGCCCGGTGCGGCGATGTCGGAAAAACTCGGTGCCGCCACGGCAATGCTCGGGCAGGCTGAGATAGAGGATGCCCGAATAATGGCAGGGGTCGATATGAACGCCGGTCACGCCCTTGTCATTGCGAAGTGTCAGGCGGCAATGGCCGTGGGTGGTGCCCGGGGCAGCGACAAGCGCCTCGCCCGCAATACGGCTGGCGGCCTGATCCATCCCGCCGACCGCAAGCGGGGCGTCGCTCATCAGCCCGGGATAATTGCCCTTTTTCGCGGCCGGATCGTAACGCAGCGCCAGTGCCGCCTTCCGCGCCGCGTGCGGGTCAGCGAGGACATCATCGACGATCAGGAACGAGGCGCGCATCGCATGACGCTGGCGGCGAGCGTCGCGACCGTCAAGCGGGGCGGGTCCGTCAGGCAGGCGTCGGCTTAATTCAGATTAGCACGAATTGCCGGAACATAGAACCGGACTTTCCTGTTCAACGCCCAATCGCCCCGACCGCAACCGGGGCAGGCCAGACAGGAGTGTAACCATGTCGATCGTCGATAAAGTCATTGCCGCCGTCACCCCGCCCGAATCCGACGAGGCGCGCGCCGAGGCCCGCCAAAAGGCGCGTGCCGCCGCTCGCCCGGGTGACTGGCTTTCGCAGATCCTCGATCACCATTTGCTGATCGAAGACGCCTTCGCCGCTGCCAAGAACGGCACCAACGCCGCCGAACGCACCGATGCGCTCAAGCGTCTCGGCTTCGTTCTGACCGGGCATGCCCAGTCCGAAGAGGCGACGGTTTATGCCGTCATGGGCGGCGACGGCGGCCAGAAGGGCCATGCCGCGATGGGCTATGACGAGCAGGCGCTGGTCAAAATTCAAATGGGCGCGATGGAAAAGCTCGATCCCATGTCGCAGGATTGGCTCGACAAGCTCGGCCATATCGAAGGCGCGGTGAAGCATCACGTCTATCAGGAAGAAGGCACCTGGTATCCCGAATTGGCCGAGGAGCTTCCCGCCGCCGACCAGGCGATGTTGACCGAACGCTACATTCAGGAATGGGAACGCTACACTGGCGGCGAACTGGGATCGGGCGAACGCAAAGCGTTCTTCAACTGATCCAGATGCGATGGGCGGGGGTAACCCCCGCCCTTCTTGTAATACGTAAAGCTCTGCAGTCATGTCTTTCAGGGACCAGATCCGGCCGCAGATCGTGGTCAAGAATGTCCATGGCGAAGGTATCGGTAAGGTCGATCATGTCGACGGTGATCGCATCAAGCTGACGGCTCACGACCCGACCGACGATCGGCACCATTATATTCCCCTGAGCGACGTTTCGCGCGTCAAGCCGGAACTCGATGCGGTGGCGGCGACGCTCAAGCAATATGGTGCCACGCGCATCCGAATCAACGGTTTGCCGACGCACGCGGCAGCGAGCCTGCCAACTCCACGCTCGGCAAGGCGCGTGCCGACGCCGTCAAGGCCGCGCTGGTCGCATCGGGCATCGACGCAGGACGCATCGAAACCGCGAGCGGGGGCGAGAATATGCCGGGCGATACCAACCAAACCGCCAGCGGCCGCGCCAAAAATCGCCGGACCGAATTGGTCGTGACAGCGCGATAAAGCTGCCTTCGAAGCTACCAGCCGGCTTGCGAGCTCAAAGTCTCGACCGGCCTGGTCAACCTCGGCAGCGCGCACGTACCGCTGTAAGGCTGGCTCATGGCCCTCCGCCTTTTGAAGCACAGCCTCCTGGCGATTGCCGCCCTAGCTTCGCTCTATCTGCTGGCGGCGCTGACGGGCAGCCTCATCCCCGCCAACCGCGACTGGCGCGAAACGCGCGGGGCAGAAGTGACGGTGCACATTGTCTCCAACGGCTATCACAGCGGCATCGTCGTGCCTGCATCTGCCGCCGGACATGATCTCAGCCTCGTCTTTCGCCCGACCGATCTTCCCGACGCCGACGATCCCGGCGAATATCTGCTGATCGGCTGGGGCGACGCTGAATTCTATCGCAATACGCCGCAGTGGTCGGACCTTACCGCGCGTACGATCTTCACAGCAGCGTTTGGCAGCGACGCCAGCCTGATCCATGTCGATCATCTCGCCCGTGTCGAAGAGGTCGACGATCCACGACCGCTGCGGTTGACCCGCGACGAGTATCGTCGGCTGATCGAAAGCATTCTCGCCTCGCTCGAGCGCGGGCCCAGCGGGCATCCGATCGCGGAACCGGGATATGGCGCCCGCGACCTCTTCTACCCCGCGCGGGGGCGCTACAGCCTCATCTACACTTGCAACAATTGGACGCGCGACCGGCTGGCGGAGGCGGGCGTGACGGTGGGTCGCTGGACGCCATTTGCCGGAGGCGTCATGCGCTGGTTTCCGCGTGTGCCTTCTGCCTCCTGACAAAGGGATATTTCATCTGCGCCCAATAGCCGTTGGGGACATCCTCCGGCACGCCATAATTCTCCGGCCAGCGCTTCTCGGGCAGGTGGAAGGTGCCGAACAGCTTGTCGAGCAATGGCAGGTGAATCGCGAAATTGACGTCGATCGCTTCCTTCTCCAGCCCGTGATGCCAATGGTGGAAGCGCGGCGTCGCGATCCAATGGCCGAGCCGGTCGAAATCGCCTTTCAGATTGGCGTGAAGCAGCGACGAATAAACATACACGAACGCGACATAGGCCTGCATCACCGAGGGACTGAAGCCGAGCGTGAACAGCGGCAGCGAAGTCACCGCGCGCAGCAGCACGATCTCGACGAAGTGCATCCGTGCGCCCGCAAGCCAGTCCATCGCCTTCGCCGAATGGTGGACGGCGTGGAAGCCCCAGAGGAAGGGCACGCGGTGGAACAGCCGGTGATACCAATATTGGAAGAGATCGCTCAGCACAATCACTGCGAGGAACTGCACCACCCACGGCAGCGACGCGACCCACAACCGGAAGCCGTCCCAGCTATTGGTGTTGGCATTGACATAGGCCTGCGGCGCGAGCGCGAGGAAGGTGAAGATCTGCACCATCATCGAGCTGATGAGGTAATAGAACAGATCTTCGCGCCACTCGACGCGGAACAGCCGTTGCTCGCGCCGGTGCGGCAGAAAACGCTCGATTGGCGCGAACATCAGCCCCGTGACGAGCAGATTGACCATGAAGAAATCGAGCCCGAAGAAGATCCCCCAGTCCTTGGTTTCCTGCGGCTGGACATTCGCCCCGCCGAGCAAGGCCGCGGCGATGCCAATGGCAAGCGCGGTGAATCCGAGCGCCTTGCGCGGGCGCAGCAGCAGGCTGAGCAGCGCGAGCCCGTAGGACGCGAGAAGGAAGGCGTGGACGGCCCCTCGAAACCCGCTCCAATCCTTGACGACCTGCAGTTCGGGCATCGCGAACCAGTCGGGAAAGCGCAACGCGACGACCAGCCCGAACCCGACCACCGCGAACAGCAAAGCGAAAAAGCCAGAGAACCAACCGCTGCCGAAGCGGCGCACCTCGATCGGCGATTCGAGATCGTCCATCAAACGGCGGAGGAAAGATTGCTTCGTCATCTAAGCAATATCCTATTCAAACATCCAGGTTGTCAAGAGTTTTTTCCTACCAGCTCAGCCCAGCTAGCTTCGTCGATCACTTCGATCCCCAGATCGTGCGCCTTTTTGAGTTTTGATCCCGCGCCCGGCCCGGCGACGACGAGGTCGGTCTTGGCGCTGACCGAACCCGCGGTCTTGGCGCCCAATCCCTCTGCCTGCGCCTTGGCTTCGTCGCGGCTCATCGTTTCCAATGTGCCCGTGAAGACCACGGTCTTGCCCGTGACCGCGGACGCGCGAACGTTCGAGACATAAGGAGGCGGCGAGACCTCGCGGAGCAAATCGTCCCACACTTCGCGGTTGTGCGATTCGTGGAAGAAATCGACCAAGGCTTCCGCAACGACAGGGCCCACGCCCTCGACGCTCGACAGCTGAGCGACGGCATCATCGCTCCGCGCAATCTCGGCGATGCGCTCGACCGATCCGAAGGCGCGCACAAGGTCCTTCGACGTCCCCGCCCCCGTATGCCGTATCCCCAGCCCGAACAGAAACTTGATCGGGTCGGGCGCGCGCTTCGCTTCGATCGCGGCGAGGAGGTTATCGACCGATTTCGTTTTCCACCCCTCGCGGGTCAGCAATTCGTCGCGGTGGTCCTTAAGGCGGAAGATGTCGGCGGGCGAATGCAGCCAGCCGAGCCCGACGAACTCGACAATCGTCTTCTCGCCCAGCCCTTCGATATCGAGCGCACCGCGACTGACGAAATGCTTGAGTCGCTCGATGCGTTGCGCGGGGCAGACCAGCCCACCGGTGCAACGGATATCGACCTCGCCTTCCTCCGCCACCGCTTCCGAACCGCATTGCGGGCAGGTGCTGGGGAAGACGAAGTCAGGCCGATCCTCGTCGCGCGTCAAATTCTCAACGATTTGCGGGATGACATCGCCCGCGCGCTGAATGCGGACGCGGTCACCGGGCCGCGCGTTCAGCCGCGCAATCTCATCGCGGTTGTGAAGCGTCACGTTCTGGACGACGACCCCGCCCACGGTCACTGGCTTCAGCCTGCCGACCGGAGTCAGCTTGCCAGTCCGCCCGACCTGGATGTCGATCGCCTCGAGCGTCGTTTCGGCGCGCTCGGCGGGGAATTTGTGCGCTAGCGCCCAGCGCGGCGCGCGCGACACGAACCCCAACCGCACCTGCCAGTCGAGCCTATCGACCTTGTACACCACCCCGTCGATGTCGAAGGGCAGATCGGCGCGGGCATGTTCGATTGCGCGATAGGCGTTGAGTGCGGCCGCGACGCTCTCGACGCGCGAAAACCGCTCGTCGACCGGCAAACCCCATGCCGCGGTCGCCGCCATCACCTCGCTTTGCGTCTCCCCCGGCAGCGCCGAAACCTCGCCCCAGCCATGCGCGAGGAAGCGCAACGGGCGCGAGGCGGTGACGCTCGCATCTTTCTGCCGCAGCGATCCCGCCGCCCCGTTGCGCGGATTGGCGAACTGGCGCGCCTTGGCCGGGTCCGCCGCTTCGGCGAGCAACCGCGCGTTGAGCGCGTTGAAATCATCCTTCGCCATGTAGACTTCGCCGCGCACCTCAAAAATCTCGGGCGCACTGCGCGGAAGAGATTGCGGAATGTCCGAAATCGTCGCGACATTGGCGGTGACATCCTCGCCCACTGCGCCGTCGCCGCGGGTCGCCGCGAGCACCAACTTGCCGCGCTCGTATCGCAGCGAGCAGGAGAGGCCATCGATCTTGGGCTCAGCCGTCAGCGCCACCTCGGCGTCCTCCGCCAGGTTCAGGAACCGCCGCACCCGCGCGACGAAATCGCTCACCTCATCGTCGGAAAACGCATTTTCGAGGCTGAGCATCGGCTTGGCATGCGCCACCTTGGCAAGCGGCGAGGACGCGACCCCCGCCCCCACCTGCGCGCTCGGGCTGTCCGCGCGCACAAGCTCCGGAAACTCTGCCTCGAGCGCCGCATTCTCGCGAACGAGCGCGTCATAATCTGCGTCCGAAATCTCAGGGGAATCATCGCCGTGATAAAGCGCATTGTGCCGCGCAATCTCGTTTGCGAGGAAGGCGAGGCGATCGGCAGCCTTGCTTTTGGCGGTCAAATCCCCGCCCTCGGCACCGTTTCGAACCTGTGACCGAACCCGGCAATGATCGGCCGCGCCTTGGCAATCGCCGCCTGCACGGCGGACAGCTTGAGCGAAGCGGCGTGCGCGTCCTTGCTCTCCCAAACCTCGGTGATCCAGATCGCATCGGCGTCGGCCGCGTCTTCGGCGACGATGTACGATCGGCACCCCGGCATCGCGGTGGTGCCTTCGGACAAGATCGCTATCATCTCGCCGCGCTTGCCGGGCGCGCACTTCATCTGCCCGATCAACCCGTAAAGCTCTTCCACCCTGCCATCCCTCGCAAAAGCAGGCGCGGCGGCCACC
>CBDUBW010000079.1:0-10395 GCA_965365485.1 uncultured Aquisediminimonas sp.
TGTTGTAGATCGAGATATTGTCGATCCCGGCATTGGTGCGGGTATCGGATATGATCACCAGCCCGTGCTTGGTCCGCATGCCCACGCAGTAGGTCATTCGTTGGCTCCCCCATCACTCGCCGCGACACGTATATCCACATCGAGTTCCTCGATCCCTCCCCCGCGCCGCGTGCCCGAAAGCGGCGTCGAATCGCTGGCATCGAGACCGACGGCTACCCGGACATATTCCTCGCCCGGGATCCGCCCGGTCGAGGGATCGAAGGCATGCCAGCCTGCCCCTTCGATGAACAGCTCGGTCCAGCAATGCGCCGATTTGTGGCTGCCGGCATTCGGGCCGTCAAGATAATGACCGGACACCAGCCGCGCTGCGAAACCCGCCGCGCGCGCCGCCGCGAGCATGACATGCGCAAGGTCGCGGACGCTGCCCTCACCCTTTGCCAGCACTTCAGCGGCTGTGATTCCCTTGGGAGTGCGGCCCGGGACAGCGCGGATGGCGTCGTGCACCCGCTCGGCGATTGCGCGGGCATGGCCGAAATCGCGTTCGCCCGAACCGATCAGTGCGACGATTGCTTCGTCGGCGGCGGTCTGCGGCGTGATGCGCGTGAAGAACATCGGCGGCAGTGGCTCGGGCACGCCTGTCACCGGCCCCGGCACCGCGTCGGTCAAAACTTCACCCCGCACCATGATCGAAAGTCCGCCGATCGGGCCATCGACGTAAAGCATAGTCGTGATGTTTCCGTAGCCATCGCGGCCTTCTCGCAACCGGGCGTCGGCATCGACGTCGATCCGCCAGTCGGAAATGGTCTGGCCGGGAAAATCGAACGGCGTCATCCGCAGCAGTTGCACGACGCGCGCCTGTGGCTCGCTAAAGTCGTAGCGCGTGCGATGATCGATCACCAGCCGCATCAATCGAACCTGAACTGCTTGGCGATGGCGTGGTGCAGCTCGTCATTATCCTCGAGGAATTCCTCGAGATACTCATGAACACCGTGTTTGCTGATCTGTGCGATCGTGAGCTCGCCGAGCGCCGCATGACGCGCGCGCGATAAACGGTCCGCCCTCCCTTGCAGCCCGGTTGCCTTGCCGATGCCGTTCAGATGCTGAACGATTTCCTCCATGCACGCCGCGAGGCTTCGTGGCAGTTCGCGCCGCAGCACCAGCATCTCGGTAACGAGCCAGGGCTTTAACCCTTCCGAATAAAGCCAGCGATAGGCGTTGACCGCGCTAACGGTCTGCAAAATCGTCGTCCACTGATCGCGGTCGACGATCCCGCCTACCGGCTCGCCCTCGGGCAGCAGGATATGATATTTGACGTCGAGCAGCCGCGCTGTGTTGTCGGCGCGTTCGAGCGCCGCGCCCAGCTGCATGAAGCGCGAGGAGGGGTTGCGCAGCATGCGCCCGATCGCGCCTTCGAAGCCGCGCGTCTCGATCTCCGCCTGATTGACCAGATCGAGCACTTCTTCGCTGTCGCCGAGCATCTTCTTGCCATGGAAAAGAAGCCAGGCCCTGTTGATCGAGCTCCAGGCTTCTCTCGACAGGTTGGTTCGCACCGCTTTCGCATTGTTACGCGCAAAATTGAGGCATTGGAGCACCGAGCCCGGATGCGCGGTCGATACGGTCAAATGGCGGATCACATTTTCCGCGGTGACTTCGCGATCGGTCGCGAAAAAAGAGTCGTCCGCACCGAGAACCGTCAGTGCCGACAGCCACGCGGCGTCGCCTGCCGGACGGCTGGAGAGCGCGTCGAGCCTCAGTGTCGCCTCGACCAGCCGCGCCGTAAACTCCGCGCGCTCCACATAGCGCCCGAGCCAGTAAAGCGATGAGGCGGTGCGGCTCAGCATGTCACGCCCCGCCCCCCTCATCGGTGAGGATGAAGCTGTCCTTGGTCCCCCCGCCCTGGCTGCTGTTGACGACCAGCGAACCCTGCTTGAGCGCGACCCGCGTAAGCCCGCCGGGAACGATCTTCACAGCGTCGGGCTGGCTCAGCACGAACGGCCGGAAATCGACGTGGCGCGGCGCGACGCCGGCCTCGGTGAGCGTCGGCACGGTCGACAGCGCGAGTGTGGGCTGTGCGATGTAGCGATGCGGCTCGGCGATCAGCGCGGCGCGGAAATTGTCGATCTCCTCGCGGCTTGCCATCGGACCCACCAGCATGCCGTATCCGCCCGAGCCATCGACGAGCTTGACCACCAGATTTTCGAGATTGTCGAGGACATATTTGAGCGCCTGCGGCTCGCGGCACCGCCAGGTCTCGACATTGGGCAGCTTCGCCTCCTCGCCCGAGTAATAGCGGACGATTTCGGGCATGTAGGAGTAGATCGCCTTGTCGTCGGCGATGCCGGTGCCCGGCGCGTTGATGATCGCGACGTTGCCCGCGCGATAGGCGGCGATCAGCCCAGGTACGCCGAGCGCGGAATCAGGGCGAAAAACCAAAGGATCGAGGAAATCGTCGTCGATCCGGCGGTAGATGACATGGACTTGGACACGTCCGGTGATCGTCCGCATCCAGACCTTGTCGTCATCGACCTCGAGATCGGCCGCTTCGACCAGCTCGATGCCGATCGTATCGGCCAGAAAGCTATGTTCGTAATAGGCCGAATTATAATGGCCGGGAGTCAGGATCACGCATCCGGGATTGTTTCCCGCGTTCAAGGGGGCAACCGACTGCATCGTTTCATGCAGAACGTCCGAATAGCTGTCGACCGGGCGGACATGATAATCGTCGAACAATTCTGGGCACAGCCGGATCATCGCCTCGCGATTTTCGAGCATGTAGGATACGCCAGAAGGGGTACGCGCATTGTCTTCGAGCACCCAAAAATCAGTGGGCCCGGTGCGGACGAGATCGATCCCGCAGATGTGCGACCAGATATTGTGCGGCGGATGTGAGCCGACGATTTCGGGCCGAAACTGGGGATTTCCGAAGATGAGATCGGGCGGCAATATGCCGTCCGCGAGGATGCGACGATCGCCGTAAATGTCATTGAGAAAAGCGTTGATCGCCTCGACCCGCTGCGTCAGCCCTGCCGAAAGCGACGCCCATTCGGACGCGGTGAAGATGCGCGGAACGATGTCGAACGGAATGATGCGCTCGGCCGCTTCCTCTTCGCCATAGACCGCAAAGGTGATGCCCAGCTGGCGAAAGGTCGCTTCGGCGGCTTCCTGCCGGCGTTGGAGCTCGGCGGGCGGCGTGTCGCTAAGCCAGTTCGCCAGCTTTGCGAATTCGGGACGGTGACCTCCGTCACTCGAAAAGCCCCGAATCTCGTCATAAGCCGCTGCCATAGGGTCAGACTGGCGTCTTCGCGCACGATGCACAAGGGAACCTTCGCACGCGCGGGCGATTGACCGATGCTAAGCGCGCAAAGGATGTCACAATGGAACGGCACGGAGATCAGGTCGAGGTCACGACCGAGGAAGCGAGCGGAGGTGAGAAGCGTAACGAGATGCGCTATATTCTTGCGATTTCGCTTTCACTGGTGATCCTGCTGCTCACCGTAATCTGGGGCACCGGCGCGCTGACGAGCAAGGCGCCCAGCGAGGCGGAGCAGACCGAAAACCCCAGCGGCACGCAGAAGACCGGCTAGATGAGCCCCGCCAACGGGCTCGACGGATCGGCATACATGCGCTTGCCCATTCGCCCAGAGCGATAGGCGAGCCGTCCGGCCTCGACGGCAAGCTTCATCGCCCGCGCCATGGCAATCGGATCTTTCGCTTCAGCGATGGCGGTGTTCATGAGCACGCCATCGCAGCCAAGCTCCATCGCCACCGCCGCGTCCGATGCGGTGCCGACGCCGGCATCGACCAGCACGGGCACTTTGGCGCCCTCGACGATCAGGCGAATGGTGACGCGGTTCTGAATGCCGAGCCCCGAGCCGATCGGCGCGCCGAGCGGCATTATGGCGACCGCGCCGGCTTCCTCGAGCTGCTTCGCCGCGATCGGATCGTCGACGCAATAGACCATCGGCTTGAAGCCTTCGCGAACCAGCGTTTCGGTCGCTTTGAGCGTCTCGCGCATGTCGGGATAGAGCGTACGTGCTTCCCCCAGCACTTCGAGCTTGACCAGATCCCACCCGCCGGCCTCGCGCGCCAGCCGCAACGTCCTGACAGCACTGTCGGCATCGAAACACCCCGCGGTGTTGGGCAGATAGGTGAAGCGCTTCGGATCGATGAAATCGGTCAGCATCGGCGCCCCCGGATCGGAGACATTGACCCGGCGCACCGCCACGGTGACGATCTCCGCCCCGGACGCTTCGAGCGCGGCTGCGTTCTGCGCGAAATCCTTATACTTGCCGGTGCCGACGATCAGCCTCGACGTGAAGCGATGGCCCGCCACCTCCCAGCTGTCATCGTCACTCTGGCCGCCGCCGACGAAATGAACGATTTCGATCCGGTCCCCGTCGGCGAGCAGCACATCGCTCAACGTCGATCGCGGAACGATCTCCAAATTACGTTCGACCGCGACCTTGGCGGGGTTCAACCCCATCTCCGCCGCCAGCGCGGCGATCGACGTGCCCGTCGCGACCCGGCGCGGCGCACCGTTGAGAATGATCGAAAGCGACATGGCGGGGCACATGGTGTGCGCCAAGGCTGGCGTCAATCGTCGCCTTCTTCCCCCACCACCCAGGCAAGCGCCTTGGCTTCGGCGGCGCGAATGAAAGTGCCCTTCTCTTCGGCATATTTGGTCGAATTGTCGGGAAACAATTTGCTGGCCCGATATTTCTCGGCCTCGTAATCGGCCGCGACATTGGGATGAGCCCGGAGATAGTCGCGGAAGGCGAGCTGCCTCTTGGCGTGCGGCGAATCTTCCTGGTAGCAATGCAGCTGGGCGATACGTTTTCCGCTCGCGTCGTCGAGCGTGCAGAAGCGTCGTCCATCGACCCCGAATTCGCCGTGCCACACATAGCCGAGCGCTTCGACCTCGGCGCGATGTCCATCGAATGCAGACAGATCAGCGACCAGCGGCATCAGATCGATAACCGGCTTGGCCGCCATCGCGGGTATCGACGTCGACCCGATATGATGGACGACGAGGAAGAGCCCGAGCGAAAGAAGTTCGTGACAATAGCGCGTCGCCGCGCCGGGCCATTCAGGGTCGTAGGCGACGAGCTGAACGGGAATGGGTCGCGCCACGGCCGCTGCTCAAGCCTGTCCGCCAGACAGCCCGATCCCCAGCCCCATCGAAACCCCCGTTTGCCTTGAGTATGCGCGAAGTCTAAGCGATGGCAATCGGCGACGCAACTGGAAGAAATGCCATGGCCGACGCGCCTCTGATCCTCGTTCTGAACGGGCCTAACCTCAACCTTTTGGGGACGCGCGAACCGGAAATTTACGGCTCTGACACGCTCGACGATATCGCGGCGCGGCTCGACGATCAGGCGAAGGAGCTGAGAGTTGCGGTAGAGTTGCGCCAGTCGAACCATGAAGGCCATTTGATCGACTGGCTGCACGAGGCGCAATCGCGCGGCGCAAAGGCCGTGATCCTCAACGCCGGGGGGCTGACTCACACGTCAGTGGCGCTTCACGACGCGATCAAGAGCATCACCACGCCGGTGATCGAAGTGCATCTCTCCAACCCCCACGCGCGCGAAGCCTTTCGCCATGCCAGCTTTGTCGGGCGAGCCGCGCGGGGCAGCATCGCCGGGTTCGGCGCGCTCGGCTATGCGCTCGCGCTGGACGCCGCCGCCAAGCTCTGACAGAGGCCGGAAATTCAATTGGGGGTTCAGGATCTTCGATGGCTGAAAAATCGCAGGCGATGCAGGTCGATCTCGAATTGGTGCGCCAGCTGGCGCAATTGCTCGACGAGACCGGGCTGAGCGAAATCTCGGTCGAGGACGATGATCGCAAGATCAAGGTCGCAAGGAGCCTGCAGGCGGCGAACGTGACGATGGCCGCTCCCGCCACGGCGCCAATGGCACAGGCGGCGACCGCGCCCGCGTCAGCGGCTGCGGCCCCTGCCGCCGATCATCCCGGAAGCGTCAAATCGCCGATGGTCGGCACTGTCTATCTGGCGGCGTCTCCCGAAGCCGCGCCTTTCGTTACCGTCGGCAGTAGCGTCGCCGAGGGCGACACGCTTCTGATCATCGAGGCGATGAAAGTGATGAACCCGATCGCCGCGACCAAGGGCGGAACCGTCCGCCAAGTGCTGGTCGAAAACGGCCAACCCGTCGAATATGATCAGCCGCTGGTGATTGTTGAGTGACCATCGAAAAGCTGCTGATCGCCAACCGCGGCGAGATCGCGCTGCGCATCCACCGCGCCTGCCATGAAATGGGGATCAAGACTGTCGCGGTCCATTCGACCGCCGATGCCGACGCGATGCACGTCCGCCTTGCCGATGAGGCGATCTGCATCGGTCCGCCGCCGGCGCGCGATAGTTATCTCAACATCCCCGCGATCATATCTGCCGCTGAAATTTCCGGGGCCGATGCAATTCATCCGGGCTACGGCTTCCTCTCCGAAAACGCCCGCTTCGCCGAGATCATTGAAGAGCATAAGCTGATCTTCGTCGGTCCCAAGCCCGAACATATCCGGACGATGGGCGACAAGGTGATGGCCAAGAAGACGGCGGGCGATCTCGGATTGCCGCTCGTCCCGGGCTCCGATGGCGCGATCGAAGATGTCGAGGAGGCCAAGCGGCTGGCAAGCGAAGTCGGCTATCCGGTCATTATCAAGGCCGCGTCGGGCGGCGGCGGACGCGGCATGAAAGTGGTCGAGAGCGAGGCCGAGCTCGAGACGCAGATGCTCCAGGCCGGAACCGAGGCCAAGGCGGCGTTCGGCGATGCCACCGTCTATCTCGAAAAATATCTCGGCAATCCGCGTCACATCGAGTTCCAGGTGTTCGGCGACGGCGAAGGCAATGCGATCCATCTCGGCGAGCGCGATTGCTCACTCCAGCGCCGCCACCAGAAGGTACTCGAGGAAGCACCGTCGCCCGTCATCTCCTCCGCGGAGCGTGAGCGGATGGGCGGCATTGTCGCGCGGGCGATGGCCGGAATGGGCTATCGCGGCGCGGGCACGATCGAATTTCTCTGGGAAGACGGGCATTTCTACTTCATCGAAATGAATACCCGCATCCAGGTCGAACATCCGGTCACCGAGATGATCACCGAATTCGATCTGGTGCGCGAACAGATCCGCATCGCGCAGGGTCTGGGGCTTTCGGTTCGCCAAGAGGATCTCGAATTCCGCGGCCACGCGATCGAATGCCGCATCAATGCCGAAGATCCCAAAACCTTTGCACCTTCACCCGGGACGATCAAGGCGTTTCACGCGGCGGGCGGCATGCACGTCCGCGTCGATAGCGGACTTTACGCGGGCTATAAAATCCCGCCTTATTATGACAGCATGATCGGCAAGCTGATCGTCTATGGCCGCACCCGCGAAAGCTGCATGATGCGCATGCGCCGCGCGCTCGAGGAAATGGTCGTCGATGGCGTCAAGACCAACATTCCTTTGCACCAGGCTCTGCTCGCCGCCCCCGATGTGATCGACGGCAATTACAGCATCAAATGGCTAGAGGAGTGGCTGGCGGAGCAAGTCTGAGCGCCCCCCCTTATTTGCCGCTCCGGCTTGAACGCCCCTCCGCCAGCGAGTAATTACGTGCGCGGTGAACCTCATTTTTCAGGTGGCGTAACATGTTTCGATCGGTCCCGGTGGCTTTGGCGCTCTCGCTTGCGGGCGCCGCAAATGCGCAGGCGCCGACGTCGATCCTGCCCCCGGCGATAGGCACGCCGCCGCCGGCATCACCTGCGTCGGTGCTCCCGCCCTATCCCGCGGGCGACATACAAACGGTCGTGCCGACGTTGCAGACCACGCTGCCGCCGCCGCGCTGGGAGATGCGCGACGCCATGGCGCTGCTGACGGTGATCAAGTCGGTCGACAAGGAAGGCCTCTTCCCCGGCGATTATGAGCCCGAGGCGATGGCGGCGGCGATCGCGGGCGGTGAGGGGCCGACGCTCGATGCGGTCGCGACGCGCCAGTTCCGCCATCTCGCGCAGGATTTCCGCGACGGCCGCACGCCGTTCGATGCGCGCATACAGTGGTTCGTCCGCGATCCCGATGCCAAGGCGATGCCGACGCAGACGCTGCTCCTCAAAGCCCTCGCCGATCACGACGTTGCGGGGGTGCTCGCCTCGCTGCACCCTAAGCATCCCGATTACGCCGCGCTCAAGACCGCGCTCGCCGCGACGCCCGCGAACGCGACGACGCGGCGCAACACGCTGCGGACGAATATGGAGCGCTGGCGCTGGCTGCCGCAGGAACTGGGCTTCCGCCACGTCATCGCCAATGTGCCCGAGATGCAGCTGCGCTTCGTCGTCAATTCGCGGCTGATCCGCAGCTACAAGGCGGTGGTCGGCAAGCCCGGCAAGACGGCGACGCCGCAACTTGCCGAAGAGGCGCAGAGCGTGACCTTCAACCCGACCTGGACGGTGCCGCAATCGATCATCAAGGGTGAGATGATGCACCGCGTGGGTGCGGGCAAATCGGGTCAGTCGGGCGATTTCAAATGGTGGAAGTCGCCGAGCGGCATGGTGACGATGGTGCAGCAGCCCGGCCCGAACAATGCGCTCGGGCGGATGCGCGTCGATATGCCCAATCCGCACGCGATCTTCGTTCATGATACCCCGGCGCGCGAGCGGTTCAATCAGCCCAACCGCGCGCTCAGCCACGGCTGCGTGCGCGCCGAACGCGCTTCGGAACTGGGGATTACGCTTGCCGCGATCTTCGGCGGCATTCCGGTGTCCGAAGCCTCGGCAATCATCACTTCGGGCGAGACGACCAAGGTGCCGTTCACCAAGACGGTGCCGGTCTACATCGCCTATTTTACGGTCGCGACGGGGCTCGACGGCAAGCTCACCAACTTCAACGATCTCTACGGTCGCGATGGCGCGGTGGTGGCATCGCTGGGCAAGCCTCGGGTCGAACGGCCCGAGGCCTATCTCCAGGCGGCGCCCGTCGTGGCGAACGAAGCACCGGGGATTTAGCGTCTAACGCTGAAAGACCACCTTCACGCCCGGCTTGACCATCAGCGCCAGCCGCGCTGCGTCCCAATTGGTCAGGCGGATGCAGCCGTGCGATTCGGCGCGGCCGATGGTCTGCGGCTCGGGGGTGCCGTGGATGCCGTAATGCGGCTTCGAAAGATCGATCCAGACCACGCCGACCGGGCCGTTGGGGCCGGGCGGCAGCTTGGCCTTTTCATCCTTGGAATCGGCGTCCCAGAACAGGTCGGGGTTATAGTGGAAGGGCGGGTTGTAGGCGGTGCCCTTGATCGTCCAGTTGCCGATCGGGAGCGGATCGTGCTCGCTGCCCATCGTCGCCGGGAATTGCGCGACCATCTTGTCCGATTGATCGAAGACGCGGAGCACGCCGTCGGATTCATCGACGACAATCCGCGCCGCGACCGGCTGCTTGGCATTGACGTTGAGCGCGTTGAGCGTCGCGCGCCAATTCGCGTCCTCGGTCTCATAGTCGCGTGAGAAGGGCAATGAATTGGGGACGATCAGTTTCGCACCCTCGCGCACCCTGGCCCCTGGATTGAGCGTGACGAGTGTCTCGGGCGTGGTGTGGAACCGCTCGGCGAGGGCTTCGACGGGGTTGCGATAATTGAGTGCGGGCAGCTTCGCCTGCAACGCCGGATCGTCGGGCAGGGGATTGGTAAAGGGTCCCTGAAGGACGCTCTTGTCGAGCGTTACGGTCTTGGTCGGGCGCCACGCCGCATACCGCTTGAGCGCGCCGAGCGTGCGATCATCGGCTTTCCCCGTCGTTGGCAGATTGTTCGCCTTTTGAAAGCCGGTAATCGCCGCCTTGAGCGATTGCCCCTCCTTCCCATCGAGCACGCCGGGCCCGAAGCCAAGCTTGTCGAGAATCACCTGGACGTGAAGCGTGGTGCGATCCAGCTTCGGCTCTTGCGGCGTCTGGGTGATGGCGGGGGCGGAGATCGCGGCGAGCGCGAGAGCAGGGAGGATACGCAACATGCCCGGAATAACGTGGGCGCGACGGTGGGGTTCCCCGCGCCGTCAGCTCTGGTCGATGGTTAGCTGCGCCACGACCTTCGCAATCGGAGGGGCGTCGCCACTGCGCACGCTCACGGTGAACTCGTGACCGCTGAGCAGGATTTCGGGTCGATCCCGAACGAGCGAACCGAGATAGCGAACCGCTTCACGGATCGCGGCATCATCGTCGGAAAATTCGTCTCCGATGGCGTCGATGTCGTTATCCCCGTCTGCCAGGTCGAAGAAGTAGCGTGCCATAGAGGCCGAAATTTAAGCAACTGATCGGCGTCGAACACTAACACCAGTAAAGTCCGCGGCTATGCCGGCACCGGGCCGATCTGGTCGAGATGCAGGTAAAGGTCGCTGAAATCACCGATGCTGCGGATGTGATCCCAATCGGTGA
>CBDUBW010000080.1:0-10365 GCA_965365485.1 uncultured Aquisediminimonas sp.
CGCACTTCGGGCAACCGCGCTTGGTACCCCATTCGGCCTTCGCCATGAGCCTGTTCAACCTTCTTGAATATGATGGAAAACCGGATTGCCAGGGGCGAATCCCGGTGGACGCGGCGCGCCTTGCCATAGCGGAACCGCGCTGTCAAAAGCCTTGGCCGATGCACCCGCGCAGCTTTTCCGCTTCGCCCCGGCTCGTGGGGTCGGTGACCGTGCCCGGCGACAAATCAATATCGCATCGCGCGCTGATGCTGGCGTCGCTCGCGGTCGGCGAAAGCGTGATCGACGGTCTGCTCGAAGGCGAGGACGTTCGCGCGACCGCGGGCGCGATGCGTGCAATGGGCGCGCACATCGATAAATCCGGCACGGGCCAATGGCATGTCGAAGGCGTTGGGGTCGGCGGGTTGCTACAGCCGCTCCAGGCGCTCGAGATGGGCAATTCGGGCACGACGACCCGGTTGCTGATGGGTCTGGTCGCGAGCCATCCAATCACCGCGACCTTCGTCGGCGACGCTTCGCTGTCGAAGCGTCCGATGGATCGCGTCGCCGAGCCGTTGCGGCAGATGGGGGCGGACATCATCGCTACCGCGGGCGGGCGTTTGCCGCTGATGGTGCGCGGGCTGAGTCCCGCGGTGCCGACCGCATACAGGCTTGCCGTCGCTTCGGCACAGGTCAAGAGTGCGGTGCTTTTCGCGGGTCTTAACACGCCAGGTATTACGCGTGTCGTGGAACGCGTTCCGACACGCGATCACAGCGAACGAATGCTCAAAGGCTTTGGCGCGCAACTGACGATCGAACGCGATGAGAAAGGCGCGCGCGTTCTGTCGATCCGCGGCGAGTGCGACTTGTCCCCGCAGCGCCTTACGGTGCCTGGCGACCCCTCTTCGGCCGCCTTCCTGACCGTTGCGGCGCTTCTGGTTCCGGGGTCCGAAGTGCGGATCGCCAATGTCGGCGTCAACAAGACGCGCAACGGGCTGTATCGCGTTCTCGAACGCATGGGCGCGGCGATCACCTACGAAAATGAACGCGAAGTTGGCGGAGAGCCGGTCGCTGATCTGACCGTCAAGCATTCGCGGCTGACCGGGGTCGATACCGAGGCGGAGATCGCGCCGTCGATGATCGACGAATATCCGATCCTCTTCGTCGCTGCTGCGATGGCGAAGGGGCGCAGCCAGTTTCGTGGCCTTGCCGAACTGCGAGTCAAGGAGTCTGATCGCATCGCGGCGATGGCCGCTGGACTGAAGGCGATGGGCGCCTCGGTCGAAGAGCGGGCCGACGGGATGATCGTCGAGGGTCGCGACGGCGATCCGATGTCGGGCGGGTGCGCGATCAAAACCCATATGGATCACCGTGTGGCGATGAGCTTCGCCGTCGCTGGGCTGGTCGCGCGCCAAGCAGTGCATATCGATGACGTTGGCAGCGTCGCGACGAGCTATCCGCAATTCTTCGATCAGCTGCACGCATTGCAATCAGGGACGATATGAACCCGGCCCTCGCCGACGCGATCGGCTTGCTCGGCAGTGTGCTGTTCATCGGCGCGTTCGCCTACGCCAATCGTGTCGCTGTACTCAACAAGGTGCTGTTCAACGCGCTCAATTTGGCAGGCGCGATCCTGCTTTTGATTTCGCTGTCGGTGCATTTCAACCTCGCGGCAGTGGTGCTTGAGGTGGCGTGGGGGATCATCGCCCTGGTGGGGTTGATCGCCGCGCTACGCGCAAGGCCGCAATGATCATCGCTGTCGATGGCCCGGCGGCCTCCGGCAAAGGGACCATCGCCAAGGCGTTGGCAGCGCATTACCGTTTGCCGCATCTCGATACCGGGCTGCTCTATCGGGCGGTGGGCTTGGCGACGGTGCGCATGGGCGGCGATCCCGACTGCGAAGATGACGCCCTGCGCGCCTGCACCTTCGAAGAAGCGTTACTCTCCGACGGGGACGTCCGCAGCGAGGCAACGGGCGGGCTGGCATCGCGGGTATCGGTTCATCCAGTGGTCCGCGCGGCGCTGCTCAAGCGTCAGCAGACTTTCGCGGCTCAGCCGGCGGGAGCGGTTCTCGATGGGCGCGACATCGGCACGGTGATCGTGCCGCATGCCGATGCAAAGCTGTTCGTTACCGCCACGCCCGAAGCGCGGGCGCGGCGTCGGCATCTCGAAGATACGACACGCGATCATGATGCGATGCTCGCCGAAATACTCGCTCGCGACAAACGCGATGCAAGCCGCGCTGAAGCACCCTTGCGGCAAGCCGAGGACGCGGACTTGCTCGATACCAGCGACTTGACTATAGGCGCCGCCGTCCAGCGGGCGATCGCGCTCGTGGAGGCCCGGATTCGGCGCTGAGCTTCAGTAAGCTCCCCAACCCAAGTCTTCGCGAAAACCTTTGTGCAATGGATGCCGCGTTTCGCATGAGGCGGGCGCGGCGGATCGGCCACAAGACCTCCGGAACCAACCGGACGGCCGGAAACGAATATGCTAGGAATGCAATCTATGGCGACAGCCGCTAACCCGACCCGCGACGATTTCGCCGCGATGCTCAATGAATCGCTCGGCGGTGCCGATCAGGGCTTTGAAGGCCGCGTGGTCAAAGGCACCGTGACGGGGATCGAGAATGATCATGCGATCATCGACGTCGGGCTGAAATCCGAAGGCCGCGTCCCGCTGCGCGAATTCGCCAGCCCCGGCCAAAAGGCTGAACTCGCGATCGGTGACGAAGTCGATGTCTTCGTCGATCGTGTCGAGAATATGCATGGCGAGGCGATGCTCAGCCGCGATCGCGCTCGCCGCGAAGCAAGCTGGGATCAGCTCGAAACCGAATTCGCAAAATCGAGCCGCGTCGAAGGCGTTATCTTCGGACGGGTCAAGGGCGGCTTCACCGTCGATCTCAATGGCGCCGTTGCCTTCCTGCCTGGCAGCCAGGTCGACATTCGCCCGGTTCGCGACGTCACCCCGCTGATGGACATTCCTCAGCCCTTCCAAATCCTCAAGATGGATCGCAAGCGCGGCAACATTGTCGTCTCCAGGCGCGCCATCCTCGAAGAAACCCGCGCCGAGGCGCGCACCGGCCTGATTTCCACGCTCGCGGAGGGTCAGGTCATCGACGGTGTCGTCAAGAACATCACCGATTACGGCGCCTTCGTCGATCTCGGCGGGATCGATGGCCTGCTGCATGTCACCGACATCAGCTACAAGCGCGTCCAGCACCCGAGCGAGCTGATCAATATCGGCGATACCGTGAAGGTGCAGATCATCCGCATCAACAAGGATACGCAACGAATTTCGCTCGGCATGAAGCAGCTTGAAAGCGATCCCTGGGATACCGCAGTCGAACGTTACCCGATCGGTCAGAAGCTCAAGGGCCGCGTCACGAACATCACCGAATATGGCGCCTTCGTCGAGCTGGAGCCGGGCATCGAAGGCCTTGTCCATGTTTCCGAAATGAGCTGGACCAAGAAGAACGTGCATCCCGGCAAGATCGTTTCGACCAGCCAGGAAGTCGATGTCATCGTTCTCGAGGTCGATACCGAGAAGCGTCGTATCTCGCTGGGTCTCAAGCAGGCGGTCGGCAATCCTTGGGAGCAGTTCGCCGCTGATCATCCGGTGGGCAGTGTTGTCGAAGGCGAAGTCAAGAACGCGACCGAATTCGGGCTGTTCGTAGGTCTCGACGGCGATGTCGATGGCATGGTTCACATGTCGGACATTGCCTGGGGCATCTCCGGCGAGGAGGCGCTGGCGCTTCACCGCAAAGGCGAAACGGTCAAGGCGGTTGTCCTCGACATCGATGTCGAAAAGGAGCGTATTTCGCTCGGCATCAAGCAGATCGAGAAGGGCGCTCCTGCCGTCGGCGGCGCGGGCGCCGGATCGGGCCTTGCCAAAAATGCCGTCGTCACTGTTACCGTGCTCGAGGTACGCGATGGCGGACTCGAGGTGCAGGCGGGCGACGACGGCGCGACCGGCTTCATCAAGCGTTCGGATCTCGGTCGCGACCGCGACGAGCAACGGCCCGATCGTTTCCAGGTCGGCCAGAAGTTCGACGCGGTGGTGACCGGCTTCGATCGTTCAAAGAAGCCCAATTTCTCGATCAAGGCGATGCAGCTTGCCGAAGAGAAACAGGCCGTCGCGCAATATGGCTCATCCGATTCGGGAGCGTCATTGGGCGACATTCTGGGTGAAGCTTTGAAGGCACGCGACACCAAGAAATAGTTGGATGAGTTTGTGGCCGCTGTTCATCGCTTCGGTGAAACAGCGGCCGCTAATCCTTGCGCGTTCGAATCCTCAATTAGGCGGGGTTCGACGCAACTGTCCGCCATTTGGACGCGTTCGCCGCATATTATCTTGCATCGCGTGCCTTTTCCGCCGAATTGCGCTGCAATGCTTCGGTGGCCGATCGGCCAGCTTTCGCATGGCGAGTCGATCAGAGGCGCACACGGGGGTGGCGCCTGGTTGATGACTGGGGCGCAGGGGGGTGCGTATGGTGCGTTCGGAATTGATCGCGGCGCTGTCGAAACGGCATCCGGGTTTGACGGCGCGTGAGCTTGAATTGATTGTCTCGACCTTCTTCGATGCGATCTTGG
This sequence comes from uncultured Aquisediminimonas sp., assembly GCA_965365485.1. Lineage (GTDB taxonomy): Bacteria > Pseudomonadota > Alphaproteobacteria > Sphingomonadales > Sphingomonadaceae > Aquisediminimonas. The sequence goes on from CBDUBW010000080.1 coordinate 4,566, forward strand.
CGCAGCTCGTCAAAGGCGGTCGAGTAGAGCTGCGCGGTTTCGGAATCTTCACGACGCGCGGTCGCGATCCGCGTCAGGCGCGCAATCCCAAGACAGGCGTGGTCGTCGCGGTCGATGGCAAGCGTGTGCCGTTTTTCAAGGCCGGCAAGGAATTGGCGCGGCGGCTGAAGCCAGGTTCTGCGATCAAGTCCGACGCTTAGCCATCTTGCCGCAGCATTCGCGCAAGTCGCGCTTGCCTCTCACCGCTTAACTTATCATCGCTGCAGCTCCGCGCGCACGTGGCGGAGCCGGTAGACGCAGCGGACTTAAAAGTTGGCCTCATCAATCTAACTCGATATGGCACTGCCTGGCTTTGCGGGCGTGGCGGAACCGGTAGACGCAACGGACTTAGGCCAAAGATGAGTGCTCGCTGGGAAACCGGCGATGCAGAACTGCTCAAATTCGGGGAACCCTGTCAGATGGCGATCCCGAGCCAAGCTGCGATGCAAAAGCTTCGCGGAAGGTGTAGAGACTAGACGGGCAGCACCTAAACTTCGGATCGTCCGAGGCACGGTGAAGGGATAGTCCAGACCACAAACGCGCGCTTCCGAGTTTTTCGGGCGTGCGGCGGCGAAAGCCGTAGCTGGTATGAAAATCCGTTGGGCTTATGCCCGTGTGGGTTCAAGTCCCACCGCCCGCACCAGCCTTTCCCGATCCTGCAGGCTTCGACCGCGACGTTCGTGGCGAGCGCGAACAGCCGACCCCGTCGGGCGTCCGAACGTGCGCGGGCGGATATTTTTTCCACGCTGCGACGGACTATTCGACCCGGAAGGACGCCAGCGCTGGTACCGCACCGGCCATGATCAGGCGACAGCCGGCAGCCGGTCTAGGTATTTGTCGAGCGTCAGCGGATATTCGCGGACGCGAATGCCAGTGGCGTTGTAGATCGCGTTGGCGATCGCGGCGCCGGGCCCACAGATGCCCAGCTCCCCGACGCCCTTCGCCTTCATCGGCGAGACCACCGGATCGAGCGTATCGAGGAAAACGACTTCCTGATGCGGGATGTCTGCGTGTACCGGCACCTCGTATCCGGCGAGGTCGTGATTGACGAAAAAGCCGAAGCGCGTGTCGACCGCCAGCTCCTCCATCAGCGCTGCACCCGCGGCCATAACCATCGCGCCGATCACCTGGCTGCGTGCCGAAAGCGGGTTGAGGATGCGGCCGGCGTCGCACACAGATAGCATCCGGCGGATGCGCATCTCGCCAGTATAGGCATGAACGGCGACCTCGGCGAAATGGCCGGCATAGGTGCCGACGTCATAGTCTTTTTTGAAATTGCCGAAGGTAATGGTGTCTTCGGCCGAGAGCGTGCCTGCTTCGGAAAGCCTGATGCTGCGGTTCCCGGTGCGGATACGGCCATCGGCAAAGGTCGCATTGTCGCCGTCGAAGCCCAGCTTTTCGCCGATCTTTCGGCGGAGCGCGACACAGGCGGCATAGGTTCCTGCCGTGGCGCTCGCCGCGCCCCACTGCCCGCCCGAACCCGAGGAGGCTGGATGATCCGAATCCCCCAATGTGACGGTGACGGATTCGAGAGGCACGCCCATTGTTTCGGCGGCGGTCTGGGCGATGATCGTGTAAGAGCCGGTGCCGATGTCGGTCATATCTGTTTCGACGATCACACCGCCTTTCCCGTCGAGACGCGCCCGCGCGCCCGATTTCGCCGTCGGGCCGCCACGATAGCCCGCGGCAACGCCCATGCCGACGAGCCATTGGCCGTCCCGAACCTGCGCCGGCTCCGAACGGCGCGCGGACCAGCCGAAACGCTCCGCGCCTTCGCGCAGGCAGCGAACCAGATTGCGGTCCGAAAAGCGCTTTTCGGGAGTGCCGGGCACCGTCGATTCCGGCTCATTCAGGATTCGCAGCGCGATCGGGTCCATGCCCAGCTTAACCGCAAGCTCGTCGATCGCCACTTCGAGCGCGAGGTGGCCAGGCGCTTCCCCTGGGGCGCGCATCGCATTGCCTTCGGGCAGGTCGATCTGCGCTGTATAGTTGGCGGTCAACCGGTTGTCCGCGCTGTACATCAGCGCAGTCTGCATGGTCCCGTTCTCGCCATCGGTGCCGCCGATATTGCCCGACCAATTTTCGTGCGCGATCGCAGTGATGCGGCCATTGCGCCCGGCGCCGATGCGGATACGCTGGATCGTCGCGGGGCGGTGGGTGGTGTTGTTGGGCATCAGCGGCCGCTGCAATGCGATCTTGACCGGCCGACCGACCTGCCTGGCGGCAAGCGCGGCGAGGACCGCGTCGGCGCGAATGAACAGTTTTCCGCCAAAGCCGCCGCCGATGAAAGGTGAATCGATACGGATATCGGCGGCATCCATTCGCAGAATTTCCGCCATTGCCGATTTCGACCAGGCGATCATCTGGTTCGACGTCCACATCGTCAGCTTTTCGCCCTGCCATGCCGCGATGGTGGCATGCGGCTCCATCATAGAATGGCTCTCGTTCGCCGTATGATAGGTAGCATCAAGCTTTACCGCGGCGGCGGCGAAGGCTGCATCGAAATCGCCCCGCGCCTTCCGGTCGGGCCCGCCCTCGCGCGCCTTGGCGAGGGGCGCCGAAGCTTTGAGCTTGGCGAGGTCGTGGCGACCTTCGGCGCGGTCATAACGCGTGCGGATAAGCGCGGCGCCGGCGCGCGCCTGCTCGAAGGTTTCGGCGACCACGCAGGCGATGGCCTGATGATAGTGAGCAACCTCGCGCCCGCCGAACAGCGGGGCGTTGTTGAAGGAGGGCTGGCCCACCGGCGGCGTATCGATCGCGGTAACGATTCCGATCACCCCCGGGGCGGCACGCGCGGCGGCTGTGTCCATCGATACGATCCGGCCCTTTGCGATCGCCGCACCGACCACGTATCCATAAGCCTGGTTAGTCGCGACGTCGTGCCGTTCCGCCGCATATGGCGCGCGACCGGTGACCTTCAGCGGACCGTCGATCCGCGGGGTAGGCCGGCCGACGACTGTGGCGTTATCGAAAATGTTCGTTCCGGCGGGGGCGTTGAACTCCATGACCTCGTCCCTTACGCCTTGGCCTGCGCTATCACGCTGGCCAAGGTGCGTTCGGCCAGCGCAATTTTGAAGCGGTTCTGTTCAGTGGGCGTCGCACCTTCGAATGCCCGCGCGACGACTGCCTTGGCGCCGCGTGGGAGCAGCGCATCGGCCTCTTCTACCCGCCACGGTCGCGATGCTACTCCGCCGAAAGCTACCCGCCCGCTGCCGTCGCGCTGGATCACAGCCGCGACCGAAACGAGCGCGAAGGCGTAGGATCGACGATCTCGCACCTTGTGATAAAAATGCCGCCCGCCGATCGGGAGAGGCAGCGTCACCGCGGTGATCAGCTCCCCATGATCGAGCGCGGTTTCGATATGCGGCGTTTCGCCCCAAAGCCGGTGGAACGCGGCAATGGGGATCCTCCGCGCCTCGCCGGTCGGCTTGATCGTTTGCACCGTGGCATCAAGCACGCGCAAGGCGATTGCCATGTCGCCGGGATATGTCGCGATGCAGGCCTTGGAAACGCCGATCACACCAAGCGGCCGCGAAAACCCTCCGATCGCCGCGCAGCCATCACCAGGCTCACGCTTGTTGCAGGGCATGTTGGTGTCGTAGAAATAGGGGCATCGGGTGCGCTGCAGCAGGTTGCCGGCGGTCGTCGCCTTGTTGCGGAGCTGGCCTGAGGCACCCGCGACGATGGCGCGCGTTAGCACCGCATAGTCGCGCCTAATCTTGGGATGCGCGGCCAGCGCGGTGTTCGTGACCAAGGCGCCGATCCTCAGCCCGTCCTCTGTCTCCTCGATCTTGTCCAGCCCCAGATCCTGGATATCGACGAGGTGGGCCGGAGTTTCGATCTCGAGCTTCATCAGGTCGAGCAGGTTGGTGCCGCCCGCGATGAAGCGCGCATTTTGAATAGACGCGACCTTGGCCGCTGCCTCGGCCGGGGTGCGCGCACGTTCGTAAGTAAAGCTGCGCACCTCAGGCCTCCGCCACTTCGGCCATTGCCTCGGCGATGTTGGAATATGCGCCGCAGCGGCAGATGTTGCCGCTCATACGCTCCCGCATTTCCATATTCGTTGGCCGGATCCGCCCGGTGAGGCTTTCGCTGACATGGCTCGGCACTCCGGCTTTGATCTCTTCGAGAACTGCGACTGCCGAACAAATCTGGCCCGGGGTGCAATAACCGCACTGATAACCGTCATGCTTGATGAAGGCGGACTGCATCGGATGAAGTTTTTCAGGCGTTCCCAGTCCTTCGATGGTGGTTACCTCATCACCTTGATGTTGCAGCGCCAGGGTGAGGCACGAATTGATGCGCTTGCCGTTGACGATAACCGTGCAGGCGCCGCATTGCCCATGATCGCAGCCCTTCTTCGTGCCGGTGAGCTGCAGATGCTCGCGCAATGCATCGAGCAGCGTGACGCGTGTATCGAGATTGAGTTGCCGCTTCGCGCCGTTCACGGTGAGTTGCACCGCCATCGTCGCGCGGCTCGTCGCAGCCGATGCGTCCTGAGCGAGCGCGGGCGCCGATTGAACCGCGGCGGCGGTGGCTGCGCCGCCGATCAAGACGCCTCGCCGCGACATGGGCAGATTGTTCTGGTTTTGCATAAATGACCCTGCGCGAGCTGCTTCGTCTTCCTTGTCCCCCCGATCCGAGACAAGATTAACGATAAAGGTCCGAATGCTTCGATTGGTTCCTGCCACATTGACGGCGATTAAGACATAATTCGGACACTTCGGCCCGCGGCGGCGGCTTCTATGCGAGGCAGCCTGAAAGGTGAGCGAGCCAGACGTTTTCGCCGGTAGGCAGGAGCATCCGACATGATGAACGCTACCCGGAATTCACGCCGGTTCGAGTCTCTCCATTCGTACCAGTAATCTCAATTGGCGTCGGCGACCGGCGCCTTTCGCGGGCGACCGCGACGTTTGGGCGGTTCGGCGGCGATGACGGTTTCATCGCGATCGCCCTCTACGCCCATAGGCAGGTCGGCGACCGGCGCCATCAACGGGCCATCGCCGCCGAACGCAGGCGGAAGCACCGCGACGTCGATCGTGCCGGCCTGCGCCTCCTTCTCATCGCGCTCAGCACCATTGCGGCGCGTGTTGCGATCGTCAGCCCGATCATCACGACCATTGCGCCGGGGCGCGCGATCCTGATCGTCGCGATTGCGGAATTCACGCGGCACGCGGTCTCGGTTCTGACCATCGCGACCCTGGTTGTCACGATGCTGATTCTCGCCGCCTCTACTATCACGTTGTTGATTATCGCGACCCTGATGATCGCGCTGCTGCGGCTCGCGACGGCGATAATCCTCGCGAGGGGAGTCATTATCGTCGGCGTCGTCGCGATCTTCGTTCGCGCCGCGCTCATAGCCCTCGCCCTCATCCTCGTCTTCCTGCCACTCGCCGCGCTGACGGCGCTGTTCTTCGAAGCGTGCGCGGGTTTCGGCAACAACACGAAAATAATGATCGGCGAATTGATGATAATACTCGGTCATCACGCGATCGCCCGCAAGTTGCGCGTCACGCGCGAGCGTCTTGTACTTTTCGAGCATTTGCGGGGCGTTGCCGCGCGCGCGATTGTCGATGCGATTGCCCTGTTCGAGCCCTCTGCCGCCACTGCCCTGCTGGCGCTGACCGCCCCGGCCGCGACGGCGACCGGATTGCTGACGATTGTTGAGCAAATTCGATGTCCCTATCTTCGGGTTGTCGTAAGTTGGTTCCCGTTCCGCCCGCTTTCCCCGATTGAGCGCCCTTGCGCCTGATAAGCCGGA
>CBDUBW010000081.1:0-10341 GCA_965365485.1 uncultured Aquisediminimonas sp.
TCGCCTGCGATGGCGGCGGATCGGTCCTCGCGATCGGCGAGGCGATGGTGCCGCCGCATGGGCTGGCGATCGCGACGGGCTATGACGACGCGTACAACCAGACGCCAGCGCGATTGCTGCGCAACATTTTGCAGCTCGGCTATCGGGGCAGCATCAATCATTATGTCGGGATGAGCCATTATTTCCGGCTCGACGGCGGGCTTGTGACGGTGGCGGGCGGTGCGCTCAATCAGCCGTGCACGGCGTGGCATGCCGATTTCGCGACACGCGCAAAGGTGCTGGGCTTCAGCCTGATCGTATCGCTGAGTTACGAACTGTTCGACGCGCATTGCCCGGAGGCTTGGAAGCAGCGGGCGTGGAACGGCGATCCCGCGCTGACCGGATATACGCCGCCTTCGGTGCTGCTTTCGCCGAGTCACGCTGGCGCGATGGCATATTTACAGGCGGTCGCGCGGGCGTTCGTCGGCATTGCGGTGGCGGCGGGGCATGCGCCGCGCTTCCAGGTCGGTGAGCCGTGGTGGTGGGTGCTGCCCGACGGCCGCATCTGCCTTTACGACGATGCCGCCCTAGCCGCTCTTGGCGGTAATCCGGTCGCGATTCCGAACGCGCGTTCGACGAGTTTGACTGCGGCGCAGAAGGCGATGCTCGACGCGGCGGGGGCGATCCTCGCGGCTTCGACGCTGGCGCTGGTTGCGGCGGTCCGCGGCGATCATCCGGCGTGCGAGGCGCTGCTGCTCGTTTATCTGCCGACGGTACTCGATGCCGCTGCGCCTGACCTCAAGCGCGCCAACGTACCGCTCGGTTGGGCGTCGCCAGCGTTCGACGTGCTGCAGCTCGAGGATTATGACTGGGTCACGACCGCCAACACCGGCGCGAGCAAGACGGGCGCGCAGGCAATGACCGAGCGACTCGGCTATCCGGCTTCGGCGCAGCATTATCTCTCGGGCTTCGTGCTGAGCGCTGAAGACAAGGCGCAGTGGCGGCTGATCGAGGCGGCGGCAGGAGTCGCGCAGGGTCGCGGTGTCGCCGAAACCTTCATTTGGGCGCTGCCGCAGGTGACGCGCGACGGCTTCACTTATTTCAATCGAGGAGAGAGCGACGTGCAGGCGTTCGACGATGTTTCGTTTCCGCTCGCGATCGGTCGCGAGGCGGTGGTGAGCGCGGGATTTTCGACCGCGATCGTCACCACCGCGTCTGGTCATGAGCAGCGCAACGCGGATTGGGCCAATGCGCGAATGCGCTACGATGCGGGGCCGGGGGTGAGGTCAGAGGACGATCTGCGGACGCTGATCGCCTTCTTCCGCGCCCGGCGCGGCGCGGCGCGGGCTTTCCGGTTTCGAGACCCGCTCGACAGTTCGGCCGTCGCGGAACTGCTGGGGGTCGGCGATGGGGTGCGGACGCGGTTCGGTCTGGTCAAGCGCTATGGCGAAGGTGACGAGGCCGAGCTGCGGTCGATCACACGGCCGGTGGCGGGGAGCGTTTCGGTGACCGTCGGCGGCGTGAATGCGAGCGGCTGGACGCTCGACGGCGGCGCGGTCGAGTTCGCGACGCCGCCGGGCAGCGGGCTGGAGGTGCGCGCGAGCTTCGATTTCGACGTGCCGGTGCGCTTTGCCGAAGATCGGCTGCAGGTCGACGCCGCGACTTTCCTGGCCGGAGAGGCGGCGTCGGTGCCGCTGATCGAAGTGCGAGAGGGCTGAGGGGTGGCTGCCTTTCTGCAACCCGAGCTGACAACGATCGCCTATCTCTGGCGGATCGAACGGCGCGACGGGGTGACGCTGGGTTTCACCAGCCACGACCATGATCTGGTTCGCGATGGCCTCAGCTATCGCGCCGCGCCGGGAATGGTGCCATCGGCGATCGAGCGCAGCGACGGCTTCGAGGCCGACAGTGTCGAACTTGCCGGGGCTCTGACCAGCGATGCGATCACCGCCGACGATCTGATCGCCGGGCGCTGGGACGGCGCGGCATTGAGCGTCAGCATGATCGATTGGAGCGCGCCCGAGGGCGAAGCGGTGGCGCTGGTGCGCGGCGAGTTGGGAAGCATCGAGACGATGGAAGGCAAGTTCAGCGCCGAACTTCGCGGACCCTCCTCGGTGCTCGACGCCGCGGTGTGTGAGGAGATGACGCCCGAATGCCGCGCCAGCCTGGGCGACCGGCGCTGCCGGATCGACATGGCGGGGCGGCGGCGAATGGCGAAGATCGTTTTGGTTTCCGATACGGTGGTGACGCTCGATGTCAGCGCCGATGACGGGCTTTATGCGTTCGGCCGGTTGCGCTGGATCGACGGGGTGAATGCCGGGCTGATCTCGGTGATCGCTGCTTCGTCGGGCGCGAGCGTGACACTGCGCGAGCCGCCCGCCTTTGTTGCCGAGGCCGGCACCCGGGTGGAGCTTAGCGAGGGTTGCGACCGGCGCTTTTCGACCTGCGCAGCGCGCTTCGACAATGCCGTCAATTTCCGGGGCGAGCCGCATCTGCCCGGCGCGGACTTGCTGACCCGCTATGCGATATAGATCGCGCACCGCGCGTGCTCGCGCGCTTCTCGGCACGCCGTTCCGGCTGCACGGGCGCGATCCCGAGACCGGGCTCGACTGCGTTGGCCTGGTCGGCATCGTGCTTGATCGCGCCGCCGCTGCGCCGACTGGTTACGCGCTGCGCGGCGGCACCGCGCAAAGCTGGTCGAAGCTGATGGACGCGGTGGCGCGGCGGCGGCGCGTTGCGATCCGGCCGGGCGACGTGTTGCTGCTCGAAGTTGGGCCGGCGCAATTCCATCTCGGGCTTTGGACCGGCGCGAGCCTTATCCACGCCGACGCCCGGCTGCGCCGCGTCGTCGAGACGCCGGGAGTCCCGCGCTGGCGCATCGTCGGCGCTTGGGGATCAATCAAGAGGATCTGACATGGCAACGCTCGTACTGGGAGCGGTCGGCGGCCTGATCGGCGGCCCCATCGGCGCTGCGCTGGGCGCGGCGATCGGCAACCGCGTCGATCAGAGAGTGCTGGGACCAAAGGGCCGCAAGGGACCTCGGCTCGGCGATCTCGCGATCCAGACGTCCAATTATGGCGCGCCGATCCCGAAGGTCTTCGGCCGGATGCGGATTGCGGGCAGCGTGATCTGGGCGACCGATTTGCAGGAATCGCGGCGCAAGCAATCGAATGGAAAGGGTCAGCCCAAGACCACGGTCTATAGCTATTCGGCATCGTTCGCGGTGGCGCTTTCGGCGCGCGAGATCGTCCGTGTCGGACGCATCTGGGCGGATGGCAAATTGCTGCGCGGCGAAGCGGGAGACTTCAAGACAGCGACCGAATATCGGCTCTATCACGGGACGGAGGCGCAAACCCCTGATCCGCTGATCACAGCGGCGGAGGGCGTCGGCCAGTGCCCGGCTTATCGCGGGCTGGCCTATGCGGTGTTCGAGGATTTCCAGCTGGGCGATTATGGCAATCGCATTCCTTCGCTCAGCTTCGAAGTGATCGCCGACGAAGCGCCGGTGCGGATCGGGTCGATCGTCGAAACGCTGACGGGTGGCGCGGTGGCGGATGCAGCGCCGAGCCTGCTCGACGGCTTCGCCGCCACCGGAGACAGCATCCGCAGTGCGGTCGAAACGCTTGCTGCCGCGGTGCCGCTTTCGCTGGTCGATGACGGCGCGACGCTTTCGGTACGTGAAAGCGGGCCGACGCCTATTGCATTGGCCGGCAACGCACTCGGTGCATCGTCGAGCGACGAAGCGCGGCCGCGCATAGCGATCGAGCAGCGGTCGGCGTTGCTCACGCCCGAAACGCTCTCGATCGCCTATTACGATGCGGGCCGAGACTATCAGCCGGGTGTGCAATCGGCGCGACGCGATGGCGGCTCGCGGCGGGGCGAGCGGATCGAATTGCCGGCTTCGCTCAGCGCCGACGCGGCGAAGACGCTGGCCGAGACGCGGCTGAGCGCGCTGTGGAGCGAACGCGTTACAGCCAGGGTGGCGCTCGGCTGGCGCCACGCCGCCATTCGCGCTGGCGACCGTGTGAAGCTGCCCGGCCGCTCGGAAATCTGGCGCGTCGCCGCCGTTGCCCTGCCCGCGCAAATCGTCGAATTCGATCTCGTGCGCGTCTCTTCGCAGGCGTTGCCGGCGGTCGCCGATCCCGGCCGCCATGTCGCCGAAATCGATGCGCCGCATGGACCGACGGCGCTGGTTCTGCTCGATCTGCCGCCGCTCGGCGACAGTCCGGCCGATGCCCCGCAAGTCGCTGTCGCGGCCGCCGGCATCTCGCCCGGATGGCGGCGCGCGGCGCTGCTGACGAGCATGGACGGGGGTGCGACCTGGCAGGAAGCGGGGCAAACCGCCGCGCCCGCGATTATCGGAAGCGCCGCGACGATCCTTGCACCGGGCACGACTAGGACGCTTGATCTCGTCAACAGCGTCGAGATCGAGCTGCTCAATGCGGCGATGGCGCTTGCCGACGCTGACATCGCGTCGCTTCTACGCGGCGATAACGCCGCCATGCTCGGCAACGAACTGATCCAGTATGGGCGCGCCGAACCGATCGACACGAACCGCTGGCGGCTGTCGCGGCTGTTGCGAGGACGGCGCGGCAGCGAATGGGCGGTTGGCGACCACGCACTTGGCGAGCCGTTCGTCTTGATCGAGGCCGACGCATTGGCGTTCATCGACGGCGTCGCGGCGGGCAGCTCTCTGTCGGTTCTGGCGAGCGGAATCGGCGATGTGTTCCCTGCCGAGGCGTCGCTGCAGATTGAAGGCCGTGCGCTTCGTCCGCTCAGCTCCGTTCATGGCGCGGCGACGCCGCTGGCGGGCGGCGATACACGCATCTCCTGGATACGCCGCAGTCGCGCCGGGTGGCGCTGGCCGGACTCGATCGAGACGCCGTTCGGCGAGGAAACCGAACTTTATCGCCTTGCTCTCTCGCCGGGGCCGGCACCTGTCCGGACGGTCGAAACGGCTGTTTCCGAATATGTCTACAGCGAAGCAGATCGCGCGGCCGATATAGCGAGTGGGGCCGCGAGCCTTTCGATTTCGATAGTCCAGATCGGCGCTCTCGGCGTCTCGCCACCCCTCACATTCACGATTCCCCTTATTTGAGGAGCTTATCGATGGCCGATACGACCGACCGCCTGGCATTGCCGCTGCTTGCCGCTGGCCAGGCTCAGAAGGAAGTCACGCATAACGAGGCGATCACGCTTGCCGATTTACTGCTCTTGCCGGTCGTGACGGCCGTGGCTCCCGCGACCGTGCCGGCAAGCCCGACACCGGGCCAGGGCTGGATCGTCGGCGCATCGCCGTTGGGCGCCTGGAGCGGGCACGCGCATGAGCTTGCGTTCTGGACCGCCGGCGGATGGCGCTTTGTCGCTGTTCCCGAAGGCGCGTCGCTCTGGTCGATCGCCGATGGACAGCCGGTCGCTCGCACTGCGAGCGGCTGGTCAATCGGCGGCCTGCAGGCAAGCAGCGTGAGCATCGGCGGCAATCGGATCATCGGCGCGCGGCAGGCGGCGGTCGCCGCACCAGCGGGCGGAAGCACGATCGACAGCGAAGCCCGGGCCGCCATCACAGCGCTCATCGACAGGATGGAAACGCATGGGCTTATCGCCAGTTAGAATTGGGGAAATTTTAACGGCGATTATCGGCCTCGCTTTCTGAACTGCGGCTTTTTGGCAACACTCGAAACATTTGTCCGCTTGCACGGAACCCGGCCATTGGCTAGGGGTTTGCGCTGTCCCGAGTGACAATTCAGAAAGGGGTTCAACATGCGGAAGCTGGCCATTGCTTTGGCGCTTACCACCACCGCCATTGCATCACCCGCGCTGGCGCGCGACGATGCCTGGTATATCGGCGTCGAAGGCGGTCCTTCCATCGTCGAAGATTTCGATGTCGATATTGGCGCGATCAACAACGCCGCGACCGTCGATCACGACGTCGGATATGATGCCGATGCGATCATCGGCTATGATTTCGGCGGCTTCCGCCTTGAAGCCGAAGTCGGCTACAAGCAGGCCGCGATCGACACCTTCACCAGCACGCAGACCACGCCGGTTCGTGGCTCGGCCGCGGGGCTGGTCGTCAATGCGCCTCCCGGTACCTATGATGCCGGTCGCAAGTCTTCGGCGCTTAGCTTCATGGTCAACGCCCTGCTCGACTTCGGTGACGATGACGGGCTGCAAGGCTTTGTCGGCGGCGGCGCTGGTGTTGCGCGCGTCAAGACCAAGCTGGCGATCAACACTTTCGCGGATTCGGTGAATGATTCGGATACCGGCTTTGCGTATCAAGCGATCGCCGGTGTGCGTGCGCCGCTTTCGGACAATGTCGACGTTGGCATCAAGTATCGCTTCTTCAATGCCGACAGCGTCGATCTGATCGATCTTGGCGGTCGCAACTTCGAATCGCGCTTCCGTTCGCACAGCATCCTGGGCAGCCTGATCTACAACTTCGGCGAACCCGCGGAGCCGCCGGCACCGCCGCCGCCAGCACCGCCGCCGCCGGAGCCGGCTCCCCCGGCACCGCCGCCGCCCCCGCCGGTGTGCACGCCTGGGCCGTATATCGTGTTCTTCGAATGGGATAAGTCGGATATCACCGCCGAAGCGGCTGGCATCCTCGACAGCGCCGTTTCGCAGTACGCCAATTGCGGCAACGCGCAGGTCATGCTTGCCGGTCACGCCGACAAGTCGGGCACGCCGCGTTACAATATCGGCCTTTCGGAACGTCGTAACGCATCGGTTCGGTCGTATCTGGAAGGCCGCGGCATTCCGGGTGGCGTCATCAGCACGCAGGCCTTCGGTGAAAGCGCCCCGCGCGTCGAAACCGCCGACGGCGTTCGCGAACTCCAGAACCGCCGGGTGGAAATCACCTACGGTCCGGGTTCGGGCATGTAAGCCAATTCGGTCCTTCGGGGTCGAAGCGAGGGGGCCGGTCGCAAGACCGGCCCTTTTCGTTTGTGCGGTGCCGCCATAATGGCAGGCGCAAAATCTACCCTTTGAGCGGAAATATAGATGAAGATCGCAATGATTGGTGCCGGCTATGTCGGTTTGGTGTCAGGCGCCTGCTTCGCCGATTTCGGTCATGACGTGGTTTGCGTCGATCTCGATAACGGAAAAATCGAAGCCCTCCGAGATGGTGTGATGCCGATCTATGAGCCAGGCCTCGACGCGCTGGTCGCGACCAACGTTGCGGCAGGGCGACTGTCGTTTTCGACTGACCTCACCGCTTCGGTCAGAGACGCCGACGCGATCTTCATCGCAGTCGGAACCCCTTCGCGCCGAGGCGACGGCCATGCCGATTTGAGCTACGTCTTTCAGGCGACCCGCGACATCGCGGCCGCAGCGAGCCGCGCCGCCGTGGTCGTGACAAAGTCGACGGTTCCTGTGAGCACGGGAGACCAGATCGAACAAATTCTGCGCGACACCGACCCTGGCAAAGGCTGGCAAGTCGTGTCCAACCCCGAATTTCTGCGCGAAGGCGCCGCGATCGGTGATTTTAAACGCCCTGATCGCATCGTCATCGGTACCGACGATGCCGAAGCGCGGTCGGTGATGCGAGAAATCTACCGGCCCTTGTTTCTCAACGAAGCGCCGATCCTGTTCACGGGCCGCCGCACTGCCGAACTGATCAAATATGCCGCGAACGCCTTCCTCGCGACCAAGATCACATTCATCAATGAAATGGCCGATCTCTGCGAAGCCGTAGGCGCGGATGTGCAAGACGTATCTCGGGGGATCGGCCTCGACAACCGTATCGGAAGCAAATTCCTGCACGCAGGGCCGGGATATGGCGGATCATGCTTTCCCAAGGATACGCTGGCATTGCTCAAGACGGCAGAGGATTTCGAAAGCCCGATCCGGATCGTCGAGGCGGTGGTTGCGGTCAATGACAGCCGCAAGCGCGCGATGGGCCGCAAGATCATCAACGCGATGGGGGGTGAGGCGCGCGGCAAGCGCGTCGGCCTGCTCGGCCTTACGTTCAAGCCCAATACCGATGACATGCGCGACGCCCCGTCGCTCGCGATCGTGCAATCGCTGCTCGACGCCGGTGCGGAGATCGTCGCCTACGATCCCGAGGGCATGGAAGCGGCAAAGTCGCTAATGCCGGAAATCGCCTACGAGACCGATCCTTATAGGGTCGCTGACGGCGCTGATGCGGTCGCCATTATTACCGAATGGGACGCCTTCCGAGCACTCGACCTCTCGCGGCTGGCGGGCCTGATGGCGTCTCCGTGCCTCGTCGATTTGCGCAACATCTATCGGGCAGACGAAGTGGAGCGCGCAGGGCTAGTTTACCACTCGATCGGACGCGCAAGACGGTGATGCCTTAGACTGCCTGCTGAAACGCTCGGCTTAAAAAGTTCGTTTCGGCAATGTGCCGATCGCGCAGGGCGTCGGGATCGATCGCGATCGCGATTTCCAGGAGGGCAAGGTCTGCCGCTACATAGAAGATGCTCGGCAATGCCATATTAGGTGGACCAGGCAGCCTCTACCACGGCAATTCGCGGCCGTTGTAAGCAATGAAGCGATTGCCCATCCCGACAGTCAGCGCGTCGATCCTCGCCTTGATCCCCGCACCACTTTCCTCCGGGCTGATGTCGGCGCCCGCCCCGCCCATATCGGTGCGAACCCAGCCCGGGTGAAGGACAAGTACGGCAATGCCTTGGGGTGCAAGTTCGGTCGCGAGGCCCTGGAACAGCTTGTTGGCGGCGGCCTTGCTCGCGCGATAGGCGATCGCGTTGGCGGAACTGTCGGCCATCGAGCCCATGCTGCTTGAGATCAGAACGATCTTTGCTGACGTGCTGCGCTTGAGCGCGGGCAAAAGTGCATTTACCGTCTTGAGTGGTCCCAGTGTGTTGACCTCGAGCACCTCGCGCAGCGTCGGGGTTGGCAACGAGGTGAAAGTCAGGTTGCCATCATAGATGCCGGCATTTGCGATCAAGACATCGATTGTCTGGTCAACAAACCGCGTCCCGAGCGCCTCTGCCGATGCGTCGTCGGCGGCATCGAAGGGCACCGCCTCGACCGTGAACGGCACATCCGCGGCGGCACCGGGATCGCGCAGGCCGAGGATGACGCGGTCGTTCTGCTCCGCGTAGAGCCTTGCGATCTCCAGACCGATGCCGCGCGCGCCGCCGCTGATGAAGATTGTCGCCACTATACGGCCTCCAGAACCTTGCGCCCAGGCCGCACGCGCATGCGGTGGCCGCCATCGGTGGCAAGCGACTTGTCCTTGATCGTGCGGACGAAAACCCACTGATTGGTGGCGGCGGCGGGCGTCAGCGAGAGGTGCATGTAGCCGCGGTGCGAGGGATCCATCCAGCGCAGTTCGCTCTGGTTTTCGACCATGCCGCGCGCCACCGTATCGAAGCTCGTCCCCTTGATCGCTTGCTCAAAGCCGGGCGATGACACGCTGTGTCCGCCAAATTCGACACCCACGGGCCGGCCGTCGTTCGGCAGATCGAAACCCCAGGCATTGTGGCTGTCCCCGGTCACCGCGATCAGATCGAGATCGGCCCGCTGCGCAGCGGCGAACAGCCGCGCGCGTGCCTTGGGATAACCACCCCAATTGTCGACATTGTAAGGAAGTCCCGCCTTCCCCGCCTCGACGCTGCGGGTGATATAGTCGCGCGCACGTGCATCGGCGTCGGGTGAGAGCCAGTCGAGCGCATTGGGCGGCGGGGCATTGTAGCCGAGGTTGGTGCCCGAACCGAGCACCGCCCAGGTCGCTGCGTGACGCTGAAACGCTCTGGCAAGCCAGGCCTCCTGCTCACTGCCGAGCATCGTCGCGGCATCGTCCTGCCACGGCCCGTCGCGGAACTTCGCGAGCTGTGCCTGTGGCTCTCCGCCGCGCATGATCGCGGGATAATCATAGGGGCGTGAGCGCCCCACCGCGCGGGTATCGGTACGGAAATAAGTCGCGAGATCACCGATCTCATAACTTTTATATGGCAGTTCACCGACGGGCAGCCATTCGCGCCAGACCTGCATCGCTGCATTCTTGCGGTTGGTGTAATCACCCTCGTCGGGTTGATGGTTTTGCGCCCCGCCTTCCCAGCTGTCGTTGGTGATCTCGTGATCGTCAGTATTTGGGATGCAGGGGAAGTTGGCGTGGAGTGCCTGGAGCTGCGGATCGGCGCGGTAGCTGGCGTAGCGCAGGCGGTAATCGCGCAGATCTAGGATCTCGGTATCGGGGAAGATGCGCGGCGCGAACTTGGCGGCATCATAACCGCCGCGGCCATATTCGTAGATATAGTCGCCCATGTGGAGGACGAGATCGATATCGTCGCGCGCGGCAGCGTGGCCATAGGCGTTGAATTCACCCTGCCCCAGGTTCGAGCAGGAAAAGATCGCGATGTTGAATCTTGCGGTCTT
>CBDUBW010000082.1:0-10324 GCA_965365485.1 uncultured Aquisediminimonas sp.
AAAGGCATCGAATGACCGGAAGAATTCTCTTGGCGGCGAGCGCCTTGCTCGCGCTCTCTGCCTGCGACAAGGACGTGACCGGCCAGACCGGGACCAAGGAGGTTGCCGGCGTCGCCGCGCCGGCGGGCACGAATTGGAACGAAACCTATTCGGCAACGGCCGATGGCGGCATGCTCAAGGGCAATCCCAATGCCGAAATCAAGCTCGCCGAATATGGCGCGCTTACCTGCTCGCACTGCGCAGAATTCGCCGAAGCCTCGCGCGAGGAACTCGGCGCGATGATCGCGAGCGGCAAGGTCTCCTACGAATTCCGCCCGTTCATGCTAAACGTCATGGATGTGCCCGCGGCGTTGCTCGCGCGCTGCGGCGGACCGGGGCCGTTCTTCCCGATTTCCGACCAGCTGTTCGCGACGCAGATGGAATGGCTCGGCAAGGCCCAATCGATCACGCCTGCCGAACAGGCGCAATGGGCCAACCTTCAGCCTGAACAACTCGCGCCGCAACTCGCTGCCAAGCTCGGGCTGATCGAATTCGTCCAGGCGCGCGGCATCGGCGCCGAAAAGGCGCAGGCGTGCCTGACCGACCGCAAGGCGATCGATCAGCTGGGTGAGATCAGCCAGCGGGCGCAACGCGAATTCAACGTCACGGGCACGCCGACTTTCGTGATCAACGGCAAGACCGTTCCCAATTCGGCCGACTGGAAGACCTTGCAGCCTGCGCTCAAAGCCGCCGGAGCCTGAGGCAAGCGCGCGCCGATGCGCCAATATCTCGATCTCATGCAGCGCATCCTCGATGAGGGCGTCGCGCAGCAGGACCGCACCGGGGTCGGCACGCTGTCGGTGTTCGGGCACCAGATGCGCTTCGATCTCAGCGAGGGCTTTCCGCTGCTGACGACGAAGAAGCTGCACCTGCGCTCGATCATCATCGAGCTACTCTGGTTCCTGCGCGGCGATAGCAATGTCCGCTGGCTGCAGGATCGCAAGGTGAGCATCTGGGACGAGTGGGCGGGCGAAGACGGCGATCTCGGCCCGGTTTATGGCAAGCAATGGCGGCATTGGGAGGGCGCGGGCGGCGTCACCGTCGATCAGATCGCGGCGCTGATCGACCAGATCAACACCAACCCCGCCTCGCGGCGGCAGATCGTCACGGCGTGGAACCCCGCGGAGCTGCCCGCGATGGCGCTCGCGCCGTGCCACTGCCTGTTCCAGACCTATGTCGCCAATGGCCGGCTTTCGCTTCAGCTTTACCAGCGGTCGTGCGATGTGTTCCTTGGGGTGCCGTTCAACATCGCTTCCTATGCGCTGCTCACGCATATGCTCGCCGATCAATGCGGGCTGGAGGTCGGAGACTTCGTTTGGACGGGCGGCGATTGCCATCTTTATTCGAACCATCTCGAACAGGCGCGGCTGCAGCTAACGCGCGAGCCGGGGCCGCTCCCCACGCTCAAGATCAAGCGCCGCGCGCCTTCGATCGACGCTTATGAATATGAGGATTTTGCGATCGAAGGCTATGTCGCTCAGCCCCATATCGCGGCGCCGGTGGCGGTTTGAACCATCCCGAAATCGTTCTGATCGTCGCCCGTGCGCGCAATGGCGTGATTGGAAAGGACGGCAAGCTCCCATGGCGCATTTCCGCCGACTTGCGACGGTTCAAGCAGCTGACTTTGGGCAATCCGATGATCATGGGGCGCAAGACCTTCGAGAGCCTGCCGGGGCTGCTCGAGGGGCGGCGGCATATCGTGCTGACGCGCGATGCGGAGTGGCAGGCCGAGGGAGCGGAGGTTGCGCATAATGTCGGGGAGGCGCTGCGGATGGCGAACGCGCCGCACGTTTCGATCATCGGCGGCGCGGAGATTTACCGGCTGTTTCTGCCCCAGGCGGATCGCATCGAACTGACCGAAGTCGAAGCCGCGCCCGATGGCGATACTATCCTAGACCCGTTCGGCCCCGAATGGGAGGAAGTCGCGCGCGAGGCGCATGACGGCGATTTGGCGTTTGCCTTCGTGACACTCAAGCGGAGGGGCTGATGCGCAAGTTTCTGGGCTGGGCTGCCCTGCTGATCGGACTGGCGGCGCTGGCCTTTTTCGCGCTCGCGCCGGGCATGGTCGAAAGTTCGATGAACAAGGTCGAGCCGATCGCGGGCGAGCCCTCGGCCCGGGCGCTGGCGCTTCACAAAACTTTGACCATCGCCGATCTTCACAGCGACACGTTGATGTGGAAGCGAGACTTGCTCGAGCGCGCCGATCGCGGCCACATGGATTTGCCGCGGCTGCAGGACGGTGGTGTCGCGTTGCAGGTTTTGTCGTCCGTAACAAAAACGCCCAAAGGCCAGAATTACGACGCGAACGGGGCAGATAGCGATAACATCACCGCACTCGCGATTGCGCAGGGCCAGCCGGTTCGGACGTGGAACTCACTGCTCGAACGATCGCTGTGGCATGCGCAAAAGCTGCCAGCCGCGGAAAAACATTCAGGAGGACAAGTACGCATCATAAGAAGTCATAGCGACGTAATCGACCTATTCTCACAACGTATCCGACCGCCGCCGCAGGAAGCTCTCGACAGGCAAGGCCGCACCCTTTGGAAGCCCAGTCCAGTTGGCACTCTCCTCTCCATCGAGGGCCTGCAGAACCTCGAAGGCAAGCGCGAGAACCTGCAAGTTCTCTTCGACGCGGGCTATCGCATGGCGGGACTCACCCATTTCTTCGACAATGAACTCGCGGGCTCGATGCACGGGCTAAAGAAGGGCGGTCTCACCCCATTCGGGCGGCAGATCGTGCGCGATATGGAGGCGAAGGGGATGGTGGTCGATATCGCGCATTGCTCGCATACCTGCGTTGCGGAGGTGCTTGCGATGGCTACCAAGCCCGTCGTCTCTTCGCATGGCGGGGTGCAGGCGGTGTGCAAGGTCAACCGCAATTTGACCGACGACGAGATCAGGGGCGTCGCCAAAACCGGCGGCGTAATCGGCATCGGCTATTGGGATGGTGCGATCTGCGGCGTCACGCTCGACAAATTCGTCGCTTCAGTGCTGCACGTGAAGCGCCTGGTTGGGATCGACCATGTCGGGCTTGGTTCCGATTATGACGGCGCGACCACGGTTGGGTTCGATACCTCGAAACTCGCGCTCGTCACCCAGGCGCTGATCGATGGCGGGCTAACCGACGAGGAGATCGCCAAAGTGATGGGCGGCAACGTCATCCGCGTGCTGATGCAGACGCTGCCGCCGCGTTAGACAGCCGGGCTCGGATGTGGCAGGAATCCGCCGCGACGGGCGGAGACATCGGGTTGGAAGCGACGGCGGACAGCCAGTTGACCAGTAGAAGAGCCCGGGAGGCCCGGCCCGCGTCGCTGCGCTTCGGGCTGTTCATGCTGGTCGTCCTGTCGCTCGTCTGCGCGCCCTTCTTCATCGATACGCTCGCCAAGAACGCACCGCAGGTATCGAATGGGCGGCTCGACCTGACGCGCTGGGGGTCGCTCGATCGGCCGATCGAGCTTTCGGGCGATTGGAGCTTTGTCTGGCAGGGCCCCAGCGGCGCCGGCGCGCCTCCGCCCAGCACGCGCTACACGATGCGCGTTCCGGGCGTATGGCAAGATCGCCCGGCGCCCGGTGGCACGGTGACGCCGCAAAGCGGCCGCGCCACTTACAGCGTCACCATCGACGGGCTCCGGCCCGGCCCCTATCGGCTGGTCGTCCCCACCATCTACATGGCGAACCGCGTCTGGATAAGCGGACGCGCGGTGGCGCAACGCGGAACGCTCGGCAATGACGAAGCCTCGACCCGCTATTTGTGGCGCGCGAGCGACCTGAGTTTCACCGCTGACGGGGGCCCCGTGACGATCGCGATCGAGACGGCGTCGTTCCTCCACCGCGATACCGGGCTCGAACAGGCGCCGGTGCTCGGCGCGCCCGAAGGCATGGGGGACTGGTTCTCGCTGCGCTGGGCGCAGGAATTGCTTTTCCACCTCTCGCTCGTCCTGCTCGGCCTCTACAGTCTCGTCGCCTTCATCTTCCGGCGCGACGATTGGCCGTCCCTGTGCTTCGCCTTGTGCTGCTTCGGGCTGCTGCCCTTCTCGGCGGTGCTCGGGATCGACAATCTGATGTCGATGATCTTTCCCGGGCTCGGCCTGCTCTGGCTGCTGACGATCCTTTATCTCGGCACGATCGCCGCGCTTGGCGGCTTCCTCATTTATGCCGATGCGCTTTTCCCCGAGGAGCATCTGAAGTGGGGGTATCGCATCGCCTTCGCCGCGGTGGCCGCGCTGTTCACGGCGCAGGCGGTGTCGCTGGCGATTGGGGATACGCTGTTCGCGTCGGTGATCAACTCGGGCCTGATCTACGTTATCGTCATCGTCTTCAGCTATGTCATCGTCTTGCTCGCGCGCGCGGCCTGGCACAAGCGCCCCGGGGCCATCGTCTTCCTCGCCGGGATCACGATGCTTTTCGCATCGACGATCGTGCTCTCGCTGGTTTCGTTCGGGCTGGTGCCGAGCGACCAGATCAGTCTCGACATTGTCTCGTTCGGGATGCTTGTCATGCTTTTCTCGCACATGGTGGTGCTTGCCGAACGCTGGTCGCTGGCCACGGTTTCGGCGCAGCGGCTGAGCAGCGACCTGCGACAGATGATCGACGTCAACGCTTCGATCACCAGCGAGATCGAACTCGATACCGTGCTGCGACGGATCGTCGAGGGGACGAGCCGGATCATGCGCGCCGAACGATCCTCGCTCTTCATTTTCGACGAGCGCAAGGAACAGCTCTGGACGCGCGTAGCCGAAGGGCTGGGCGAAAAGACGATCAGGGTTCCTGCCGACAAGGGCATTGTCGGCCGCTGCTTCGGAACCGGGCAGGTCCAGATCGTCGACGATCCCTATGCCGATCCCGATTTCCTCCGCGCTCAGGATGAGGAATCAGGGTTTCGCACCCGCAATATGATCGCGCTGCCGCTGACGACGCGCGACGGCCGCAAGCTCGGCGTGTTGCAGGCGCTCAACCGGTTGGACGGCGGCAGCTTCGATCGGTCGGACGCAGATTCGATGCGGGCCTTCTCCGCGCAGGCTGCGGTTGCGCTCGATAATGCGCAGCTGTTCGAAGATGTGACGCAATCGCGCAATTATTCGGAAAGCGTGCTGCGATCGATGTCGAATGGCGTCGTCACATTGAACCGCTCGGGGATCGTCACCGGGCTCAACGACGCCGCCTGCGAAATCCTCGAGATCGCACCGGAAGCTGTCTCAGATTATGACTGGCAGGAATATATTGCCGTCAAGAATCCCGTCGTGCTCGAGGAGATCCGCAACGTCGCGACGACGCTGACCAGCAAGACGCTGCTCGACATCGACATTTTGACGACGCGCGACAACACCATCTCGATCAACATCTCGATCGTTCAGCTGATGGGCGAAAAGCAGCAGGAGGGCTGGCTGCTGATCGTCGAGGATATCAGCCAGGGCAAGCGGCTCGAAGGCGCGATGCGACGGTTCATGACGCAGGAAGTCATGGACCAGGTGCTGGGGCAGGAAAGCGATGCGCTGTTCGGCGCGGCATGCAGCGCCAGCGTACTCTTCGCCGATATTCGCAACTTCACGACCATGGCGGAGAAGCTGACGCCCCGCGAAACGGTGGACATGCTCAATGAGATTTTCACCGAGCTGTACGAGGCGGTGTCGGACGCGGGCGGTGTGCTCGACAAATATATCGGCGACGCGGTGATGGCGGTGTTCGGCGCGCCACTCAGCCGCGGGCAGGATGCCGCCAACGCGGTGCGCGCGGCGCTCAAGATGCAGGAGATGATGGCATCGATCAACGCCCGGCGCGAGGCGCGCGGTCAACCGGTGCTCAGGCTGGGGATCGGCATTTCGAGCGGCGAGGTCGTCGCCGGCACGATCGGCAGCCCCAAGCGCATGGATTATACCGTCATCGGCGACAGCGTGAACCTGGCGGCGCGGCTGCAGGATCTGACCAAGGCCTATAATCGCGACATCATCACCTGCGAACGCACGGTCGCTCTGTCAAAAGGTGTTGCCGAATTCGAAGAGGTCGACACGATCCAGGTCAAAGGGCGTGTGACGCAGGAGCGCATCTTCGCGGTCACCGCGTCCTGACGTTGCAACTGGCAATCCGGGCCTTGCTGCCATAGGCTCGTGCGCCGGAGTCAACGAAAGGGCAGGGGCAGGCGTGAAGGGGCTGATCGTCCGCTTGCTCGACTCCGCCGACGAGATTTCGCCGCTGCGGCGACTGGTGGTGAGTGCGCTGGTCATCGCGCTGCTCTGCGCCATCTGCCTGCCCTTCTTCGTCGCGCAATATTCGCCGAGCAATTTGCGCGTCGAGGACGGTGCGATTTCGTTCGCGCGGGCTGGCCCGCTGACCAAACCGGTCACGCTCGAGGGCGAGTGGGATTTCACATGGCACGACAAGCTTGGCGATGTGCCAGCCGGCGAAATGCCGCGCTTCGCCATGGCGGTTCCCGGCGTCTGGAACATGACGCGCGCGCCCAACGGCGTGATGCTGCCGCGCGATGGCGTCGCGACCTTCGGGGTGACGATCAAGGGACTCGCTCCGGCACGCTATCGCATCTCGATCCCGACCATTTTCGTCGCGAGCGAAGTTACTCTCAACGGCAAGCTGGTGTCCGGCCGGGGGCGCGTCGGCCGGAGCGCTGCGGACACGCGCTATCAATGGCGCGCACAGGATATCGGCTTCGATGCCGACGGGCGCGACGTGCGGCTCGAGATCAAGATGGCCGCGCACCTCCACCGCGACAACGGCTTCGACGCCGCGCCGGTGATCGGGCTTTCCAACGCGGTCGGAGACTGGACCTCGCACCGGCTTGCGCAGGAGTTCCTCACCCAGATTTCACTGATGACGATCGGCTTCTTCTGCCTCGTCGTCTTTCTCTACCGCGCGCGCGACCCCTCCTTCCTCTATTTCTCGATCGCCGCTTTCGCGCTGATGCCTGCGTCGCTGATGCTCGGCTTCGACAATCTCTTCACGATGGCCTTCCCGGACGTGCCCTTCGCGGTGATGCTCGCGATCGTCTATCTGGGCTCTTGCGTGTCGATTGCGATGGCGCTGGTCTATGTCCACAGCATCTATCGCGCCGAAAGCCCGATCTGGGGGTTCCGCGGCGCGCTGTCGGTGGTGCTGGGGTTCAGCATCGTCCAGGCCGGGGCGTTCATCGCCGGCGGCACCTATCTCGCCTCGCTGGTGAATGTCCGCCTCGTCCTCGTGATGCTGATCGTCTTCGCCTATATGCTGTGGGTGATTTCGCGCGCGGTGTGGCGTCAGCGCGACGGCGCCTTCCCCTTCCTGATCGGGCTGGGCGTGTTCACCGTCGTCATGCTGATGGTCGGATCGATCGCTTCGGGCATTTTTCCGCGCGACCGTTTCGGCGTGATCGCCAATGCCGCGTTCGGGATATTGATTCTGCTTTTCTCGCACATCGTCGTGCTCGCCGAACGCTGGGCGCGCTCGATCTCTTCGAGCGAAGCCGTGACCGACGATTTGCGGCAGCTGCTCGAAGTCAGCTCGTCGATCACCAGCGAGATGGAATTGGAGGCTCTGCTTGCGCGGATCGTCGAAGTCGCGAGCCGCATACTGCGCGCCGAACGCTCGACGCTATATCTCCACGACGCGAAGCATGACGAACTCTGGGCGCTGTTCGCCGAAGGGATGGAGCACCGCGTCATCCGCTTTCAGGCGAGCAAAGGCATTGCCGGCCATGTCTTCGGGAGCGGAGAGGCGCTGATCGTCGACGATGTCTATGCCGATCCGCACTTCAACGCCGAAGTCGATGAGCGGACCGGATTTCGCACGAAGACCATGATCGCGGTGCCGATCATGACCCGCGAAGGGCGCAAGCTGGGCGTGCTCCAAGCGCTCAATCGCCGCAACGGCGAACGTTTCGGGCAGACCGACTTGGCGCGGCTGCGCGCCTTTGCCGCGCAGGCGGCGATCGCGCTCGACAATGCGACTTTGTTCACCGAGGTCGCGGCCTCACGCAATTATAATGAGAGCATATTGCGGTCGATGTCGAGCGGAGTCGTCACGCTCGATCCGGACGCCAAGGTCGCCAAATTCAACGCCGCGGCTTGCGCGATCCTGCGCGTCTCGCCCGAGACGCTCGAAGGCGTCGATGCGCGCGCCTGGCTTGCCGAAACCAATCCGCCGCTGATCGCCGAGCTCGATGCGGTGAGCGCGAACAGCGATCCCAAGACGATGCTCGACTTCGATCTGGTGACGGGGGATGGCAGCCATCGCTCGGTCAACATCACGATCGTCCCGCTGGTCAGCGAGGCCGAGGAGATCGGGCTGCTCATCCTTCTCGAAGACATCAGCGAGGGCAAACGGCTGCGCGGAGCGATGCGGCGCTTCATGCCGCAGGAAGTCGTCGAACAGGTGCTCGACCGCGACGATGACAAAATGTTCGGCACCGCCTGCCATGCCAGCGTGCTCTTCGCCGACATCCGCGATTTCACCGGCATGGCCGAGGCACTCACGCCACGCGAAACGGTCGACATGCTCAACGAGATTTTTACAGATCTGTTCGAGGCGGTTTCGGACGCGGGCGGCGTGCTCGACAAATATATCGGCGACGCCATCATGGCCGTGTTCGGCGCGCCGCTATCGACCGGCCGCGATGCGCTTAATGCGGTCGAGGCGGCGGTGCGGATGCAGGAGATGATGGCGGCGATCAATTTGCGGCGGGCCGAGCGGGGCGCGGGTCCGCTGCGGATCGGCATCGGCATCGCCACGGGAGAGGTGATCGCAGGCACGGTCGGCAGCCCCAAGCGGATGGATTATACGGTGATCGGCGACAGCGTGAACCTCGCCGCGCGGCTCGAAGATGCGACCAAGATTTACCGATCGGGCATTCTCATCTGTCAGGCGACGGCGGAGGCGATCGGCGACGCTTTTGCGCTCAGCGAGATCGATCGTATTCAGGTCAAGGGGCGGCAGCGTCTCGAAACCATTTTCGAGGTCAAGGGCCGAACCTAGAACCCCTGTCCGACGAGCGCAAAGGGTGCCCAGAACGCGGGATGCGCCCATTCGGCTTTCCAGCCCGGCAGCGGCGACCCGTCGGCGCGTTTGCCGGTGCGGAGCGCGCGTTCGGCGGCAGCGAGCGCCGCGCCCCAGCCCGCATTGGAATCGGACCGACCGACGCGCAGCATCTCCGACGTCAGCGCCGCGGTCGAATCGTCGCCGATCTGCCAGTGACTGGCGAGGATCGACCCCGCGCCCGCGAACAAAAAGGCGCGCGCCAGCCCGGACAGGCTTTCTCCCCCCGGCCTGCCATCGGGAGAGGCGGTGTTGCAGGCGGAAAGAATGATCAGGCTCGCCGCCAAGCGCAAGCTGGCCGCCTCGGACGCGGTGAGCAGGCCATCGTCGATCGGCGTCGCGGTCGCGGGCGGGGTGAAGACCAGTCCCGGCTCGGCGATGCTCGCGACGCTGCGCGGAAGCAGGCCGTGCGTTGCAAAGACGACGATCTGCGCTTCTGCCAACGCCTTCGATTGCTTGACCGCGGCTTCGGTCGCTTCGTCGCCCAGCTTGATCGTCGCGGGCAGCGGCGCGACCGACCGCGCCATCGCTTCGAGTTCGACCCGCGTGCCCGGCAGCGGCTCCATCGTCCGCAACTCGCCGGGGTTGGCGCGTGGTACGCCGCCATCGCTGCGCCCCTCCGCAAGCTGTTCGTCAAGCAGGATCTCATCGGCATCGCGGGTGCCGGTCAGCACCGGATCGCCGACGCCGAACAGATAGGGGCCGGGCGCGGGTGCAGGCTGCTCGCGCAGACGCAGGCTCGAAACGGCGGGCAGCGTCATCAGTGTGTAGCGATCGGCGAGCCAGGCCTCGGGCGCGGCCATGTCAGGCGCGGTGCGCAAAAGGCTCAGCGGCATCGCGCTCAGCGGCCCCGCGCTCGCCACATAGATGCGCTTGGCACCCGCAAAGCCGCTTTCGACCGGAGCCACGAATTCGCGATAGAGATCGTTTGCGGCATCGGCGGAAAAGCGGCGCGGCCCGCCTTTGGCCGGCGGTTCGGCGCAATTCGCCTCATCGACTTCACAGCGCAGCTTGACGATGCGCTCTTCGGCGAAAGCGACGCCGCTCTCTTTCATCCGCCAGGTGATTGCGGTCTGCGAGACGCCGAACATGTGCATCGCTCGCCCGGCGGGAACGATGAGCAGGATCGCTTCGTCGGGCTTGAGCTTCTCGCGCGCGGCGGCAAGCGCGAGCGGTGCCGGGCTGGACAGGCCGGCATAATCGGGAAAGCGGGTCGCGATGTCTTTGCTGAGCGCTTCGACCCGTGCAGTCGCCTCGGCGAGCCTGG
>CBDUBW010000083.1:0-10322 GCA_965365485.1 uncultured Aquisediminimonas sp.
TTAATGATGATGCGGTGAAGCGGTCTTCGCAAGGCTGCATCAAGCCGGTCTGCCAGGCCCGGCGCTTGAAGCGGCGTGGTTAGCGGCCGCCCTAACGGCAAGTCGCCATGCTTGGCTTTTACAGCGGTATGGCCGGAAAGGTCGCGATAACCACCGACAAAGCCGGCGAAGCCGCCATCCGGTCCGGTTACCGGGTGGCCGTGCATCAGTAGCCGTTCCGCCTTGCTGTCACGGGACTCTACCGCCTGTCCCGTGAACGGGGCACGCGCAGCGAGCGCGTCGATCAAAGGCATTTCCCCCTCATCGTCTTCGATGAGGCGAACTCGCGTGAGCACGCGCTCCCCGCTCCAGTCTTCCCAGCGGTCGAAGCGCGTAAAGCGAAGTGCTGCGTCGCACGCCCACTCGCCGTCCTGCTCAAGCGAAGCAAAGCTGATTTCGCGATCGGGCGTGTCGAGCGCGGGAGCGCTTGCGCGTTGCTGCCAACCGGTTATCGCCAGACGAACGCCCTCCCCGTCAGGCTGAGCGCGGATCCATAAATCAATGTCGTGATCCGCGGCACCCGCAACGACGCCGCGCGACACCGGGATGCCGAGCGTCTTCGCCAACCGCGCGACCGAGGCGATTGGCGGCACCGCAAGCTGCCCACCGCTCGAGCCTCCGGCCGCATGTTGCAGCGCTGCCAGCTGCGGATCGGCGTCGACGAGACGGCCGTCGGCATCGACATGGCCGTGGACGACAAGCGCGCCCGTGTCGGTCATCGACCAATCCCGATCGTCATTGTCCCCAGGGCCATTGATCCGGCCATAGGCAGTCATGGTTAACGCGCCGCTAAAAACGAGCGGAGGCGCGGCGCAAGCGACGCAGCCAATTGCCATGTGACGCACGAAGCAAAGCCTATCACGAGCATATCGACTAAGCTCGCCACCAAGAGGATGCACCCGAGGTCGATCGGCCCCGGCCCCCATCGCGATTCTTTGGCAGACGTCAGCAAATTCGCCGCTGTCCATAGAGCAAGCGCGTTCACACCCCAGCCCGCCCCATCGCGCCACGCGAACAAAGCGGCGAACAGCATGAGCAAGGTCAAAATCGCCTGTTCGATCTCGAGTCGCCATCGCAAAGCGAGCGAATGCCGCATTGCCGCAGTTCCGTATCGGGTGGCAGTTGCCCCCGCGACCGCACCGATCAGAAAGGCCGCGAAGCTAAGCGCGGGCATGTCGAACCAACCGAGCGCAAACGCTATGACGAAAAGCGCTGGAGCGAGCAGATCGACAAGATCGAATGGCACTGGCCGCGCCATTGCCGATGCTGCCACCAGGGAGGCAAGCGGCGCGACAATTCTTTGAAAGGGCGAAGACGGCCCTTCCGACCCTGTCTCAGTCAATCTCTTGGAGACGGAATGAGCGTGCTTGCCATCACCGACAGTGGTGACACCGGCTTGGTCAGCCAAAGAAACGCGCGCAGCGCCATGCTGGATTGCGACACGCAGCAAGGTCGGCCCCAGCGACCAGTCCCCAAGCATTGTCGCAGTATGCCGCAGATGTTCGCCCTTCAGCAACGCCAGCCCCGCCCATCTGCTATAGCCGTCGATACGTTCGTGGTGCGCCAATCCGGCCGCTTCGGGCAGGGTCAGTACGGCCGGCGCCGCGTGGTTTACTACGTTCGCGATCACCGCTCGGTCGGCAACAACCCCAGAGGCGAATATCAGCAAATCCTCATCTGGATGAACGCGATCAGCCGCGTCACGCACGTCTCGCGCGACGTCGACCGACAGCCCCTCATGGCGCAAGCGATCGAATGCCTCGACGAGTTGGCCAGGCAGGGCATCGACCATGACGACGATGTGGAGCGCGCCTGCAGCACGCGCCGATCGTGCCTGATATTCGATTAACGTCTGGCCCGCGATCGGCAGCAGCGCCGGCCGTGCGCCATCGCCGCCGCCCGAAGCGTCGCTGTCGGCCAAAATCAATGCTGCCAATGGCAAGATACGCGCCCCGAAACCCTGTCGGCATTCGCGTTAACCACAAGCGACGGTGATGAAAAGCCAACGTGCCTAACCGAGCGTTAGACAGAATTGCGTCCCGCTTTGGGAAAGTGTAGCATCGCGTTCATGTCTGGGGGAAACACGGTCGTCGGCCTCTGGCGCGACGCGGACGCAGGGCAACGCAAGGTCGAACACCTTGGCGATGTTCATATCGCAACCACACCGATGGTCGAGTATCCGCCCGAAGACGTCGAGTTTTCACCACCAAGCCGGGCGCGCGAAATCGTCAGCAGCGCGATCGCAATCATAGCCGCGCTCTCCTGGATCGGCGCGGTTACCTGGGAACGAACCGCGGGGTTTCAGAGATTTTCATTCGCTCTAGGTGATGTGACGGCCTTGGTGGCGATGGTGAGCGCGCCTTTGGCGCTGATCGCCGTCCTTTGGTTGCTGATGCAGCGGTCCGGCGCGGCTGAGCAACGGCGTTTCACGCGGACGGCAGCGCTTATCGACGGCGAAGCCAAGCGACTTCAGTCGCTGTTCGCGCTTATTGGCAAACGCGTCGCAGACAGCCGTGCGGAGCTACGCGCTCAGGGCGACGAGTTGCTGGCTCTTGGAGAAGACGCTGCGCTGCGGCTCAACGCCGTTTCGCGCGCGATGACGAGCGAAATCGAGAACGTCAGCCGACAGACACAGCAATTGACCGGATCCGCGGCAGCGGCGCGAGGAGATCTCGCGGTGCTCTTGTCAAGCCTTCCCAAGGCCAATGTCGAAACGCGCAAGCTGGTGCTCTCGTTGCAAGACGCCGGGCTTGCCGCGCATGAGCATGCCGGAGCCCTCGACGCACAACTGACCTTGCTGGCAACGCGCGGCAAGGAGGCCAATGACATTGCCGGCAACGCGGCGCAGCGCTTGGCGGCGCACCTCGCACGAATGGAAAGCGTAAGCGAAGTCGCGGGCGCGCGACTCGAGGAAGCTGCGGGGCAAATGACTCAGGCGGTCGACGCGGCGCTCGATCGCGCGGGCGTGGCGCTGGATGCCGCGCGCGCGGGCATGGAGGCTCAGGGGTCCGCGATGATGGCGCTTGTCGAGCAAAGCCATGCTGCAATGGCACGCGCGGGCGATGAGGCGGCAGGATCGCTCCAGCAGCGAATTGGCGAGATTGGCGGCAAGATCGATCGAGTCGCCGACGTTTTCGCGCGGCAAGATGACCGCGCCCAAGCGCTGGTTGCACGGTTGGGCAGCGATCTCGATAGCATCGAAGCCCGGTTTGCCGATTTCGATTCGGCCGGCAGCGCGCGGATTGAGCGACTGGGCATGGCGATTCAGGCGTTGCGGGGTCATAGCGAAGACATGACCGCCGCGCTCAGCGGCAGCGGCGATACCGCCAATCGGTTGGCCGAACGGGTCGAATCGCTGATGACCGCAATCGATGCGACGCTGCGCGAGGTCGACGAAACCCTGCCCGCCGCATTCGCGCGGCTCGATCAAGCGGCTGGCGCTACGTTAGGCACTATCGATCAGTCGTCTCCAGCTATTGGCGAAATGACGGCGCTCGCGAGCGCATCTCTCGAACGCTTGTCTGAACTTTCGGCACTCGTCTCGCGACAGCGTGAAACGCTCGAAACGCTGTCGGCGGAGGGAGCAGCAGGGCTGAACAATTTCAAGTCGATCGCTGCCGAACTCGACGACGCGATCGGCAAAGCACGGGCAGACGCGGCGCGTTTGTCCGGCGAGACGATACCGCAAGTTCGCGATGCTTTGGGCGCAATGTCAAAGGTGGCGGCTAGCGAAAGCAGCGAGGCAAGGCAGGCGCTCGATTCGCTTGACAGCGCAACCGCGCAACGCGCCGACTCAGCGCGGGTGGCGCTATCCGCATTGGTCGATGCTGCGGAGCTTTCCACTTCGCGGATCAAGGCGGGAATCGACGATGCCGTTTCGCAAAGCGCGGCCACGCTCGGTGCGCGCAGCCGTCAGGCGCTTTCGGACGCGCTAACCGGGCAGGTCGAAACGCAGATGACGGAGATCGCCGCCACAACCGAGCGCGCGGTCGCAGCGGCTCAAGGGGCGACCGACCGCCTGATGCGTCAGATGTTGACCATCTCGGAAACCAGCGCCTCGCTCGAAGCGCGCATCAACGAGGCAAAGCAGGGGATAGAGCGCAGCGACCAGGCAAACTTTGCACGCCGCGTCGCGCTCTTGATCGAATCGCTCAACTCGACGGCTATCGACGTGACCAAGATTCTCTCGAACGAGGTCACCGACACGGCGTGGGCGGCCTATCTTCGCGGCGATCGTGGTATATTTTCGCGCCGCGCAGTGCGCTTGCTCGATTCGGCGCAAGCGCGCGAGATCGCCCATAATTATGAGCATGAGCCCGAATTCCGCGAACAGGTGAACCGCTACATCCATGATTTCGAGAGCATGTTGCGCAACGTACTGGCGACACGCGATGGGCAGTTGCTGGGCGTGACCCTGCTCTCTTCCGATAATGGCAAACTTTACGTCGCGCTCGCCCAGGCGATTGAGCGGCTGCGCACCTAAAGTTCGGGCGAGAATGTCGCCAGGCTCACCCAGCCGTTGACGTAATTGGCGTAGTAGACTCCGAATAGGATGGTCGCGAGGATCGTCGCGCGCAGCACTAACCGCCCGCCACTGAAATTTGCCGGGGCGGATTCGGCTTGGCCAGGAATGAGATCAACCCCCATCTCGTCCGATGTGCGGATGCCGAAGGGCATTACCAGGAACGCGCTCATCACCCAGAAAAGCAGGTAAATGGCGAGCGCCGAGGTCCACGCCATCAACGCGCGTCCATCTCGATGAGCATGATATCGACAATCGGCTTCTTGTTTGTCCATTCCGTCGCAGTCCGGCGTACGGCCAGGCGCAACGCTTCTCGCAGGCCATCGCGGTCGCGCGCGCCTTTGGTGACGGCGGCCTCAATCGCATCCTCGACGGCTTCGACGAATTCGTCTCGGTCTTCCTCGACGGGCACCCCTTGCAACCGCACCTCGGGAGGGGCCGCCAGCGCCTTGCCATCGATCGCCACTGCCGCGGCGATATAGCCGTGCAGACCAAGCCGCCGCCGCTCATTAATCGTCCCCCCGTCGGCAGGAAGGATAACGTCGCCATCAAGGACGAGCCGCCCGGTGCGCTCCTGGCCGATGATCTTGGGAGCGCCAGGCGCAAGCCGCACTACCTCTCCGTTCGACTGAACAAGCGCCTCGGGCACGCCGCAACTCCGCGCGAAGCGCGCTTGTTCTGCCATGTGCCGCCGCTCGCCATGAACAGGAATGACCAGCTGCGGCCTGATCCAGTCGTACATCGCCTTGAGTTCGGGTCGCCCGGGATGGCCTGAGACATGGACGTGCGCCTGCTTCTCGGTGACCATGATCACCTCCTGACGCGCGAGCGTGTTCTGGATCTTGCCGATCGCGACCTCGTTGCCCGGAATCTGCTTTGACGAAAAGATCACGGTGTCGCCCGCGTCGAGCTTCAAGGGATGCGAGTTGGTCGCGATCCGGGCCAGCGCCGCGCGGGCCTCCCCCTGCCCACCTGTGGCGACAATCATCAACTTATTAGGCGGAAGACGCATTGCCGCGTCGAAATCCATCGGCGGCGGGAAATTCTTCAGCAGGCCGTTGGCCTGCGCCGCGCGAACAATGCGATCGAGCGAGCGCCCGGCGAGGCATAATGTCCGTCCGGTCGCGTCGGCAACCTGATGCAGCGTTTCAAGCCGGGCCGCGTTCGAGGCGAAGCTCGTCACGAGCACCCTGCCCTTCGCGGCCCCCACCGACGCCATTAGCCCGTCGCGAACGCTACCCTCGGTTCCCGACTCACCGGCGTTGAAGGCGTTGGTCGAGTCGCAAACCAAAGCGAACACGCCCTCGTCTCCAATCGCCTTGAGATCGGCAGGATCGACCGCGGCGCCCAGAACCGGCTCGTCGTCAAGCTTCCAGTCTCCGGTGTGGAAAATACGTCCGTGCGGGGTATCGATCACTACCGCGCTCATGTCAGGGATCGAATGGGCCAGCGGCACGTAGCGCAGGTCAAATGGCCCCAGCCCGAACGCACCGCCCTCAGGTATCACCTTGAGCTCGACCTGGTTGGCGATGCCCTCTTCGTCGAGCTTTCCGCGGATCAGCGTCGCGGTGAAGGGCGTTGCATAAAGCGGCACGCCAAGATCGACAGCGAGATAGGGGATTGCGCCAATATGATCCTCGTGCCCGTGCGTCAGCACCACGCCGAGTAGATCTTCACGACGCTTCTCGATGAATTCGAGATCGGGCAGCACCAAATCGACGCCGGGATATTCATGGCCGCTAAAGGTCAGCCCGAGATCAACCATGATCCATTTGCCGCGGCAGCCGTATAGGTTGACGTTCATGCCGATCTCGTCCGACCCGCCGAGGGCGAGGAAGAGGAGTTCATCCTGTGGGGTGGTCATCGGCCGCCTATTCGGCCTTCTCGTGAATGATGGCAAGGCCGCGAAGGGTCAGGTCCGGATCGACGAGATCGAAGAGATGCTGGTGCGCTTCAAACAGCACGGCCAGCCCGCCCGTCGCAACGACCTTCGCGGGGCGGCCAATCTCTGCTTTCATCCGCGCGATCAAGCCTTCGATCATCGCGACATAACCCCAGTAGATGCCGATCCGCATCTGGCTTTCGGTGGTGCGGCCAATGACGCTGGGATCGGCGGGGGCTTCGATAGCGATGCGTGGCAGCATCGCGGCGGCCATCACCAGCGCATCGAGCGAAAGATTTATGCCGGGCGCGATAATCCCGCCCTTATAGGCGCCGCGATAATCGACATGATCGACCGTGGTCGCGGTGCCGAAGCTGATGACGATAAGATCGCCTTCGACCGCATGATGTGCTGAAATCGCGTTGACCGCGCGATCGGCGCCGAGCGCGTGCGGCTCAGCGACATCGAGTGCAATCCCCCATCCATCGGGGCCGCGCCCGGCGATCGTTGCTTCCTGCCCAAAATACTTGCTGCTGAGCATCTGCAGATTGTGAAGCGCACGCGGCACTACGCATGAGATCAGGACGGCGGTGACATCCGCACGCTTATAGCCCTCGAGTTCGAGCAATTGGGTCAGCCACACCGCATACTGATCGGCCGTCCGACGCGGATCGGTCGCGATCCGCCAGCGCGTCTTGATGTCACACCCGTCGATCAGCGCAAACTTGATGTTGGTGTTGCCGGCATCGATCGCGAGCAGCATTGCGTCCCCCAAGCTATACCAGAAAAACGTCGCCTGCGTGGATGACACGGATGTTGCCATCCGCCAAGCGCAGCCTCAGCGCGCCGTCGGGCGCGAGGCCATCATACCAGCCCTCAATCGTGGCACCGTCCCCCGTCGCGACGCGCAAGGCCGTGCGGAGTGGGTGGGCCGCGCCTTGCCAAGCCGTCGCGATAATCCTCAGATCGCTGCGCCAATCGGCCAGTCGTTGGGCGAAAACGTCCACGAGCGATGCGCAGAAGTCATCGGCTTCGGCGACATGGCCGAGCGCGGCGAGGCTGGTCACTGGCCGATCCAGACCCTCGGGACTCCAGGCAAGGTTGACGCCGAAGCCGATGACAATGGCGTCGCCGCTTCGTTCGAGCAGTATGCCCCCGATCTTGGCCCCGTCGATCAATACGTCGTTGGGCCATTTGATCATGGAGGCGATGCCAGGCGCGGCGGCAGCCAAGGCATCGGTCAGCGCAACCGCCGCGACCAAGGTCAGCGTCGCGGGGGCGGGATCGGTGGAGCGGCTCTTAACGATGGTGCTGGCGTAGAGGTTGCCCGGCGGCGATTGCCATGCCCGCCCCATACGGCCCCGACCTGCGGTTTGCCGGTCGGCGCGGAGCCAATCGTTTTCGTTCGCTTCGGTCGCGCGGGCGAGCAAATCGGCGTTGGTCGATCCGGTCTCCGTGACCGAGATGATGTTCATCCGAACGCTGGAAGGTTAGAAAGGTTAGCACCTCGAGCCGCATCTAGACGCAAAACATGGGTTTTCGAGGTAACGGGTTTCATTACCTGAATTCAAAACAGCGCCCGCGCCGCAGCGTTGCTCGTGGTCGCAAGGAACGGAATCAGAAGGTATCCGCCGACCAAAGTAATGGAGGATGCGAGGATTACTCCTGCTTCCACATAGCTTCTAACCGGAGCGTAACGCTCGGCGGGCTGGTCGAAATAAATGATCTTGATGATGCGGAGATAATAATAGGCCCCGATCACGCTCGCGGCGATGCCGACCGCGGCCAGCGCGATCAGTCCGGCATTGACGGCCGCCTGGAAGACAAGGAATTTCGCCCAGAAACCGAACAGCGGCGGGATGCCTGCGAGACTGAACATCAGGATCGCGAAAGCGGCCGCAAGCGGCTTGTTGTGCTGCGAAAGGCCGGACAGGCTCGAGATATTCTCGATATGCCGCCCGTCGGCATCACGCATCTGCAACACACAGGCGAAGCTGCCCAATGTCATGACGAGGTAGATCGCGACATAGGACATGATCGCGGCGACGCCTTGCGCGGTCCCCGCTGCCAGCCCGATCAGCGCGAAGCCGATATTGTTGATCGACGAATACGCAAGCAGCCGCTTGATGTTGGCCTGGCCGATCGCGCCGACCGCGCCGAGCACGATCGAGGCAAGCGCCATGAAGATCAGGATCTGTTGCCACTGGCTCGCCGCTGGGCCAAGCCCTGAAATGCTGATGCGCACCAGCATCGCCACCGCCGCAGCCTTGGTCGCGGTCGCGAAGAATGCAGTGACCGGGGTCGGTGCGCCTTCATAGACGTCCGGCGTCCACATGTGGAACGGCACCGCGGCGATCTTGAAGGCGATGCCCGCCATAACAAAGACGATTCCGAACAATTCGCCTAGATTGACGCCGTCCGAGAGCGCGACCGCAATACCGCCGAACTGGGTCGTCCCCGAGAATCCGTAAAGCAGCGAGATTCCGTAGAGCAGGATCCCGCTGGCGAGCGAGCCGAGCACGAAATATTTGAGCCCCGCCTCCGCCGCGCGGCTGTCCCGTCGCACAAAGCTGGCAAGGACGTATGAAGCGAGACTGTTGAGTTCGAGCCCGACATAGAGCGTGAGCAGGTCTGTGGCAGACGCCATCATCCCCATGCCTGCTGCAGCGAACAGCACCAGCACCGGATATTCGGCGTGAAGCCGGTCCTCCTCGCCGAACCAGCGCGGTGCCATCGCCAGCGCCACAGCCGCCGCGCCGAAGATCAACACCTTGGCGAACGCGGAAAACGCATCTGCGGTGTAGAGACCGTCAAAGCCGACGCCCTGCGTCGTCGTGGCGATGACGGCGGCCGCGATCAGCAGCAGGATCGAGACCACGTTGATCGTGCGCGCCGCGCGGTCGCCTGCAAAGGCCGCAACCATCATCAGCAGGATCGCGCCGCCCGAAAGGACGATTTCGGGGAGCGTAAGCTGTAGCGATTGCAGAACGGGCATCAGTGGTGGCCCTCGCCATGTGCGGCGGTTGCGGGTTTGGGCTTGCCCATCGCCAGCCTGGCATCGCCCTCCGGCGCGGCGGGCGCGGTACGGGCGAGGATAACGCCGACATCGGCGCGCATCGGCGCCATGAAGCTTTCAGGATAGACCCCCATCCACACCGTCGCGAGCGCAATCGGGCCCAGCGTCAGCCACTCGCGCAAGGTGAGGTCGGGCATTGCCGCCGCGTCCGCATTGCGCGAGGTGCCGAACGCCACGCGCCAGTAGAGATAAAGCATGTAAGCCGCGCCGAGGATGATGCCCGTCGTCGCCACCGCCGCGACCCACGTATTGGCACGATACGCCCCCATCAGCGCGAGGAATTCGCCGACGAAATTGGCGAGGCCCGGCAGGCCAACGCTCGCCATGGTGAAAAGCATGAAGAACAGCGCGTACCAGGGCATGTTGTTCGAAAGGCCGCCATAGCGCGCGATCTCACGCGTATGCAGTCGATCATAGATCACGCCGACGCAGAGGAAGAGCGCCGCAGAGACCAGCCCGTGGGCGAGCATCACCACCAGCGCGCCCTCGATGCCCTGGCGGTTGAAGGTGAACAGCCCGATCGTCACGAACGCCATGTGCGCTACGCTCGAATAGGCGATCAGCTTCTTCATATCGTTCTGCACCAGCGCGACTAGGCTAGTATAGACGACCGCGACCATCGACAGGCCGAAGACGATCCAGACGAGCTGCGCCGATGCCTCCGGAAACATCGGCAGGCTGAAGCGGACGAAGCCGTAGCCGCCCATTTTCAACAACACGCCGGCGAGAATGACAGATCCGGCGGTCGGCGCCTGGACGTGCGCATCGGGCAGCCAGGTGTGGACCGGCCACATCGGCATCTT
>CBDUBW010000084.1:0-10307 GCA_965365485.1 uncultured Aquisediminimonas sp.
GCTACGCGCCGGGCATGGCGTTCGCCGCTGAAGGGCGTAGCGAGAAAAGCGTCGAGACAGGCCTTGGCCATGTCCTCGCCCGTCAACCGCGCGCCCATGGCGATGACATTCGCGTCGTTATGCTGACGCGCGAGCGTGGCGGACAGGGGCTCGGAGACGAGCGCGCAGCGGCACGCCGGGTTGCGATTGACCGCGATCGAAATGCCGATGCCCGATCCGCACAGCGCGACGCCGAAATCGGCATCGCCCGCTTCGATCGCGGTGGCGAGGGCGTAACCGTAATCGGGATAATCGACCGGGCCTTCGTGCGCGCCGAGATCAGACACATCGTGTCCGCCCTCGCGCAAATGCGCGGCGAGCGTCGCCTTGAGTGCGAGCGCGGCGTGATCCGAGGCTATAGCGATGCGCAAGGCGGCCCTTCCCAACTGACTCGCAACGCGCAGCCCATAGTCGGGCAGCCGGCAAATTGCCACAAGGCAATGTGGTTTCGGCACGCTTGACCGCTCTGCGCACAGCTGTATTATGTCTATAATACAGTTCGAAGGAGGCGGCATGCTGAAACAATTGGTCGCGGTGATTCTGCCGCTGCTCATGGCCGTGCCTGCGGTAGCGGCGCCTGGCGATGTCGAGGTGATGGTGCTCGGCACCTATCATTTCGGCAATCCAGGCCTCGACATCAACAATATGCAAGCCGAGGATGTCCGCACGCCGCGGCGTCAAGCCGAGCTCGAAGCGCTGTCTGAGGCGCTCCTCACCTTCAAGCCGACCAAGGTGATGGTCGAGAGCGTCGTCGACACGCCTGCGCTCGAAGATGTGCGCTACCGCGACTTCACCGCCGCGCAATTGAAGGAGTCGACCAACGAGACCGTCCAGATCGGCTACCGCGTCGCGCGGGCGGCCGGGCTTAGCACGGTTCACGCAATCGACGAGCAGCCGAAGCCAGGTGAGCCCGATTATTTTCCTTATGGCACGCTCATGAAAGAAGCCGACCGCCTAGGGCAGAAGGCCGTGCTCGACGCCAACGCCGGGGTACAGGCGTTTCTCAAGACATTCGAAGCGTCGCAATCCAAGAACACCATTGCAGAGCTTCTCGCCATAATGAACGCCGACGAGCACGAGCAAATGCGCAGCTTCTATTATCGCACGTTGGCGATCGGCGACACCGACAGCCAGCCTGGCGCCGACCTCAACGCAATGTGGTATCTGCGCAACGCCAAGATCTTCGGCAAGCTGATGAAGGTCGCGAAGCCTGGAGACCGGGTGCTGGTCGTCTATGGCTCAGGGCATAATTACTGGCTTCGGCACTTCGCGCGCGAAACGCCGGGCTTCGTCTCGGTCGATCCGCTTCCTTACCTGCGCAAGGCGGCGGGTCAGTCGCGATAGGTTTCGGGCTGGCAGCCGAGCAGCGGATCGAAGGTTGCGGTGCGGCTGGCGAGGAGGGGGATCGAGGCGGTGACGCTTTTGGCCTTCGCGTCCTCGGAGAGGCGGACCAGCTCCATGCCGGGCTCGAAATCCTTTTTGCAATTGTCGAGCGGGCGGTTGCCGATGAAGCGGCATCCGCACGCCACCCGCGCACCGTAGCCGACGGCAAGTTCGGCGCGGGGGATTTGCGAGCGGGCGTAAATGTATGCGGCTGCCGCGCCGAGCACGAGCAGCGCTACGACGCCAAAAATGATGCGGCTTGCGCTCATGGCGTACGCGCCTAGGCTGACGCCGTGAGAATGAGAAGCCTGCTCTTTTCGGCGGCATTGCTGGCATGCTCGGGCGTCGCGTTGGCGCTGAGCGTTGAGGTGCCTCGTGGTATCCAAGAACTGGTACTCGTCGATAGGCCTGCAACACGCGCCGTTTCGATGTTCTTGAACGGCGAGCCGGTATATCGCTTCGTCGATTCAGGTTATTCCGACAAGACTCGCTTCATCAGCTGGTCGATGGCTAAGTCCGTCACGGCGGTGCTCGTCGGTGAGTTGGTCGCCGACGGCAAGTTGCAGCTCGACGCGCCGGTGCCATTCGCGGAGTGGCGCAATCCGGGCGATCCGCGCGGAGCAATCACGCTGCGGCAGATGCTCCACATGTCGTCGGGGCTGCAGCATCAGGAGGGGCTTGACCCCGCCGATCCAGAGGGCGTGCTACGATCCGATACGACCTCAATCCTGTTCATCTCGGGCACCGCGAACATGGCGGCGCGCGGGCTCGCCAAGCCGCTCGAAGCCGCGCCGGGGAGCAAATATGAGTATAGCTCGATCACTTCGCTGCTGCTCTCCGAATTGATCACCCGCCAGCTGACCGAAAGCAAAGACCCGCGCGTTCGCGCCGCTGCCTACAAGGCGTTTGCCGAGGAGCGGCTGTTCAAACCCGCGGGCATCACCAGCGCGTTCATGGAGTTCGACGGCGCGGGAACGCAGATCGGCGGGTCGATCATCTATATGACGCTCGATGATTGGGGGCGGTTCGGATCGGTGCTGCTCGAAGGAAAGGGCGCGGACGGCAGCCAAGTCATCGCGCCCGAGTGGCTGACCTTCCTCACGACGCCGAGCCCGACCGATGGCGGCTATGGCGGCCATCTCTGGCTAAACCGCCCGCGCACCGGGGCGGAGGGCAAGGATGCCGCGCTCTTCCCCGACAAAGGCCCGGCGAGCGCTTTCGCCGCGATCGGCCATCTCGGCCAATATGTCATCGTCTCGCCCGAACAGAGGCTGGTCGTGGTGCGGCTGGGCAAGACCGATGATGGCAAGCTAGGTCCAGTGCGGGATGCGCTGGGGGAACTGGTTGCAGCGGTACCGATGGCGGCGAAACGATGAAGCCGAGCTTCACAGCGCGCGCCTTTCAGTTCATCATCCGCACGCTCAAGCCGCTGTTCGGCCAATATAATGGCGGGCCCAAATTCCGAGCGCTGATCGAAAAGACGCGCCGCCTCAAACCCGCCGAGCCGACCAAGCGCCAACGCAAGCGCAACGCCATCTCCGTCCGCGCCTTCGAAAGCCATGAGATTTGGACGATCGCGCCTGCGAACCGCGCGCCCGCCGGAACGATGCTCTACTTCCACGGCGGCGGCTACGTCTTCCGCGCGGTGCCGCCGCACTGGTCGTTTTTCGCGCATCTGGCAGAGGTGCACGGCATCGCGACGATCGCGCCGCGTTACCCGCTTGCGCCTGAGCATGGCGCGATGGATACGCTCGCGCACGCAATGGCGGTGTATCGCGATTTTGTGGCCGGGCATGACGGGCGTTTCACACTCGGCGGCGATTCGGCGGGCGGTGGCCTCGCCGCCGCGGTCGCGCAGGCGGCGCGCGACGGGGGGTTGCGGCTGCCCGATGGGATGTTGCTGATCTGCCCCTGGCTCGACGTCCGTGTCGATCACCCCGACCAGCCCGAGATCGAGAAGCGCGACGCTATCCTCTCGGTGCGCGGCGCGCAGGAGGCGGGGCAGATGTATGCCCGCGATCTACCGACCGACGACCCACGCGTCAGCCCGATCGAAGGGCGATGGGACGGCCTGCCGCCAATGCTGCTCTATTCGGGAACTGCCGACATATTGCTGCCCGACGCCCGCGCGCTCGCCGCCAAGCTGCCCGGCGCCGACTATGTCGAGGGCGAGGGGCTGATGCACGATTGGCCGATCTTCTTCTTCCCCGAGTCTCGCGCAGCGCAAGCGCGCATGGCGGGGTTCATCGCTAATGAACGCCCATAGGCTCGGGATGAATGATCACCTCGGTCCCCGGAAACTCCGCCATCAGCTTGGCCTCGAGCTCGTCCATCGCATCGTGAACCGCGCGCAGCGTCAGGTCGGGATCGACCCAGACGTGAAACTGGACGAAGTCGTGCGCGCCTGAACTCCGTGTCCGCAGATCGTGGACATCGGTCAGCACCGGATGGCTTCCGGCGATCGCCATGAAGCGGTCGCGCTTCGCGTCCGGCCATTGCTTGTCCATCAACTGGTCGATCGCCGTCATCGCCACCTCGCGCGCATGCCAGATCAGCCACGCCGCGATCGCCACGCCGAACAGCGGGTCCGCGCCCCGCACATGCAGGTAGGAATCGAGTATAAGCGCCGCGATCACCGAGGCGTTGAGAAGCACGTCGCTCGAATAATGGACATGGTCGGCGTGGATGGCGACCGATCCCGTGCGCTTCACGACATAGCGCTGGTAAGCGATCAGCACCAGTGTAGCGGCCATCGCCACAACCGAGACCGCGATGCCGAGTTCGGGCCTCTCGGGCGGGCGGGCACTGCCGAAGGTCGCAATTGCGCGCCAGGCGATGGCGATCGCGGAGGCCACGATCAGCCCGGTCTGGAAGAGCGCCGCAAGCGCCTCCGCCTTGCCATGGCCATAGCTATGCTTGTCGTCGGCGGGAAGCGCCGCCAGCCGCACCGAATAGAGCGTGACGAGCGACGCGACGATATCGAGCCCGGTATCGGCGAGCGAGCCGAGCATCGAGACCGATCCAGTCGCGTACGCCGCCCACAGCTTCAATCCGAGCAGCCCCAGCGCCATCGATACGCTGGCGATCGCCGCGCGCTGCGTCAGCGTCGCCCGGGCGTGGCCATGGGCATGCGAATGGCCGTGATGATGCCCGCCGCTCACGGGTAGAGCAGGCCCTCTCGCCAGTTCGCGCCCTCGCGCACGAAAAGGTGTCGATGGTGGAGCCGGTGCGGGCGATCCTCCCAGAACTCGATGCGCTGCGGATCGACGGCATAGCCCGACCAGTGCGGCGGGCGCGGCACATCCTGCCCCGCGAAGCGCGCGCTCACCTCGGCAAATCGCGCCTCGAAAGTCTCGCGTGCATCGAGAGGTCGGGATTGATCCGAAGCCCAGGCGCCGAGCTGCGAATCGCGGCCTCGGCTGGCGAAATAGGCGTCGGCTTGCGCTTCGCTCACCGCCATCACCTTGCCCTCTACCCGCACCTGCCGCCGCAGCGACTTCCAGTGAAAAAGCAACGCCGCGAACGGCCGTTCGCTTATCTGCCGCGCCTTGTCGCTCTCTTGGTTGGTGTAAAAGACGAAGCCGTCGGAGCCATGCTCCTTCAGCAGCACCATTCGCACATGCGAGGCGCCGTTCGCGTCAGCCGTCGCCAGAGCCATCGCATTGGGATCGTTGGGTTCGCTTGCTTTGGCTTCGTCGAACCAGCTATCAAACAGGGCGAAGGGGTCGGTTGAGCGCAACCTGGCTACTCCTCAAACATTTCTCGAAGCACGGCCAGAGCTTCTGCAAGAGTGGCGGCGTCCGCTTGGCCCAACCGCTTACGCAAGCGGGTCTTGTCAAGCGTGCGCAACTGGTCGCCAAGCAGTCGCCCATCCACACCGCCAAACCGCAACTGTATGCGATAAGGTGCGGGGCGTCCGGCGCTTGTCATCGGCATCGCCGTGACCGTCCGCAAATGCAAATTCATCGTGTCGGGCGAAACGATCAAGCAGGGTCTGGTCTTGCGGATTTCGCTCCCCGCGGTCGGATCGAATGTCGCCAGCCAGACGTCGCCGCGCCGTGGCTCGGATCCCCTTACCACGTCCAATCCTGATCACCTTCGTTCGGTGCGTCCAACCAAGCCTTTTCGTCATCGGTCAATTCGTCCGCACCGACCAGCTTGGAAGCAGCTTCCCAGCCCTCGCGAACCGCCCGCTTGATCGGTGTGGCAATAACCCGGCCGTCATCGACCACGAGATCGAGCTTGGTTCCGGTCGCGAGGCCGAGCGCATCCAGGATCGGCTTGGGCACGATCATGCCAGTCGAATTTCCCATTTTCCGAAGCGCTGTCTGCACCGCCCAAACCTTTCGATCGCAAACCTACGGGTTTTTGCAGTTATTACAAGGTTATAACCTGCAAAGGCCGCTTGCCGACCCTGCCGCTTTATGGTCAAGCCTTTGCACGCGGGGGATCGCTCGACCATGAAATCGCGACACGGCCGGAGCCAGCATGGCTGACCTCGCAACCGATCTGCTGGTCGTAAACGCAGCCTCGTTGCGGCGCGATTACTGCGTCCGGGCCGAATCGGGCGATATTCTGTGCAGCGCGCAAGGGCTGGAAGCCGAAGCCTGGGATCACGCGCTCGACGAGATGCTCATCGCGGGCGGCGGCAATCTTTCGCGCGTGCGAGAGCGGATCCAGCGTCAGGTCGATGAGATCGGCACCAGCTTTCGCATGGCGGGCGAGAGCGAGGAGCGGCCCTGGCCGATTTCCCCCGTCCCGCTGATCATCTCCGAACGCGAATGGAGCGGCATCGCCGACGCCGTCGCGCAACGCGCCGAGCTCGCCGAGCTGCTGCTCGCCGATATTTACGGGCATCAGCGGCTGGTCTCGTCGGGCGTTCTGCCGACTGCGGTGCTGACCGGCAGCCCGCATTATCTGCGCGCGATGGTCGGCATTCCCCCGGCCGGCGGCCATTATCTCAACATCTTCGCCTGCGATGTCGGGCGCGGGCCGAACGGCAACTGGCGCGTGCTCTCCGATCACACGCGCAGCCCGGCTGGGGCGGGCTATGCGCTCGAGAACCGAATTGCCTCGGGCAAAGTGCTCGGCGGGCTCGGATCGCGGCTCAACATCGCCCGACTGGCAGGCTTCTTCGCCGATCTGCGCGGCGGGCTGGCGGCGGCGTGCGGGCGCAGCGAACCGCGCCTGGCGCTGCTAACACCGGGCCGCTTCAACCAAAGCTACGCCGAACAGGCGCAGATCGCGCGCTATCTCGGGCTGCTTCTGGTCGAAGGCGCCGATCTCGCGGTCCATGACGACCGCGTCTATCTTCGCACAGTCGAGGGGCTCAAGCGCGTCGATGCGCTGTGGCAGCGGATGGATGCGCGGCTACTTGATCCGCTCACGCTCGATCCGCGCTCGGCGATCGGCGTGCCGGGATTGATCGACGCGATGGTGGCGGGGGGCATCGCCATCGCCAACTTCCCCGGCGCAGCATTGCTCGAATCGCCGGTGTTCGGGGCATTCATGCCGAAGCTCTGCCAGCGGCTGCTGGGGGCACCGCTTGCC
Organism: uncultured Aquisediminimonas sp.; assembly: GCA_965365485.1. GTDB lineage: Bacteria > Pseudomonadota > Alphaproteobacteria > Sphingomonadales > Sphingomonadaceae > Aquisediminimonas. The sequence continues at coordinate 6,973 of CBDUBW010000084.1, forward strand.
TTGCCCAACATCGCGACCTGGTGGTGCGGGCAGGCGAAAGAGGCGGCGCATGTCCGTGGCAATATCGAGCGCCTCGTGATCGGTTCGGCATTCGACGCGCAACCGCTCGGCCTCGCCCCCTTCGACGACCGGCTCGGGCAGGATTTCGATGCCGAGGCGCGGGCGCGGCTCGATGCCGATATGGCGCTGCGCCCGCAGGATTATATCGGGCAAGAGGTCGTCCACCTCTCGACTATGCCCGTCCTCGATGAAGGCGCGCTCCAGGCCCGCCCGTTCACGCTGCGCGTCTTCGCGGCGCGCGATGCGCAAGGCGGCTGGACAGTGATGCCGGGCGGCTTCGTACGGATGGGGCCCGTGGCGGACGTGCGCGCGACCTCGATCGGGATCGGCACGCGCTCGGCCGACGTCATCGTCAACTGTACCGCGCCGGTGCCCGCGATCACCTTGCTTTCGTCGCAGGGCGATGTCGCCATACGCAGAAATCCTGGCACGCTGCCCAGCCGGGTCGCAGACAATCTCTTCTGGCTCGGCCGCTATCTTGAACGCGGCGAGGCGATCCTCAACCTCGTCCGCGTCGGTTCCGAAGGAACGATGGACAGCGACTCACGTCCCATCACCCCCAGCGACACCACGCTCCACATTTGCGATCATCTCGCCGCCGATGAAGCGGTGATCGACCGCCAGGATGCGACGCCGACCGAGATTTTCAGCGCCGCGCTCGACGATCTCTCTGCAGGGTCGAGCGTTGCGTCGTTGATGAGCTCTGCGCGAGCGATCGGCGCGGGTTCGCGCGAGCGGCTGTCGCCCGATTTCTGGCACTTGCTCGATGCCGACTTTCCGAGCGCGGGCGTGTTTCAAGAAAAGAATATGATGCTGAAGGCGCGTTTCGCAGCGCTTGCCGGACTGGCGGCGGAGCATATGGGGCGGACGGCAGCGTGGCGCTTTCACGATCTGGGGCGGCGGATCGAGCGCGCGATCGCGATCACGCGGCTGATGGGCGATTTCGCCGGAGACGATGCCAGCGGCGACGATCTCACCGCCCTGCTCGATCTGTGCGATGCGCAGATCAGTTATCGCCAGCGCTATGCAACCGGGCTGGCGCTGCTGCCGGTGCGCGATCTGGTCGGCCTCGATCCGTTCAACCCGCGTTCGATCAGCTTTCAGATCGCGGCCATCGCCCAGCATCTCGACGCGCTTCCTCGCCTCCGCGATGATGGCATGGCCGAGCCGCATCAGCACGCTGCCACCTCGCTCGCCGCCCAAGTCGCGACGCTCACCGCCGCTGCGCTCGATCAGGAATCCTGCGCCGATATCGAAGCGCAACTTCATCAACTTTCGGATGCGATCGGCGAACGCTTCTTCCTGCGCGGCGCCAAGGCGCTGCGCGCATCGGGCATGACTTTGGCGTGAGGAAGGGGGCATGACGCAGACCTACCATATCCGCCACCGCACCTGGATGGTCTATCAGCGGCCGGTCAGCTTCGCGCGCTGCAATGTGCGATTGCGCCCGATAGACTGGCCCGATCAGACGCTCATCAATTATCACCTCGAATTCCAACCGGGCGGCCAATGGACAACCGCGCGCGCGCGCGGCGGCCTCGTCAATCTCAGCCGGCTTGTGGTGGCGGAAGCAACGACATGGCTCGACATCACCAGCCTGGCCGATGTCCGGGTCGAACGCCCGGTGCCGATGCCGCTCGAGAGCGATCCAAGCGTCAGCGAAGTGGCGCGGATGGCGCGCGAGACGAGCGACGCCTCCGATCTTTCGCCCGCAAACTACCTTTATCCCTCACCGCATATTCCCGCCGACGCAGCGATCGCCGAATGGTCGTTGACTTCGCTGCCGCCCGATCGCCCCGTCGTGCAGGCGGCGTTCGATCTTTCGTGGCGGATATGGCTCGACTTCCGCTTCGACGGCTATGCCACCGAGGCGACGACGCCGCCTGCGGTCGCCTTCGCGGGGCGCGCCGGGGTCTGCCAGGATTTCGCGCAGATCATGATTTGCGGGCTGCGCGCCGCCGGCCTCCCCGCGGCCTATGCCAGCGGCTATATCCGCAACGACCCGGTCCCCGGCGAAACCAAGCTGATGGGATCGGACGCGATGCACGGCTGGGTGCTCGTCTGGTGCGGGCTAGAGCGCGGCTGGATCGGCTTTGATCCGACCAACGGCATCTTCATGGCGGAGGATCATGTGTTGGTCGCGGTCGGCCGCGACTATCTCGACATCGCCCCGGTCGATGGCATCTTCACCGGCTACGGGACGCAGAGCGTCAAGGTCGAGGTGGACATGTATCCGGTGGAGTAATTCCTCCCTAACTTGTTGGGGAGGTGGATCGGGCGAAGCCCGAGACGGAGGGGTCTTTCCGCATGACCAGCCCCCTCCGTCAGTCCTGCGGCCTGCCACCTCCCCATCAAGATGGGGAGGAACTTTGTCACACCAACCCCGGCAGCCGCTCCACCGCCAGAGTGATCACCGTCAGCACCAGCCCGGCCAGAAACACGCGATAGGCATAGCCGAGAAACTTGTACTTCTTGCGCTGCAGCACCTGGCCGTTCTGATAGATGTCGCGCAGCATCGTCCGGTAGATCAGCTCGTCGTCATGCAGATTGGCGATGACGCGATCGGCGAATTCGTCCTCGCCCATATGCGTGAAATTTCCGAAGAAGAGGATGTTGCTGCCGCCGCCCTTGCTGCTCACCGTGGGCAGGATCGCGAAGACCGCGAGCATCGCCGACAGGAAGGAGAAAAACGCAAGCACCAGCATCGCCCAGGGAACGACGCCGCCTCGGCTGGCCTGGCCGACCGAAATGGTGAAGACGACGAAGGTCGCCCCCATCAGGATCGACGCCTTTTGATCGGCCATCTGGCTGAGCGACAAGTTGATCTGCTGCGTGGTACGGACGAGATGCACCGCGTTGGGTGCAAGCTTGCGCTCGGGCCTGTCGATATCCGCCATCCTCTTTCCCCCATCCGGCGTGATTCATGACAATTGCATGACGCCGCCGACTTTGCCAAGCGCTGCCGCCATCTTGCCGCATTCGGCCCCCAAGGAAAATTTCCCATGTCAGAAACCGACGCGACATTCGCAAGGCTCGCAGAACTGATCGAGCCGTTCAACAAGAAGGGCGCCGCGCTCTCCGAAGCGACGACCTTTCAGGGCGATCTCGAATGGGATAGCCTGACGGTAATGGATTTCGTCGCCGCCGTTGAGGATGAGTTCGACATTCTCATCACGATGAACATGCAGGCCGATATCCAGACCGTCGGCGATCTGGTGAAGGCCGTGGACAAACTCAAAGCCGATGGCTGATCTTTTTTCGAAATTCGACGCGCT
>CBDUBW010000085.1:0-10302 GCA_965365485.1 uncultured Aquisediminimonas sp.
ACCGCCACCTTCGTCAACATCGGTGAACGCACCAACGTCACCGGCTCCGCGGCGTTCAAGAAGCTGATCATGGCGGGCGATTATGCGCGCGCGGTCGAGGTGGCGCGGCAGCAGGTCGAGAATGGCGCGCAGATCATCGACATCAACATGGACGAGGGGCTGCTCGACAGTCAGGCGGCGATGGAGACCTTCGTCAGGCTGATCGCCGCCGAACCCGACATCGCGCGGGTGCCCTTCATGATCGACAGCTCGAAATGGTCGGTGATCGAGGCGGGGCTGAAATGCGTTTCGGGCAAGCCGATCGTCAACTCGATCTCGATGAAGGAGGGCGAGGCGCAGTTCCTCGAACAGGCACGCAAATGCATGGACTATGGCGCCGCAGTGGTCGTCATGGCGTTCGACGAGACCGGCCAGGCCGATACCGAGGCGCGCAAGATCGAAATTTGCGAGCGCGCCTACAAGCTCCTGATCGGCATCGGCTTCCCGCCCGAGGACATTATCTTCGATCCCAACATCTTCGCGGTCGCGACGGGGATCGAGGAGCATAACAATTACGCGGTCGACTTCATCGAAGCGGTGAAAGTCATCCGCGAGCGCTGCCCGCACGTCCATTTCTCCGGAGGCCTGTCGAACCTCTCCTTCAGCTTTCGCGGCAACGAACCTGTGCGCCGGGCGATGCACAGCGTCTTCCTCTATCATGCCATCCCCGCAGGGCTGGACATGGCGATCGTCAATGCCGGGCAGCTCGACGTCTACGACACGATCGAACCGGCGCTGCGCACGGCGTGCGAGGACGTCATCCTCAACCGCGATCCGCAAGCCGGAGAGCGACTGGTCGCGCTCGCAGAAAGCTTTCGCGGCAGCGACGCAGCGACCGAGAAGGCAGCCGCCGAATGGCGCGGGCTGCCCGTCGCCAAGCGTCTCGAATATGCGCTGGTAAAGGGCATCGACATCCATGTCGTCGAGGATACCGAGGAGTGCCGGCAGGCGTTCGATCGCCCGATCGAGGTCATTGAAGGCCCGCTGATGGACGGGATGAACGTGGTCGGAGATCTCTTCGGATCGGGCAAGATGTTTCTGCCCCAGGTCGTCAAATCCGCGCGCGTCATGAAGAAGGCAGTCGCGCACCTGCTGCCTTTCATCGAAGCGCAGAAGGAACCGGGCGCCAAGGGCAAGGGCAAGGTCATCATGGCGACCGTCAAGGGCGACGTCCATGATATCGGAAAGAACATCGTCGGCGTGGTGCTACAGTGCAACGGCTTCGAGGTCGTCGATCTCGGCGTGATGGTGCCCTGGTCGAAGATCCTCGAAGCGGCGAACGAGAATGACGCCGACATGATCGGGCTCAGCGGCCTGATTACGCCGTCACTCGACGAGATGGTGACTGTCGCCGAGGAGATGAAGCGTTCGAAGATGACGATGCCGTTGCTGATCGGCGGCGCGACCACCTCCAAGGTCCATACCGCGCTACGGATCGCGCCCGCTTATGACGGGCCGGTCGTTCACGTCCTCGACGCCAGCCGCGCGGTCGGCGTGGCGACGACGCTCGTCAGCGATACGATCCGCGACGAATTCGTGGCCAAGACCGATGCCGATTACGCCGCCGTCCGCGCCGCGCGCGAAGGCAAGGGGCAGAACGAACTGCTCCCGCTCGCCAAGGCGCGCGCCAACGGCTTCGTCGCCGACATGGCGCTCAAACCCGCCGCGCCCGCCAGGCCGGGGGTGCATATCTTCCGCGATTGGCCTCTCGAGGATCTTCGCGAGCTGATCGACTGGACGCCCTTCTTCCGCGCCTGGGAGCTTGCCGGGACCTATCCCGCGATCCTCGACGACGCCGTGGTCGGCGAAAGCGCGCGATCGCTGTTCGCCGATGCGCAGGCGATGCTCGACAAGATCATCGCCGAAAAATGGCTGACCGCGCGCGGAGTCGCGGGGTTGTGGCCGTGCGCGCGCTACGAGGACGATGTCGTTGTGGACCTCAAGGGCGATTTCAACGCCGACGAACTGCGTGGCTTCGACATGCTTGACCTCGTCGAGGGCACCGACATCGTCCGCCTGCCCTTCCTCCGCCAGCAGATCGCCAAGCGCGAGGGCCGCGCCAACATGTGCCTCGCCGATTTCATCGACGAGAAGGGCGATTGGATCGGCGGCTTCGCGGTCTCGATCCACGGCATCGAGCCGCATCTCGCGCGCTTCAAGGCGGCGATCGACGATTATTCGGATATTTTGCTCAAGGCATTGGCCGACCGGCTGGCTGAGGCCTTTGCCGAGGCTTTGCACCGCCACGTCCGCACCGAGCTGTGGGGCTATGCCCCCGATGAGCAGCTGACCAACGAGGCGCTGATCCGCGAACAATATCGCGGTATCCGCCCCGCGCCCGGCTATCCCGCCTGCCCCGAACACAGCCTCAAGGTGACCTTGTTCGAAATGCTCGACGCGCATCACGCGACCGGCGCGTCGTTGACCGAAAGTTTCGCGATGCTGCCGACGGCGGCGGTCTCAGGCTTTTATTTCGGCCATCCGCAATCTGAATATTTCGGCGTCGCGCGGATCGGCGAAGACCAGCTGAACGAATATGCGGCGCGGCGCGGTGTCGACCTGGCCACCGCTACCCGCTGGCTCCGGCCCAATCTCGACTGAGCGTCAGTCAGCGAAAAAGAAGAATTCGCGCCAGTTGCCGAACGGCGCGTAGGCAAGGCAGACCGCAAGCGCGACCAAGGAACCATAAAGCCAGATTCTTTGCATGACTTCGAAATGTGGCGAGGCGCGGTCGGGATAGCCCTCGGGGTAGGCAAGCTGGACTTGGTCTCCCAGCGTCGGGCCTTTCAACTGGCCTTCGACCGTGACCGTGCGTTTGGCGCCGTTTTCTTCGCGAAATTCATATCGGACATCATAGCGCGGACTGCCGTCGTCATCGCTGTACTGCCGCACGCCAACCACCTTTGCCTGCGGCCGAAGGATACGCCGCCCAGCGAACTTGCGCGCATCTCGAAGGCTGAAGGCAAGCACTGCGGCAGCGACCAGTCCGACGAAGAGGCAGAAAAACTCGGCGGCCAAATTCAGCTCGCCTTCGCCTTCGCCCAATATTCGTCGCGCAGAAGACGCTTGTAGAGCTTACCGGTATCGTGGCGCGGCAGCTCCGCGCGGAAATCGATGCGGCGCGGCACCTTGACGCCCGACAGCTTCTCGCGCGCGTAAGCTTCGAGCTCCGCGCGCAGATCGTCACCAGCGGTCGTCATATCGACCGGCTGGACGACCGCGATCACCTCCTCGCCCATCTCCTCGTGCGGCCCGCCGATCACCGCGACATCGGTGACCTTGGGGTGCGTGACGAGATGGTTCTCGATCTCCTGCGGGTAGATGTTGACCCCGCCCGAAATGATCATGAAGCTCTTGCGGTCGGTGAGGTAAAGATAGCCTTCCTCATCGATGTAACCGACATCGCCCAGCGTGCTCCAGCCTTTGGCATTGCGGCTCTGCGCAGTCTTTTCGGGATCGTTGTGATAGGCGAACTTGCGCGGCCCTTCGAAATAGACCCCGCCTTCGCCTCGCGGCGGCAGATCGTTGCCTTCCTCATCGCAGATGTGCAGCGTCGCTTCGCCGATCGCCTGGCCGACCGAGCCTTTATGCTTGAGCCAATCCTCTGATTTGATCGCCGTGAAGCCATTGCCTTCGGTGCCGGCATAATATTCCTCGATCACCGGCCCCCACCATTCGATCATCGCCTGCTTGACCGGTACGGGGCACGGCGCCGCGGCGTGGATCGCGTGCTTCATGCTCGAAACATCGTACTTCGCGCGGGTCTCCTCCGGCAGCTTGAGCATCCGCACGAAATGGGTCGGCACGAACTGGCCCGAATTGCAGCGGTAGCGCTCGATCGCCGCCAGTGCGGCTTCGGCATCGAATTTCTTCATCAGCACCACGGTGCCGCCAAGCTGATGCACCGTCATCGTCCAGCCCATTGGCGCGGCATGATAAAGCGGCGCGGTCGAGAGGTAGATGCTGTCGGGTCCCAGCCCGAAAAAGCCCGAGGCAATCATCATCAGCGGCGTGACCTGATCGATGGGCTGCATTTCAGGCGTATCGCGGATGACGCCCTTGGGCCGGCCCGTGGTGCCGCTCGAATAGAGCATCGGCGTGCCCGCGATCTCGTCAGCAATGCGCGTTTCGGGCTGAGCTGCCAGCAGGGGTTCGATCGCCTGATAGCCTTCGATATTGCCCTCAAGGCTGAAGCGCGGCCCCGCAATCTCGAGCGCGCCCGCAATATGCGAAAGACCGGCGCTGACGATAAGCAGCTTTGCCGCGCTGTCGGTCAGGATGTAGTTGATCTCGTCAGGGGTCAGCCGCGTCGACGCGCAGACGAAGCGCACGCCGCACCGCTGCGCGCCCCAGATCAGCGAGAAATAATTGGGCGTATTCTCGATGATCAGCGCAATCGTGTCGCCTGCCTTCAGGCCCTGTGCGCGAAGGAACTGCGCGACCCGGTTCGACGCCGCCTCGAGTTCGCCGAAGGTCGTAACCGCGCCCGTCTCGGCAACGATGACAGCCGCGTGATCAGGCTTGGCAGCGGCGTGAACATGTGGGTGCATAGACTCTCTCCCGGCAGGCGCGTCAGGCTGCGGCCTGCGTCGCTATCGGAAGCTGCCTAATCCGCTTTCCCGTCGCCGCAAAGAGCGCGTTGGCAAGCGCGGGCGCGGCGGGCGGAACCCCGGGCTCACCAAGCCCGCCGACGGTCGCGCCGCTCTCGATGAACTGCACCGCGATCTCGGGAGTTTCGGCCAGCGTCAGCAGCCGGTAATCGCTGAAATTGCTTTGCTGCACCGCGCCGCCTTCGAGCGTGATCGCCTCGTTGATCGCCGCCGAAAGCGCCATGACGATGCCACCTTCGATCTGCGCCGCGCCATTCAATGGATTCACGGTGGTGCCGCAATCGACCGCCGCCCAGACCTTGTGAACCCTGGGCCGCCCATCTTCGCCGACCGACGCCTCGACAACTTGCGCGACGATGCTGTCGAACGATTCGACGACGGCGATGCCGCGTCCGCGTCCTGCCTCGACCGCGTCGCCCCATCCGCTCATCTTCGCGACCGTATCAAGCACGGTAAGATGCCGCGACCCGGCGGGCAAATGCTTGCGCCGGAACTGATAGGGATCTTCCCCTGCCGCATGCGCGAGTTCGTCGATGAAGCTCTCGTTATAAAATCCTTGTTGCGTCGAATTGACCGAGCGCCACGGCCCGTCCTTCTGGTTCGACTGATATTCGAAGAAGCGTCGTGAGGCCGCAGGCAGCACGTAGATGAACTTGGTCTCGGTCTCGGCGCTCTCGCTCTGGACATAGTCGTTGCGATAGGCAGCTATCCGCTTTTCGGCATCGAGCACTGCCGACAGCCGCGCCGAGGATTGCGGACGGTAGATCCCCTGGCGGACATCCTCCTCGCGCGACCAGATCAGCTTGACCGGGTGCGGCGTCTGCTTCGCCAGTTGGACGACCTGCGAGATGATTTCGGCCATCGCCGGGAAGCGCCGCCCGAAGCCGCCGCCCATGATCGTCGGGTGAAAGGTCACGTCGAGCGCGTCGAGCCCCGCGGCGCGCGCGGCGATCATCCGCGTCGAAAGCGGATCCTGCATCCCGCCCCAAAGTTCGAGCTTGCCGCCTTTGAGATGCGCGACCATCGCGAACGGCTCCATCATCGCATGATGGAGGAACGGGACGCGATAATCGGCGTCGATCCGCTTGGCCCCCGTTCCGCCGAAGACGCCATCGACATCGCCATCGCCGCCTTCCCCTTCGACCTCGCCCCCGCGCGCCTTGTCCTGCGCGGCAAAGATCGATGCGGTCGAGAGTTGGGCGTGCCCGCCGTCGCTGAACGCGGGCGAGAGCGCCTGCAGCCCCTTGAGCGCGGGCCAATAGCCGGTCGCGATCACCGCAACCGCATTTTCGAGCCGGACCACCTTTTCGACGCCCTTGACCGCCATTGCGGGCGCCGGATCGACCGATTTCAGCACGCCATCGCGGATCGGCGCGGCCATGATCGTCGCGACGCGCATATCGGGCAGCGCAATGTCGATGCCGTATTTGGCGCTGCCATCGACCTTGGAGGGAATGTCCAGCCGAGGCACGGGCTTGCCGATATAGCGATACTGGTTTCGCGTCTTGAGCACCGGATCGCGCGTCAGGCTGCGCTCCGACGCGGCCGCCGCCAATTCGCCATAGCGTAGCGACCGGCCCGATTTGGCGTGGCTGACAAGGCTGTTCGAGGTCGTCAGCTCGCTTGCAGGCACATCGAGCCGCGCCGCCGCTTCCTCGATCAGCGCCAGCCGCGCCGCCGCGCCTGCGACACGCATGCCATATTGCCCCGTCAGCCGGACTGCGGTCGATCCGCCGGTCAGCTGGATCTCCATCCGCCGCGACAACATCCCCACCGCCGCAGTTGCAATCGACGGGATCGTGACGAAGCCCGACATGAAGCCCTTGACCAGCGGCACGTTGGCGAAGGCGGGGTCGGCGGGCGCGGACTCGACCCGGATCTTGGCCCAATCGGCGTCGAGCTCATCCGCCAGCATCTGCGCGAGCGCGGTGTTCGATCCCTGCCCGAAATCGATGTGCGGCGAATAGAGCGTGACGGTGTCGTCGTCGCCGATCTTGAGCCAGGTCGCGAACGAACCCTTGCCCGTCATTTCCGCCGCGCGCTTAGAATTGGATCGATCGGACCAAGCGACCGCGAAAATGCCGCCGCCGACGATCGCGGCGCTGCCGATCAGGAAGGCGCGGCGCTTCACACCCTTACGCTTTGGCTTGGCGGGCGTCTCGACATCGAATTCGGGGTTGGGATTGTCAGCCATCGGCCATCTCCCCCGCCGCCTGCCCCGTCGCTGCCTGGATAGCCTTCCGGATGCGCGGATAGGTGCCGCAGCGGCAGAGGTTGGTCATCGCCGCGTCGACCTCGTCCGGGCCCGGCCGCGCCGACGTCTTGAGCAAAGCGACGGCGGCCATGATCTGCCCCGATTGGCAATAGCCGCATTGGGGCACCTGCGCATCGATCCACGCCTGCTGGACGGGGTGAAGGCTGCCGTCGGCGCCCTTAAGGCCTTCGATGGTGATGATTGCCTTGCCCGCCGCCTCAGCGATCGGAATGCTGCACGACCGCGCCACAGCGCCGTCGATATGGACGGTGCATGCCCCGCAAGCGCCGATGCCGCAGCCGAACTTGGTGCCAGTCAGCCCCAATTCCTCGCGCAACGCCCAAAGCAGAGGCGTGTCTTCCTCGCCGCTGAACGTCGCCGGCTTGCCGTTGACCGTGGCCGTGATCGCCATGCCAGTCCTCCCCAAGCCCCAAGTCTAGCGCCAACATCGGTTGCATTCCAGCACCGATCTGCCAATCCGCCAACCATGGACCAGCTTCCCTTTCCGCCGGACATGCCGCCCGAACGAATGATGAAGCTGATGGCGCGCAACGGCCATAATGGGCTGATGGGCACGCGCTATGTCGCGCATGGTGAAGGATGGTGCGAACTCGCGCTGCCCTGGCGCGAGGAGCTGGTGAGCGACGCGGCGACCGGCATCCTCGCCTCGGGCCCGATCTTCACGATGATGGATATGGCGACGAGCTTTTCGATCTGGCTCAAGACCGGCGCCTATCGGCCGCAGGCCACGCTCGACCTGCGCGTCGATTATCTCCGTCCCGCGACCCCGGGCGAGACGGTGATCGGCCGAGGCGAATGCTACCACGTCACGCGTTCGATCGGCTTCGTTCGCGGCACTGCGCACGACGGCAACCCGGAAAAGCCGATCGCGCACGTCGCCGGCACCTACTTCTTCACATGATCGACGCTGCCTCCCCCTACGCCCGGACGATGGGCTTCACGAGCAGTCGCGACGATGCCGGCCGCCTTATCATCGCCATGCCCGCCGATGACGGCAAGCGCGGGCGGCCGGGCTTCCTCCACGGCGGCGCCATCGCCGGACTGCTCGAAGCCGCGGCCTATATGACGCTTTCCGACGCGCTGGGGGCCGACGACCGTCCGAAGATCAAGCCGGTCAACGTCAGTGTCACCTTCATGCGCGGCGCGCTCGAACAGACGCTTTTCGCCCGCGCGACGATCGAGCGGCTGGGCCGTCGTGTCGCCAATATCGAGGCGATCGCGTGGCAGGACGATGAGACCAAGCCAGTAGCAATCGCGCAGATGAACGTGATGCTTTCGCGGGAATAGCTAAGAGGAAAGCGCCTGGCTTTATCAACCCGTCACCCCGCACTTGATGCGGGGTCCCGCTTCGCCCTTTACACTGCGGTGTCCAGAAGAAGCGGGATCCCGCATCAAGTGCGGGATGACGAAATCTCCAGGCTAAGCGCTCCACCCCTCCGCCAGGAACGCTTCCGCAAGCCCCGCATGGAGCGCGGCGCCGCGGGCCATGACACTGTCGTCGAGAACCATGCGGTTCGAATGGATCGGGCAGCAGCTGCGATAATCCGCGCCCTCATGCGCCGCGCCGAGGAAGAACATCGCGCCCGGAACCTTTTCGAGTACGTACGAGAAGTCTTCCGCGCCCATGATCGGCGCGTCGAGCGTTTTCCACGCGTCCGCGCCGAACATCTCGGTGGTCACGCGCTCGCCCAGCGCCACGGCGCGGCCGTCGCAGACCGTCACCGGAAACCCCTCGACGAATTCGACTTCGGCGCTCGCCCCGTGCGCGGCGGCGATGCCCATCGCCAGCTGCTCGAGCCCCGCTTGCACTTGTGCGCGGCGATGCGCCGAAAGCGTGCGGATCGTGCCGAGCAGAAAGGCGGTTTCGGGAATGACATTGTGCGTCGTGCCGCTCACGATCTTGCCGATCGTCACCACGCACGGATCGGTAACGCTGACCTGCCGCGTCACGAAGGTCTGGATCGCGCCGACGATCTCGCAGGCGATCGGCACCGGATCGAGCGCGTCGTGCGGCATCGAGCCATGGCCGCCCCGCCCCTTGACCGTAACCTTGATCTGATCGGCGGAAGCAAGCAGCGGCCCCGTGCGCCCGCAGAACTGGCCGTGCGGCGCGTTGGGCATGATGTGGAGCGCGAAAGCGGCGTCGGGCAGCGGATCGATCAGGCCGTCATCGAGCATGAAGCGCGCGCCGTGATGCCCTTCTTCGCCAGGCTGGAACATGAATTGCACTGTGCCTGCCAGTTCCGAGCGTCGCGCGCAGAGCAGCTTCGCCGCACCAACCAGCATCGCGACATGGGTATCATGCCCGCAGGCATGCATCGCGCCATCGATCGTCGAGGCGTAGTCGAGCCCCGTATCCTCGTGCATCGGCAGCGCGTCGGTATCCCCGCGCAGAAGGACGGTGCGGCCGTTATCCGACCCGCGCAGCGTCGCGACGAGGCCGGAAGTCGATGGCCCCTCACGAAACTCGAGCGGCAGCCCCGATAGCGCGGCCTTGATCTTCGCCGCGGTGCCCGGATTGTGCAGCCCCAATTCGGGCTCGCGGTGGATCGCGCGGCGCAGTTCGACGAGGCTGGGGAGGATGGCATCCGCATCGTCGCGCCACGTCGTTTCGGCAAGTGTCATGAGATCGCCTCCTATATGCGATAGTGACACCGCCAGTGCCGGCAAGCCACTGATTTCTCGCGACTGTTGCAGCCTTGCCACTCGACTTGGATGTATTGCCGGTTCATCGGCGCGCGACGTTATTCAGGAGCGGTTCGTGAAAATTATCGATCTCTTTGGTGCAAGTACATTGGCGCTGATGGTGGCAACCCCCGCCTTCGCGCAGACGACCGAAGTGCAGACCCCTGCGCCCGAGGCGGCCGAGGAAGGGCTGGCCGCCGCCGAGGAAGAGGGCAACGAGATCATCGTCACCGCCTCGAAGCGCCAGCAGACATTGCAGGATACGCCGATCGCGGTTTCGGTCACCACGCAGGAAACGATCGAGCGCGCGCAGGTTCGCGATCTCATCGATTTGCAGACGCTGGTGCCGTCATTGAAGGTCGGCCAGTTGCAGAGTTCGGCCAACACCAATTTCATCATCCGCGGCTTCGGCAATGGCGCCAACAATGCGGGCATCGAGCCTTCGGTCGGCGTCTTCATCGACGGCGTCTATCGCTCGCGCTCGGCCGCGCAGATCGGCGATCTCCCGAACATCCAGCGCGTCGAAGTGCTGCGCGGCCCGCAATCAACGCTGTTCGGCAAGAATGCGAGCGCGGGCATCATCAGCATCGTCACGCGTGAGCCGCAATTCGAATTCGGCGGCAACATCGAAGCGTCCTACGGCAATTACGATGCGATCGTCGTCAAGGGCGACGTCACCGGCCCGATCAGCGA
>CBDUBW010000086.1:0-10281 GCA_965365485.1 uncultured Aquisediminimonas sp.
CCGCCCCCCGAAACGCCTCGACCAGCCGCCCGACCTCGGCATTGGTCTTGAAAGCGGCGCGGTTGCAGATCAGCCGCGCCGAAACCTGCGCGATGATCTCGACCTCGACCAAGCCGTTATCTTTCAAAGTCCTTCCCGAAGACACGAGATCGACGATGCGATCCGCCAGCCCGAGCAAAGGCGCGATCTCCATCGCCCCGTTCAGCTTCACGCACTCGGCCTGAACCCCGCGCGCGGCGAAGTGACGCTGCGTCAGCCCCGGATATTTGGTCGCGACGCGAACATGGCTCCAGCCGCGGGGATCGTCCTTGGCCGCCAGCGCGGCGGGTTCAGCGACCGAAATCCGGCAGTGGCCGATGTTCAGATCGACCGGTGCGTAAAGCTCCGAATAGGCAAATTCGTCGATGACGTCCGATCCGACGATGCCGATTTGCGCCGCCCCATGCGCGACGAAGGTCGCGACGTCGAAAGCGCGGACGCGGATCAGGCTGACATCGTCGCGGTTGGTCGAAAAGCGCAGTGCCCGGCTGTCCTCGTCCACAAATGCCTCTTCTGGCACGATCCCGGCCCGCGCGAGCAAGGGCAACGCCTCGGCGAGGATGCGCCCCTTGGGAATGGCGAAGACGATCGGCGAGGCGGCCATGGCGGCGGGGCTTTACGGGCGGCCCCCGCCAAGGGCAAGCTGCGCGGAATGACCGAGCTTGTCAGGGATGCCTTCCGCCAGCAGGCAGGCTTTGCCCGCGTCGCAGGATCCGAGCTTACCGCCCGGGTGCTTGAAAGCCTTGCCCGCATCCTCGACAACTCGACCCGCACCGGGGCACACATCCTTGCCTGGCCGGGCGATCCGATCCGCGATGCGCTCAAGCTCAGGCTTGCCGGCGGGCTGCACGCGCTGGCGCGATCCGGTGCCGACATCGGATTGACCGAGCTCTATCTCAGCGGAGAGGGGCGCTTCGACGACATTTTAGCCCGGGTCCTGCGCGATCATGACGACCGGCTCTATCCGTGGCTCGACCGCCCGCCGCAAACCAACGAAGTCGGACGCGCCGCGGCGCTTTGGCCCGGGATCATGGAGGTTGCACGCCGCTTCGGCCCCGTGATCGAATTGATCGAGCTTGGACCGAGCGCCGGCCTCAACCTCAACATGGATCGCTTCGACTATGATCTCGGCGGCGTGCGGAGCGGTGACGCCGCCTCGCCCGTCAAGATCGCGCCGCGATGGAGTGGCGCTCCACCCGCCATCGCGCCTGTCGAGATCGTCAGCCGCATCGGCGTCGATCAGAACCCGCTCGACGTTTCGAACGATGAGATCGCAGAACGGCTGATCGCTTATGTCTGGCCCGACCAGCCGGCGCGGCTGGCGCGCATCGAAGGCGCGATTGCGCTGGCGCGGCAATTCCCGCCTCCGCTCGTCCAGGGCGACGCCGTCAATTGGCTCGATGGCCACTTCAAAACGACGCAGCGCGACGGCGTGACGCGGATCGTCTATCACAGCGTCGTCCTGCAATATCTGTCGCGCGAAGGCCGCCAGCGCATTGCTGAGATGCTCGCGGAGGCTGGCAAGAGCACGACCCTCGCTTATCCGCTCGCCTGGCTCAGCCTCGAACATCACGCTGTCGGCGCGCCCGCTGAGCTGCGGCTGACGTGCTGGCCCGAGGGTAAGCAGGAGCTGCTTGCGGATGTCCATCCGCATGGCGCGTACGTTGATTGGCGCGGCGATTAGCATGACCGGCCGCGATATCGCGGGTGATCGGCCTTACTGCGAACTGCGCATGCCGATCGCGCGATAGTGCCGGTGCAATCGGTTGAGCGCGGGCGTCACTAAAATGCCGTGCATCAGGATCGACGCGACGATGATCAGGCCAAGCGTGCCCCACAGGCTATATTCCGACTGGAAGGTCGCGTTGTTGAATCCGTAGCTGAGATAATAGACCGAACCGAGGCCGCGAATGCCGAAAAAGGCGATGATCGCGAGTTCGAGCTTGGGCCGATCGACCCCGATCAGGCTGATGCCGCCCGCCAGCGGGCGGATGACCAGCAGCATCACCGCCGCGAACAGCATTTCTTCCCAGCCGATCTCGCGCAATAGGCCCCCTGCCAGCATGCCGCCGAACATCAGCAAGAGCAGCATCATCAGCAGCCGTTCCGATTCATCGGCGAAATTGTGCAGCCGCTTGTTGAAATCATGACCCTTTGCCGCGCGGCGGATTGTGAGACCGGCGACAAATACGGCCAGAAATCCGTAACCATGCGCGAACTCGGTCACGGTGTAGACGACAAGCGTGACGCCAAGCGCGATAAAGCCGTCGCCGGTTTTCGATAGCCGCGTGTGTTCCGGCAGGCGGTAGACCGCAACGCCGACCAGCCAGCCCAGGGCCGCCCCGATCACCAATCCGGTCGAAAGCTTCCAGAGCACGTCCTTCAGCACCCAATCGGCAAGGACGTTCGCGCTCAGCCCACCTGCAACAGCAACCGCGATGGCGAGGTGAATGAACGGAAAGGCGAGCGCATCGTTCAGCCCGGCCTCGCTCGTCAGTGCGAACTTGGCTTCGGCTTCGGCCTCATTCTCGTCATGCTCGATCTGAACATCGCCCGCCAACACCGGATCGGTCGGCGCGAGCGCGCCAGCGAGCAGCAACGCGGTCGCAAGGCCGAGACCGAGCAGCTGATTCCCCAACAGCATGACGAAGAAAATCGTGAGCGGCATCGCGATCCCCAGCAGCCGCCATGTCACGTTCCAGCTTTTCCAGCCGACCGCGCGTTCGATTTTCAACCCCGCGCCCATCAGCGAGACGATGACGATGAGCTCCGCGGCACGCTCGACCAAGGTCGGTGTCTTGACCGGGTGCGGAGCCCAGCTCGAGAAAGGTTCGACCGAGAAAAGCAGCGCTCCGATGCCAACGCACAGGATCGGGAGCGAAAGCGGCAGTTTCTTCAAGACGATCGGCAGCCACGCGATCACTAGTATCATCGCTCCAACGACGAACACGATCTCGAAGTAATAATGTTCGAATTTCGGAGCCTGCGAAGCGATCGTCGCGGCCTCGGACATGAAGGAAAGCATCGAACACTCCGGGGAGGCGCCTGCGAGGACAACCACCGGGGTTGCGGTTTTGCTCCTGAAGATCGCTGTTCCGGCTAGGTGACGAAGGCCTGCATCGCCGCGGTTACCGCATCGGGCGCTTCCCAGGGCACGAAATGGCCCGCACCTTCGATGCGGACGATGGTGAGATCGTCGACATGGTTTTCAAGCCCCTCGATCTGGCAGGGCAGCAGCGCGGGATCGGCCATGCCCCAGATCACCAGCACCGGCATCTTCAGCTTTGGAAACGGCTTGTCGAGGAAAGGCATCGGCGGGACAGGGCCGTCGACCGGCGGAACGTTCATCGGAGAGGCACGGTACCAGTTGAACATCGCGTGCATCGCGCCGGGCTGCGACCATTGCTCGAGATAGATCGCTCGTTCCTCGTCACTAACCTGATCGCGCGTCAGATGGCGCATGAAGCTGTGATCGAAAAACCAGTCGAAACCGTTTTCCGCGATCCGCCGCTCGAGCGCTTCGTCGCGGAAGACGCGGACATACTGAGAAGCCTCGCGCTGCGCCCGGCTGTCGCGCAACGTCCGCTGCATGACATAGGGGTGCGGGGCGTTGGCGATGATCAGCCGTGCAACGCGGTCAGGCTGGCTCAGCGCCGCCGCCCATCCGATCGCTCCGCCCCAATCATGCGCCGCCAGCGTGAACCGCTCGATGCCGAGCGCATCGGCGAGCGCGAACACGTCCGCGACAAGATTGGGAACCGAATAGGCCTCGACCCCTTCGGGCTTCGATGATCGCGCATAGCCGCGCTGATCGGGGGCGATGCACCAGAAGCGATCGGAGAGCACCGCGATCTGGTGCCGCCACGTCCGGTGCGATTCGGGGAAGCCGTGCAGGAAGATGATCGGCGGGTTATCCGGATCGCCTGCCATCCAGATGTCGAGCTCGACGCCGGTCGAAAGCGCGATGCGATCTTGCGTCGTCATTCCCCCGGCGCCCGGGCCTTGATGGCGAGCGCGTGAACGCGCTGGCCGGGAAGATCGCCGAGCGCCTGATTGACCATCCGCTGCCGCGCGATCCGCGACACGCCGGCAAACGCCGCGCTTTCGATTTCGACGGTGAAATGCGACTCGCCCGATCCATCGTCACCGCTATGGCCGCTGTGCTTGGCGCTGTCGTTGATCACGGCGAGCGCGCTGGGGGTGAGCGCCGCGCGCAGGCGCGTTTCGATTTCGGTAGCGATCGGGCCTTGGGTCATGGCGCTCGCCTTCCCATATCAGGCGATTGCCGCCAAGAGGGGAGCCATGTCCGCGCCGCAATATCGCGAGAAATTTCACGGCCGTGTCCGCGGTCGAGCACAAGTCTGCGCCTCTGCCGGATGCGACGAGGCGGGGGAATTCCGCGCGCCCAACCCCTATGGCGGCGACTGGCAATATCTGTGCCTCGATCACGTCCGCGAGTTCAACCAGCGCTACAATTATTTCACCGGCATGAGCCGCGAGCAAATCGAAGAGGCGCAGCTCCCCCATGGCGGGTGGGAGCGCGAAGTGCGCGCCTTCTCACGCGCTGGTGCGGACGCGCCCCCAAGCTGGCGTGACTTCAGCGATCCGCTCGACGCGATTGCGGCACGCTTTCGGAACCGGGTGGCCGAAGCCATGCCTGCGGATCGTGCCGATGGCCGGACGCTTTCGCCGCAGGACCGTGTTGCGCTCGAAACGCTCGGTCTGCCGATCGATGCCGACCGCCGTGCCCTTCGGACCCGCTACTCCGAGCTCGTCCGCAAATTCCATCCCGATCGCAATGGTGGCGACCGCAGCTTCGAAAAACGGCTGCAGAGCGTGATCGACGCCTATCAGCATTTGCGCGGAGCGCCTGCCTTCGCCTAACGGTCACGCCCATGATCGTTGAGCAACCGCACGCCCGGCTTACGGACATCGCCGCGGCGACGCTTGCCTCGGTGCTCGATCAGAGCGTCGATTGCGTGAAGCTGCTCGGACTCGACAGCCGCGTCCGCTTCATGAACACCAATGGGCTGTGCGCGATGGAGGTCGGAGACTTCGCAAACGTCGTCGGCGCTGAATGGGCGAGTCTTTGGCCCGAAGCGGCACGCGATCAGATAGAGGCAGCGTGCGACACCGCGCGTCGCGGAGAGACCGCCCGCTTCGAGGCGTTCTGCCCCACGGCGAAGGGCTCCCCCCGATGGTGGTCGGTGACGGTGTCCGCAGTGCGCGGCGAAGGCGGCGATATCGAAGGCATGCTTTCGATCTCACGCGACGTCAGCGAAAGGCGCGCCGCGCACGAAGCCATGAAGATCGCCGCCGCCGAGCTGCGCCACAGGCTCAAGAACACCTATCAGATCGTCGTAAGCCTGTTGAATGCCTTCGCGCAGGGCGATCCCGCCACTGAAGGCTTCGCTCGCGACATGGGCAAGCGGCTGACCGCGTTGGGCAAAGCGCAGTCGGTGTTTGCTTCCGAGGATCTGCCATCGGAGGTCGGCACGCTCATTCCCGCGCTCGTGACGCCCTTCGCCTCGCCGCTCTGCCGGATCGAGATCGGAGACATCGACGCCGTGACGGTAGATCAGGGTCAGGCCGATGCCATTGCGCTCGTCCTTGGCGAACTTTCCGTCAATTCGACCAAGCATGGCGCGATGGCGCATGGCGGCCGCATTTCAATCGCGGCCAAGGCGACGGGCGCAATGCTCGAAATCTCCTGGGCCGAAGACGCCGTCAAACCGGTCGCGAACCGCAGCCGCGTCGGCGGGCAGGGATTATTGCTGGTCGAAAGGATTGTGGAAGCGCGCGGCGGCCGGCTCGATTTCGGCTGGGACGATCATGGTCCGCGCGTTTTGCTCCGAGTGCCCATCGTCTAGTCCCGTTCGGGCGCGCCGCCGGGAAAGAGGTGGCGATAGGGCCGTGCGCCATCGACCGCGCGGGCGACGTTTTCGCGCTCGAGCAGCCGTGCGCGATAGGCCTTGAGCGTAGGCATCTCGTCCGGGATCGGATGCACCCAATCGGCATAGAATAATGCCGGCGCCGCGGCGCAATCGGCGAGCGTGAAGCTCTCGCCCACCGCCCAGCCCAGCCCCAAATTGGTTTCGAGCCAGGCATAGCTTTTGTCGAGCACCGCGCGCCCCTTGTCCGCCTCGCCCGCGTCCGAAATGTCGAGCCGGTGATCGACGATACGCTGCATCGCGCCCATCACATAGTTGTCGAACAGCCGGTCGCGCATCCGCACCTCGACGCCGAAGACGTCATCGGGAATAAGCCGCGGCTCCGGATGGCAGACGTCGAGATACTCGATGATCGCGCTCGCCTCAAAGATCGCGCGATCACCGTCGGTCAGAAGCGGGAACTTGCCCATCGGCGATCGCTCAGCGAGTTCGGCCGCGTTGGCTTCCTCGCCGGGGCCGATCATCCGGAAGTCGTAATCGACCCCCTTTTCATCGAGCGCGATCGTCGCTTTCCAGGTGTAGGATGAGAAGGGATGACCGAAGAGCTGCAAGGTCACTTATACGCCCCTTCGCGCAGGTTGATGCCGTGTTCGACCCAAGCCTTCAGCGCGCAGAGCATTTGCGACCAGCCCATGCAATTGCCGTACGACGCCTTGCGGCCAGCTTCGCTTTCCGGCCAGCCGCTTTCATGGACGGTCACCTTGGTGCGGGTGCCATCATCGACGCCGTCGAAGGTGAAAACGATCTCGGTGCGATAGCCTGCGGGCTTGCCGTCTTCCTCGGCGTCCCAGAAGAAAGTCAGGCGTTTCGGCGGCGTGGCCGTTCCCACTTCGACCGGAAATCGTCCCGGGAAGTCGGCAAACTCCCAGCTCACCGTCTGGCCTGTCTCGATCCGCCCTTGCGCCCCGCCCGTCGTAAAATAGGCGGAAAGCTGTGCCGGATCGGCGACCGCTTCATAGACCTCTTCGGGCGCGCGCGAGACGTGGATGAAGACTTCGAAGTCGAGCTTTCTCACCAATTGCCTTCCTTCATTCGCCGCTGGCGGTCTTCTTCGCGCGCGCTCTTGACCTGCGCGCCTGCCCAGCCCTGCTCGACGTCGCCCGCGGGCACATAGGTTGCGATCACAGCGCCCGAACCAGTGATCTTATGATCGGTCAGGCGCAAGGCCTTGGCCGGCACGCCGTCACCGAACAGCCGCTTGCCGCTCCCGAGCACGACCGGAAAGGTCATCACCGTCAGCTCGTCGATCAGTCCTTCGGCGATCAGCGGGCCGTAAAGCGTGCTGCTCCCCTGAATCACCATATCGCGTCCATCGCTCGCCTTGACCGCGCGCAAATCGTCGAGACTGCCGAGGCGGTGGCTGTTCGACCAGCCGAGATCGGGATGCCCACGCGTCAGCACATATTTGTTGGCGCGTGTGAACGCCTCTCCCATCTCGACCGCTTCGGCCTCGCCATCTTCCGCGCCGGTGCGCTCGAACGTCTCTCCCATGCCGGTGGTGTCGCCGCTGCCGACATACGGCCAGTAGGCGGCGAAAATCTCATACGTTCGCCGCCCGAGGAGCAGGTCGTAATCGCGATCGAAGACACGACCGATCGCCTCGCCGACATCCGCATCGAAGAATTGCGGCAACCAGCCGCCGTGCGCGAAACCGCCGGTCGGATCCTCGCTCGGCCCGCCCGGGGCCTGGATGACGCCGTCGAGCGATACGAACGCCGCGCCGATGATCCTACGCATCGGCTTTTTCTCCGCGCACCGCAGCCTCGATCTTGGCGACGTCGATCTTCTTCATCTCCATCATCGCGCTGAAAGCCCGCTTGGCCGGTTCACCGCCCTTTCGCATGGCCTCGTTGAGAACGCGCGGCGTGACTTGCCAATTGACGCCCCATCTGTCCTTGCACCAGCCGCATTGGCTTTCGGAGCCGCCATTGCCGACGATCGCGTTCCAGTAGCGGTCGGTTTCGTCCTGATCGTCGGTCTCGATCTGAAACGAGAAGGCTTCGGTGTGCGGAAACTGCGGCCCGCCGTTCAGGCCCATGCAAGGCACGCCGAAGACAGTGAACTCGACAACGATCTCTGCGCCTGCGCTGCCATCCGGAAAATCGGTCGGCGCGTCATAGCTGCCGGTGATTTCGCTGTCGGGAAAAACGCTGGCATAAAAGTCGGCCGCCTTGCGGGCCTCGCCGTGATCGTACCACAGGCAGATCATGTTCTTGGCGCTCATAATCACAACTCCTTTCTGAAATAGACCACGCGTTCGGTCTCGGCAAAGCCGATCGCGGCGTGAAACCGGTGGCTGTCGACATTGTCCAGCAACGCGTCCGAAGCATATTCGGTACAGCCCGTGGCGCGACCCCAATCGCCAACCGCATCGGCAAGAGCTCGCGCCACGCCGATCTTTCGCGCTTCGGGCTTGACATAGACGCCTTCGAGATAGGCCACCGGCGATGTCTCGCAGCCCTCTACATAATCGCGCCGCAAGCTCCCTTCGGCAAAACCGATCGCTCCGCCGTCCTCGTCGAACGCGATGAAGGCCGAGAGGTCAGCGCTGCCTTGCTCGAACAAGGCCTCGATCTGCTCGGCATGATCGTCGGCATCGTCCCACGGCCACAGCGCCGCGCGCATCTCCGCCCAAGCAGCGATATGCACGCGTTCGGCCTGCACGATGTTCACGTCAAACCCGCGGCCCGACCAGTGCAAACGGGGCACCCTGGGGATCCATCGCATTCATCGAATAGTCGCCACCGGGAATCTCCATCGGTTCGACGAGGATGCTGCCGCCATTCGCCTTGATCGTCTCAACCGCCTTGTCGATGTCGGGCACGCGAAAATAATAGGTCCAGAAGGGCACTGGCATTTCGGGCATCTTGGGCATCACCGCGCCCAGCGTGAAGCGCTTCCCGCTGGCGTGGAGAAACTCGTATTTGCCGAGCGGCCCCATATCCATGTCGCCCTCCTGCACCCAGCCGAACTGGCTGGCGTAGAACGCCTTGGCAGCCTCAGGATCAGTGGTTGAAAGCTCGTTCCATGCGCAATGACCCTGCAGCGGCTCGGTCGCGGCGAAGGCGGTGCTCTCGGCGTCCTCGGGGGCACCGGGCGGCGGCGACGGCTTCATGATGTAAAAGGGGACACCCTGCGGATCGGCGACCATCGCGATCCGCCCGACCCCGTCCATCGTTGTCGGCGGCATTTGTTCCTGGCCGCCCGCTGCGGTAATTGACGCGACGCTCGCATCGACATCGTCGACGTTGATGTATCCGAGCCAGCATGGCCGAGCGCCGCCGCTTTTCATCTCATCGGTGAGCTGCATCAGCCCGCCCACCGCGCCGTCGGGCATCGAAAGAATGCGATAGTCCATCCCCGCCTGGCCGGAATCGCCGACCGACCAGCCGACGACCTTGCCGTAGAACGCGCCGGCCGCGTCGGCGTCGGACGTCAACAGTTCATACCATATGAAATCGCCATGTTGATTTGGCACGCTTCATCTCCTTGGAAAAATGCTTGGCTGCAGCCGATAACGGCCCGACGTCAGCCGCTACGGCCGCGCGTCGACGATGGGCACGAAGCCGCCCATGATCAGCCGCTTTCCGTCGAACGGCATGTCCGGGGATCCTTCCTTGAAGCGATCATCGGCCATCGACGCTTCATTGCATTTGTCACGCGCTTCGCGTGATGGATAAGCCATCCACGAAAAGACGACGCCCTCGCCGTCCTTGGCGTCTACCGCTCGGTAGAAATCGGTAATTTCGCCTTTCATCAGGTCATCCCCCCAGGTCTCGACGATGCCCTGGGTGCCGTGATCCATGAAGATCGGCGCCGACCATTCGGCGACCTTTTTATACTCATCCCGTTTCGCCTCTTCGACCGGGATGACGAAGCCGTCGACATAGCCCATGCCTTCGTCCGACCCTGCGGTCATGATCGGCGCGAAGCCTGAAAAGACCATGCGTTTGCCGTCGAACGGCATGTCTTCCATGCCCTCCATCGCGGCCGGGTCATTCTGCATTTTCTCATTGGCGGCATCGCGCGTCGCCTTGTCGGGATATTCGATCCACGAGAAGACGATCGTTTCATCATCCTTGGCCTGCACCGCGCGGTAGAAGTCGGTGACCTTGCCGTGCTTGACGTCATCGCCCCAGCATTCGACCAGCCGGGTCGCGCCCATCTTTCCGAACAGCGGCACCGCGCTTTCGGCATGCTTGCGATAGGCCTCCTTATTTGCGGTCGGCACGGCGGCGATGAACCCTTCGATGTAAGTCATACAATCTCTCCCTCAAAGCTCGACGACCGG
>CBDUBW010000087.1:0-10104 GCA_965365485.1 uncultured Aquisediminimonas sp.
GAAGTCGAACAACTTGGCAAGCATCCCCGTCGTGAGTTCGATCGATACGGTTTCCACCCAATCGAATGCCTGACCTATCGGGAGCGCTTCAAGGAGCGCCGCGGTGCGGCCCCGCACTTCATCGCGCATCCGCGCGATCTCGCTGGGGCCGAACGCGGGGGCAATCGTCCGGCGCTGCCCCGCGTGCCGCGGCGGATCCATCGCAATGAACTGAGGCTGGCGAAACTCGCCTTCCAATAGCCGATCGACAAAGAGACCTATGCTGATGCCGCCATATTCGAACGACGACGAGAATATCTTGGGAAGGGCTTCGATGTGAACGATCGGCTTATAGGTCGATACGGACCAGTAAGGCCCGAACTTGGAATCCTTGCAGTAATGCAGCGGCGCTTCGTGGCGGAGCCTGCGAAACGGCTCGTGCCACTTATCGAACTCGTACAATTCCGCCTCGGACACGTCGAGCGTTTCCAGGTCCGACTCCGCCGGTGCATAAGAAGTTGCCATCGTTCTGGTCCTTAGAAAACGCGCGTTTTCGCCGCTGTTAGGCCGCGAAGCTCGTAACGTCTTTCGGTTCGATGTTTTGGGCTTCGCAATAGTCAAGATAGCGCTGCGTCATCGTCCGCCAGTTCTCCATGGCAAGAATCGTGCCCGCTTCATCGACGTAGATCAGGTCGCCAACGGTGATATTCAGCGTTATCGTTTCTTCCCCGAACCCTTCGACCATTTGCGGCGTGTGGCTGGTCGAAGCCGTTTCAAATACGACGCTGCCGGGCTTCGCGATCCAATCATGTTCGATATAGCGCCATGCGCCTTTGACCGTGTAGACAATCACCGTCCCGGTATGCAGGTGCTTTGCCATTGTCGTGCCCAGAGGCGCCCGCAGCAGCGTGATCGTCTCGCCGCGCACAGGATCCGCCTTGAGCAGCTTGATAAGCACGTTTTCGTCATAGGGCGCGAACGGAACCCAAGGTAGTTTTTCGGCCTCGATTAGCCCGGTCCCGATGCTCTCGAAATTCATTGGTCCTCTCCACTGCCGAACTTGGACGTGCGCCATGTTAGCCCGCAACGGCCACGGCTGTTCTCCCGTCGGCCCTAAATCAAATCGAAAGCGCCACTTGACTTAGCGCGCCAAAATCATTGCAGTCGAACTTGGGAGAGGTTGGTGGCGAAATGGGTCAGAAGCGGCGCTCTCGAGGGAGCGCCCGAACTGGTTGCCGAGCTTGGCGGCGACTGGACCCGCTTGTTTGCAGATGCGGGGGTTCCACTCGATGCGCTCAACGAACTCTCGACGCCGATCAGGGTCGATGCTTTTGCACGCTTCCTGACGACTTCGGCGGCCGTCCTCGATTGCGAATGCTTCGGCCTCAGGCTTGCGCAGTTTCAGACTTTTTCGCTGTTCGGGCCGCTAGCCAGCCTGTTCCATAGTGCGCAGACCATCGGCCGACTGTTGCGTGATCTCGCGACCTATTTTCCTATACACACGCAAGGCGCGCTCGTAGCGCTTGTCGAGACGCCCGATGGAATTGAACTCGACTATGGCCTTGCGGCGGGCACCGGGATTGCGCATCGCGAAATTGCCGAACTCGGCTTCGGCGTTCTTGTAAAAGAGATCCGTCGTCACCTCCCCGGTTGGGACCCGCAATACATCACCTTGAGGCATGCTGCGCCCGCCGACCAGTCGTGCCACCGCCGCTTGCTCGGAACGCGGGTGAATTTCAACGCGGACCGCAACACAGTCTTTGTCGAACGTGAGTTGCTCGGTAAGCCGACTTGCGAGGGAAATGCCGAAACCCATAGCGCGCTCGCGACCCGCTACGATGCCGTCCGTCGTCAGATTTCGGGTACCGTTGCTGGCGATGTCGAAAGCATCGTTCGTGCCTTCCTGCCTTACGCTGCTATCGATTTGGCCCGCGCCGCCTCGATGATGCGCATGTCGCGAAGAACATTGCAGCGGCGGCTTGCTCGAGACGATACGGGTATCGAAGAAATCATCGACGCGGTGCGCGCCGATCTCGCGCTCTCCTATCTCCGCGACTCGCGACTTTCAGTAACGGAAATATCCGAAATTCTGCAATTTTCAGAAACGAGCGCGCTGTCGCGCGCGGTCGTTCGCTGGCACGGGCGATCACCGCGGGCAATCCGGCAACACTTGTCCGCATAGGGGCTGAATGTGAGCGTCGCCCGAAGTTTGGCGCGCAATGTCAAGTATTGAAATTGGCTGTGGGTTAGGTCTCCCCCGATAGAGTTGCGCTGCGTTCAGGCAGACGTGACCCGGGGGAGGGAAACACAATGCGCTTCAAAATCATACTGGGCGGGCGGGATTGGCAGTCCGAGACGCCCCTCGATAGCGCTTGCGGCACCCATAGCCCGAGCCGAGGCAAGGATCACCTCCGGCGGCGGACGCCACCCTCGGTCTCGCCAAATAACAAATGAACGACGTCAATCCGCGCTCTGGGCAAGGGTAGGCCTGTTGATCGATGTACAACGAGTGAGAGCGCCAGGTTAGGCACTTGGAGAGGGACTACAATGAACAAAGCCAGACTTGTCGGCGTGTCGTTGATCGCGCTTTCGCTGGCAGCGCCTGCCTATGCGCAGGACGCGCCAGCGGCGGAAAGTGATGAAGCCGAAACGATTATCGTCACCGCACAGCGCCAGTCGGAGTCGCTCCAGGAAGTGCCAATCGCGGTCTCTGCGTTTAACGCCGTGGCGCTTGAAGAGCAGCAGATCGACAACTCGAGCGATCTCCAGCTGACACTGCCTAACGTCACCTTCACCAAGACCAGCTTCACCTCGTCGAGCTTTACCATCCGCGGAATTGGCGATCTGTGCGTCGGTGTTAGCTGCGACCAGGCGACCGGCGTCCATCTTAACGGTGCCCCGATTCCTTCGACCAGGCTATTCGAAACCGAATTTTTCGATCTCGAGCGGATCGAGGTGCTGCGCGGGCCGCAGGGCACCCTGTTCGGGCGCAACGCGACCTCGGGCGTGGTCAATCTGGTGACGGCCAAGCCCAGCCTCGCGCGCTTTGCGGCGGCGGGCGAGGCCGAATACGGCAACTTCGATTCGATAAAGCTTAAAGGCATGGTCAACCTGCCAATCGGCGAAACGATCGCGGCTCGGGTAGCGGGCTATTATCAGAAGCGCGATGGTTACACCAAGAACCTGTTCGACGGCAGCCGGGTTGACGACCGCGACCAATACGCGGTGCGCGGCTCGCTCCGGTGGGAGATCGACGCCGACACGACTATCGACCTTTATGGTGCGTATTTTGACGAGGACGACCAACGACTGCGCATTCAGAAGCAATTGTGTCATCGCGATCCGACCGGGGTGCTCGGCTGCCTGCCCGACATTCGGACCAACGATTACGTCAACGGCAATGCGGCGCTAATCAGCACGCTGCCATCGGTGCAAACCTTGCGCGCGGCGGGCGGGGCTGCATTAGGACCAGCATTCGCACCGCTGGGTCTCGTCAACCTGACCGGCCCCGACGTCTTCGCAGGCCAGACCAATCCGGCCGACGCGCGTGTCATTAATTCGCCCTTTACGCCATATTACCGCGCCAGCGAGGAGCAATATCAGGCGCACATCAAGCACGACTTAGGGCCGGTCTCGCTCGATCTGACCGGCGGCTATTCCAAAACTCGAGTCGACGCTGGGCTCGATTCGACGCTCGCCGCGCCCAACCGCGCAATCTACGCGACCGGGCTGGCGACGCTCGCAAATTACGCCGCCAATGGCATCCCCGGTATTCCCGGTTCGGCGGCGTTCTTCGCTCCGGCTGCCGCAGCTCTGATCCCCAACGGTCCGACGGGGGTTTTGTGTACCTCGTTGCCCAACGAAGCCAACACGGGCGTCTTCGGTGGAAGCACGGTCTGCGGCAACACGCCGATCAACAACGACCGTTCGATCCAGCGCACGCGCACTTGGTCGGGCGAAGCGATCCTTGCGAGCGATTTTGACGGATCGATCAACTTCCTCGTCGGGGGTATTTACGTCGATAACAAGATTAGCGACAACGCCTACAACGTCGCGGCGTTTGGGATCGATTACGCGAGTGCGGTGCTCGGTGCTTTGACCTCGCTGGGACGCACGCTTCAGGGCGCGACGACGCCGCCCAGCTATCAGGGACCACCATTCTTCGCCAGCGCCACGCCCGATTTCCGGCTTAAGTCCTATGGCCTGTTCGGCGAAGTCTATTGGGAGCTGAACGACCGGCTCAAGATCACAGGCGGCATCCGCTACAACCATGACCAGAAGTCGCTTACCGCACGCAACCAACTGCTCAACTTCCTGATCCCCTACGGCACGGCGGACGCGTATAGCTCGCCGTTCGCCGCCGGGTTCGATGCCGATCCCTCGACCGCTTGCCCGACACCCGGAGCGGCCGTGGCAGGTGCTTATGGTTCGCAGCCGGGATGCGAAGCGTTTCAGATCAGCAGCGCCAGTTTTCACGCAACGACCGGGCGGTTTGTCGTCGATTACAAAATCGCCGATGACAGCTTGGTCTACGCCTCCTACTCCCGCGGCTACAAATCGGGCGGGATCAACCCGCCTCTGGCGCAAGGCCTGAGCGCGACCACGACGTTCAAGCCCGAGTTCGTTAACGCCTTCGAAATTGGCAGTAAGAACCAATTCGGTCGTGCGCTGATGCTCAACGCTTCGGCGTTCTATTATCAGTACAAGGGCCTCCAGCTGTCGCGGATCGTCAACCGCACTTCGATCAATGACAACGTCGATGCCAACATCTACGGGGTCGAACTTGAAGCCGTCGTGCGTCCGACTGCGGGGCTGACGGTTAACATGGGGGCGAGCTATCTCCACACCCGCGTGAGCGAGGATCTATTCGTCCAGAACCCCCGTGATCCCGCCGCCGGGCGTGACGATGTCGTGGTACTCAAGGACCTTCAGGCCGCGTTCAACTGCGTAGTCGTGCCTAACGTGGCGGGCAACGGTGCTGGAGCGCGCCAGCTTGTCGGCGCGTTTAACGGCGCGATCGGTCTGGGCGGCCCGGTGGCGTTTCCGGCGGGCAGCGGTGTGACCGCGACCGGCGCATACAGCCTGTGCGGCAATCTCGCGGCGACGATAGCCAACCCCAGTGCGGGGCTACGCGCACTGTTCGCCACGCCAACGGGCCCGTTGGCGTTCTCGGTGGTCAACGTCGGGATCGCCCAAAGCATCAGGGGCAAGGAGCTGCCGCAGGCTCCCAACTACAAGTGGAACGCGGGGGTCCAATACGAAGCCGAGTTCGCCAACGGTATGACCCTGATCCCTCGCGCCGATCTCATTTACGTCGGCGACAGTTTCGGCAACATTTTCAATGGTGCGGTCAACCGGATCCGCGGCTACACCCAAATTAACGCGCAATTGCAACTCAACGCGGCGGACGACCGCTGGTTCGTACGCGGGTTCATTCAGAATCTCGGCGACAGCAGTTCGATCACCGGGCTGGCGGTCAACGATCAGTCCCAGGGTCTGGCGACCAACATTTTTACCCTTGAACCGCGCCGCTACGGTATTGCCGCAGGGTTCAAGTTCTGATCCATCTCAGCCAGGGCTCTCTCCCGCTGAAAACTTCGGCCCGGCGCATGCAGCGCGCCGGGCATTTTTCAACTGGGCGTCACCGTGCTTAGCCGCGCACGCTTACGTGCCTCGAAAAAGATCATACCGAACTTCTGGATATGCCAGTGGTGAATGCGCTGAGCGAGGCGTAGCAGAGCACGTCGGCGATGTCGGTCAGGAGCAGCCGGGGATGATTGAGGTAGCGTGAGATCAGTCGCCCCCGAGCTGGCGGTGCAGGATGCGGACCTTTAGTCTCAGGGCATCAGCATACGCGCATTTCTCTCCCGCCGCGCCCGAAGGGTCCGCATCGCTTGGACGAAGGTCAGCTACCTAGCGGGATATTTCACGACGCAATGTCATGAATGTTGGCGGTTGCCGTCGACCGAGTATCAATGGCGTAATGCATGAACCGATCGCAAATAGACAAGACTGCGAGTCTGGCCCCGCTGCATCACCATTTTACATCGCTATTCGCCCGCAAAGTAGAATGGCGAGATCAGCGAGGAGGAATCCCACGGGGTCTGCTTGCCACCGGTCGTTTCAAGGACCGCGCGCCGCACATCGCGAAAGATGACCTCGATCGGCTTGCCTCTTCGGCCGATTTCGCGAGACAATGCGAGCACGAAGGGGCTGTTTGCACCATCACCATCTGCCGCCACCGACCCTGGCGCGGTTGAATAGGCGACGAAGCTGCCGTTTGGCGCTTCCATCCGTGCCAGGCCTCGCGCTCCGCTGCGGAAGCTGCGTGTCAGCGGCATGTTCCGGCACGCATCCAGTATCACAATGTTTGTGGCGGAACCTGCCTCTTCCATCTGCAAAAGGACGGCGTCGGCGGCCACGGACTCCAGGTCGACATCGGCTTCGGCCTGAATGGCTGCGCCAACCGGGATTAGGTAGTTGGTTCCACGCGTTTGGATGCCGTGTCCCGCATAGAAAAACAGCCCGGTCGCGTTTCGACCGGCCGCTCTCAGGCGCTCACCGAAACGAGCAATGGCGCGCTTGATGGTTTTCTGGTCCGCGTCGATCACCGTTTCGACGTTAAAGCCGACGGACCCCAAGGTTGCTGTCATGGTCGCAGCATCGTTGGCCGGATTTGCCAAGGTTCCGAGCGCGGCACCGTAGTTGCTGTTGCCAATTACCAATGCGATCCGTGGCTCTTCCCCGACAAATTGCTGGGCAACCGGAGGGGCCACTAGCAGCGGTTGCTGCGCGTTCGAGCCCTGCGTAACCTGCGCGACCTGCGGCCGCGGTGCGACCGCTGCCCCATCGTTGCGAGGCTGCTGGGAGGTTGCCGCCAAACGCTGCGCTAAGGCGCTCCTGGCGGCCGGCGAGAGCATTTTTCCCTCGCTTGACAGCGCGGCCATGAGGCGGGTCTGCCACTCCTTGGCCAGGGGGTCGCCAGACTCCAGCGGCTTCAGACGATTGCCATACCATCGATAAGACCCATCTAGATCTCGCGCGACGATCGTCTGCGGCTTCTTGCCGATGAGAACGACACTCCCGTCCTCGGCGATTTTGAAGCTCCCGTTAGGTCTATTATTATTGCCGTACGTCCCCTTCAAAAGACCTGAATCAGGGTCAAAAGTAAGAACGTTTGCGCTCGAATCGAATTCGCCGCCCGCCCACCACAACGACACCTTCAGAACTTCGCCCGGCTTGATCCAGTGAAAGTTCCAGAGATACGCTTTATAGTCGAAAGACCGACCGGCCATGTCAGCGAGCATGCCCCATCGCTTGTCGATGTTGGGCTTCTCAATCGTCGCCGATTGCGCTTGGACGCTCACCGCCGGCGCTGCGGCCAGCAAGAGCAGGGCTGACACAAACTTGATTAGCTGCATTGAAATCCCCGCCCGCCATTCCCCCACCGGGCCAATGTGCATGGCGATCACCCTTAATGCCGAGGTTTTCGCAGACAAGGACCTTGTTCGCCCCATCCCATCGCCGCGAAGAGACCGATGTGACGCTCGAGAAGTGGAAGCTGGGGAGCCGCGTTACAGGGTCGAGCTTGCGACCGCAGCCGCCACCACCGACATTTATCTGGACCCGAAGGCCGGTGAGCGCCTAGCCTTGAACTATCACTACTAAGGCTGGACGCTGATGCGCATCCTCGTGATTGAGGTCGATGACGGAAACGGCCGCGACGGCCTGATCGCCGCGACGACCGAGCCGCTCGATGCGATCGTCCAATTCGTCCTTGAACGAACGGCCGCTTTCGCGCCGCTGAGTAGCGGCGTAAAGGTCAGCAATGTTGGCGACAACCGCCTCGCCCTCGAGCAGCAAGGGCAAGTCAACGTGGCGCAATTTTGCCTGTTAAGCAGCCAGTCCAGACGCCACTAAATTCATATAAGGCCCGGCGGCCGGCTTGCGCTCATCTTTGCCGGGCGCGCGGGCTGCTATAATCAGCAGCTTCGGATCGAAATCCGTCATTCGCAAAGGCGCGCTAGCCGACATGAACTGCTTTGGTTCAAGCGCACGGCGCGGAAAAACAATCTCCGCTCTCTGCTCTGTCAAAGCAAATGCACCGCTCGGTAAGGAGGGCAGGGTAGGGGGCCTGGATGCCCAGAATCCGCAAGCCGCAAAGCCCGTTTCGTTATTTTAGCTCGTAACCCGAGGTGATCCGGCTCGCGGTGCTGCTGTATGTCCGGTTCCCACTCTCGCTGCGGAACGTTGAGGACCTACTCTTCGAGCGCGGCATTGATCTCTGCCATGAGACCGTGCGGCTGTGGTGGAACCGGTTTGGTCCGATGTTCGCAGGCGACATCCGGCGGCAGCGCGTCCAGGCGATGCGAGGGTTTCGCCATTGGCGTTGGCACCTCGACGAGGTCTATGTAAAGATCAACGGAGAGATGCATTACCTCTGCCGCGCGGTCGATCACGAGGGCGAGGTGCTCGAAAGTTTTGTCACCAAGACCCGCGACAAGGCGGCAGCGCTTGCCTTCATGAAGAAGACGCTCAGGCGCCATAGCAGCCCTGAGGCTATCACCACCGATGCTTGCGCTCATACAAAGCTGCGATGACCGAGCTCGGCAACACGCCCAAGCAGGGGATCGGCAGGTGGGCCAACAACGTGGCCGAGAACAGTCACCTGCCATTCCGACGACGAGAGCGAGCGATGCTCAGATTTAGACGAATGAAATCGCTCCAGAAGTTCGTATCGGTCCATGCCAACCTCCACACTTCCCGGGCGTTTTTGCCATGAGACGGCGGCCAATTTAACCGAGTTGATGCAATGCTAACAGTTGATGCCAACTTCCTTACCGCTCGCACGCAGCATGTCAGTGACCGTTTTCTCTGCGGCAGCCGACGGCGAAATATTTTGTCGTTCCGCTCGATCCAGAATCTCAGACAGCCTGAGTGGGATTTCGCGAACGCGACCTTCAACCTCAGCGACTGAATAGCCGAGCCATTCCGAGGCGACATTGATGATCCCGCCGGCATTCACAATATAGTCGGGCGCGTAAAGGATGTCCTTTCGGATCATTTGGCCCTCAATCTCGTCTGAGGAGAGCTGGTTATTGGCAGCACCACACACGATTTTTGCCTTCAAGGTTGGTAGGGTTTCTACGCTCAATGCAGAACCCAAGGCGCAGGGTGCAAACACCTCAACGTCCGCAGCGTGGATCTTGTCGATCGGGCAAACTTCCAACCCGAAGGCCTGACTAGCTCGCTCTAGCTTCTGTTCGTCGATGTCGGCCACGATGAGCCGCGCACCGGCATCGGAGAGTAACTGGCAAAGGGTTGCTCCGACGTTTCCCAAACCTTGGACTGCGACTTTAACCTGGTTCAAATCAGTACCAAGGCGCCGCCGTACGCACGCTTGGATCGAAAGAAAGACGCCAAGCGCAGTCCACGGGGAGGGATCCCCGCCGGCTCTTCCGCTTGTCTTCGACGGCAGACCAGCAACGTAGCGCGTACCTTCAGAGATGGTACCCATATCTGCAACACTGGAGCCAACGTCCTCGGCTGTGATATAACGGCCCTTGAGGGCGTCGACCGCGCTCGCGAAAGCGTGCAGTGCAAGGCGCCGATCCACGCCCGATTGAAGGTGCAAGACTGCCTTGCCTCCTCCCAGCGGTAGGCCAGCCATCGCGTTCTTATATGTCATCCCCTTAGAGAGGCGCAACGCATCCTCGAGAAGTTCGCGCCGATCCTTGTAATTCCAAATACGACAGCCCCCCGCTGCCGGACCCAAGGCGGTCGAATGCACGGCAATCACCCCATAAATACCAAGGTCTTCTCTATCAATTTCCAAGACTTCTTCATGGCTCTCGAAACCGGTGTCGTGCATTATGTATCTCTCGCGTCAGATTTCTATTATTTCTGTAATTCGACGACCTGCTCTGCTGAACTTCTTCTGTCGTAAGAGGAGCTTGCGGTCGAAAGCCACCGGTAGGCTCCAATGGCGTTGATGAGTGCGAATGAGAGACTTTGAAAAAGGACGCTCTGGGCGTTTCCGATCCATCCGAACGCGATCCACGCCAAGTTGCCGACGATAGCTACTAGCCAGCCATATGCCGACCATTGCGTCCTGCTGGCTAGCAA
>CBDUBW010000088.1:0-10083 GCA_965365485.1 uncultured Aquisediminimonas sp.
GCAGGGTTACGCTGGGCAGGGTTATGCCGGGGAGCAGGGCAATGCGGGGCAGGGCTATGGCGGGCAGGACGGGGCGCATCAGGCGCTGGCCGGCCTGACGCAGATCAGGCAGGAACAGTGCCAGATGGGCAACCATCTCGCCTGCCAGGCGCTGCCGACGATCCCCGGGATCAGGGCGCAGCTGGCCCAGGCCGGGCAGGCATGCCAGGCCGGCAACCGCCAGGCGTGCGGGTCGTACAACACTCTCGCGCAGAAGATCTTCACCGCTTATTCGGAAAGCGCTGCCGTGATGCGCCAGGGCGAACAGGCGATGGCGCAGATGAACGCATGGCGCAATCAGATGAACGCAAATGCGGCGGCGAGCATGGCCAACCTCCGCGCTCAGGGCGCCCGTGGGCAGGCGGCGCACGCAGCGCGGCAGGAAAGCTATGCCGCGATGAACAACGCCTATGCCTCTCGCCAGGCGACCGACGATCGTATCCAGGGCCGGACCGTCGACAGCATCTATGAAGGCACGACCATGGGCGGGGGCGGCGTTCAGGCTCGCATCGATTATGGCCAGACCGGTTATACCGATGGCTATGGCAACATCGTCACCGGGCCCGAGGGCGGCAGCGCACCGTACGGCTATGAAGAGATGACCCCGGTTTACGCCAGCCCCGAGTGAGACGCGGGGCCGGGCCGGCTGGTGAGATCAGCCGGCCAGCTTCCCGAACAACGCTCGCCGGTTCGCGGCCGGGATAGCGGTCGACATTGCGCGGGCGAAAGCGAGGATGTGCGCATCCTCTCGATCGGCGCCAGTGCGAATTGCCGACATGCGCATGAGAACGCCGTCGCCGACTTCGCCGCGCAGCGCCGCCGTCAACCGCTTCTTGCGTTGTTCGACTGCAGTCTGGGGGAAATCATATCCGATTCGCGTCCAGTAGATTATATCTTCGACCCGCTGGCCCGCGCGCGCGGTCAACCGCACCGCAGGCACGCGAACCCCGGGCATGGCCTCGACCGAAATCAGCGCCCGCTCGGCGATGGTGAAGCCCAGTGCGGGGTAGCAGGTCTCCGGGCGGTGCAGCTGCAGCGCATCGCTTTGGACGGTGCCATGAGTGCAGAGCAGCATCACAGGCGGCAGCGCGGAATCGGACTGTTCGATATAGGCGCGCGACACAATTTCGTCGTAAAGGCGATCGCTCAGACTGCCTTCGCTGGGTGGAAGGATCGGTTCGC
This sequence comes from uncultured Aquisediminimonas sp., assembly GCA_965365485.1. Lineage (GTDB taxonomy): Bacteria > Pseudomonadota > Alphaproteobacteria > Sphingomonadales > Sphingomonadaceae > Aquisediminimonas. The sequence goes on from CBDUBW010000088.1 coordinate 1,222, forward strand.
TGCCTGGATCGAGCACCCAGTCGCCGACCCGGCGGGGGATGATCTCGGCGATCTTGGCCTTGCCCACCAGATCGAGTGCGTTGCGCGGACGCATGTATTCGGTCCCCGCCAGCGCGATCACGCATCCCGCGCCGAACAGCATGTCGCGCCGATCGATCATCGCGTTGCCGTGCGGCCGTTGCCGAGCAGCTTGCGTACCGCCCAATCCGCCGCGACGACCATCGACAGCGCAATTGCGAACAAGAAAATGCCTGCCATGTCGTGAAACACGCCCTGGCCGACCGCATTGCCGAAATAATAGGTGACGAGAATGAGCGTCACCACCCTGATGAAGTTGGCAAAGATCGCAATCGGCAGCACGAGCGCAATTAAAATCAATGCATGCCGCCATTCGGCGCGATGGAGCATATAGATGTAGAACAGGCTGATTGCGGAAAGGCCGATCAGCGAATTCATACCCGAACAAGCGTCTTCGACCATCAGCGTATATTGCGCGATCGAAATGACGACGCCGTCACGCGCAACCGGATAGTCGAGCGCTGCGAGCAGGCCGGTCGCCCAGGTCGAAATCTCGGTCCGAAGCGGAGAGGTGATCGCATCGAGCACCCAGCCTGGCGGCGGGATCAGGAGGCCGAGATAGAGAAATGGAAACAGGTTGCGTGAGATGCCATGGAAACCGATCACACGCAGCGCTGCGGTGAGGAAGAGCAGATAAAGCGCGCTCGCTTCGAGGACCAGCAGATCGAGCGCGCGACCAAGCACGTAGACAGGCACCGCGGCCGCCACCCCGGCGAGCACCCAGCCTAGCCCGACCGGCCGCGCGTCGGCGAGGAGCTCGCCGCGGATGTGCCAGATCAGCCACGCTCCCGTCGCCAGCACGATGGGGCCGTGCGCGCCGGCTTCAATTGCCCAGCTTTCACGCGCGAGATTGACGAAGGTCGCCGCGCAGAGGAGCGCCAGACCCGCAGCCAGCGGCCAAACATCGATGATCGCACGCGCCGGCGGCGCGGGCCGCTCAGGAAGCGCCCTGTCGCTGGCGATTGCGCTCACGCGAAATCGTTGAGAAAAGTCCCGACCACATTGACGCGGTCGTGCTGCAGTTCGCGGATCAGCGTCCTGACGTCGCGCGCGTAGCTGACATTCTTGCGGACGATCACCATCGCGTGACGAAGCAGCGTGGCGATGCGGCGTGCGTCGCTATAATGCGCGGCCGGCGGGCAATCGACGATCGTCATGTCGAACGACCGCACCGACTCATCAAGCAAATCCTTGAACACATTCGTCGCCAGATAATCGTGTGCATCATCGCGGCGGCCTGCGAACAGGATCGAGAGATTGGCGATCACATCGCCCATTACCTCGGGCGGAACCGTACCGTTGCTGTGCAGATAATCACCGAGACCTGCAGGCTCGCGCCCGACCGGCGTCACCAGCCGCTCTATTCCGGCGTCGCGTAAATTGGCATCGATCAGCAGTGTGTTGACCCCCGCCTGTGCAAGAGCGGCGGCGATATTCACACTGGTGAAAGTGCAGCCGGTTTCCGGCAGCGGCGCGCAGATGGCGAGCGCGCGGCGTCCGTCGCGCATGTGCTGGCCGATGATAAAGTTGCGCAACTGCGCGATCGATTCGCTTTGCGGGCTGTTGGGCCGGGTCACGGTGAAGGCTTCGCGCGCGAAGGCGAAGCGTTCACGCGGGCCGCGATCCTGTGGAGTGCCGCCGCGCGCAGCCTCGGTCAGGTTTGCGGCTAGGCCGGGTTCGTCGATGTCAGCCATGTCACGTCAAGCTCTTCGATCCGAGAGCAGCGGGATGCGGTTGCGCCAGGTCAACGCCTTAGGACTGCGATCGACGGGATCGAAAGCGAAGCTGCCGAGCATGGGAACGCCCTCCCACTCGAGATCTTCAGTGCCGCGAACCCGCCGGTCGAGCAGCTCGGTAAGCAGGGCAAGCAGGATGCCAAGCCCCAGCCCCAGCGCGAGCGATCCGCCGATGACCGGCCAAAATCGTGGGAATGTGGCAGCATCAGGCGCCACGGCACTGCCCAGCCGCGTCAAATTGGTTTCAGCCGATTGCGATTCCTGTTGGAGCTGGGCTGTCCGCTCTTGCGCCTTGGCGAGCTGCGCGCGGAGGAGTGTTACGTCTCCCAGAAGCTGCCGTCCCTCTGCCAGATCGCCGCGCTGCGAAAGTACGCGCTCGCGCTGCGAGCTATAGAGCGCGCCGATTGACGGACCCGAAGTCGTCGGCCTCGACGCCGCCGCTTCGCGGGACGCCGCTTGCGCCACCACTGCACGCTGACGCTGCAAAGCCTGCAAGTCGGGGTGGTTGGGGCCAAGCGTCTTCGTGGCCCCCGCAATCGCAGCGTCGATCGATCCAAGCTGGGTCAGCGAAGGGCTGGCGGCCGGGCCAGGGATCGTCGTCTGGCCGCCGGGAGAAGTTGCCGCCAGTGCCGCTAGCCGCGCCGATTCGGTATCGGTGCCTTCATCCTGCAGGATGACACCGGTCTTGCGTTCGAAATCGGCTTTGCGCTGTTCGGCCGCTTTGAGTTTGTTGCGAAGTTCGGCGGTTTGCCGCTCAAACCACGCCGCGTTGCGCGTCGCCGCCTGCTGCTTGAAGGCGATCGTCTGATCCTCGTAAGCCGCGCGCAAAGCGTCCGCGACGGTCGCTGCCGCTTCGGGCTGATTGCCCGCATAGGTGATTTCGAGGATGCTGCTGCCCTCGCTTAGCCCTGCCTCTGTGCGATCCATGATGCGCTGCGAAAGCCAGCGGCGGAATTCCATTTCGCTGCCGCTCGCCTGGTATTCGGCAGCAAGTTGAGCCGATCCGGTCCAGCCCAGCGCATCGACCGCGCGACCTGCGACACGCGCATCCTTAATCAGCTCGATCTGCGTCTTGACGAAGCCTTTGTCGCGCGAACCTACCGCTTCCCCGGTGACTGGATCGGGCTTTACGGTATCAAGCAAGATGCGCGACGTCGCTTCATATCGTGGCGGCACCAACTTGATAATCGCGACCGCTCCGATCAGCGCTGCCAGGAAGACAATCCCTAATATGCTGCGCCGCGCCCAAAGAATGCGGAAAAATTGGTGAATGCTCATCGACAGGTGCCCGTTGCTGGCGCGAAGGGAACGCGCATCTCGCGTCCGCCCTTAGAAGAAGCGTTCGCCTACCACAACGGTATCGCCCGGCTGAACCTTCGCGTTAAGGTCGATTCGCCCGATTTCCTTGCCGTCGCGAATGACTTTGACCCTTTTTTCGGAGCCGACGGGGCTCAGTCCGCCCGCGCGCGCCAGCGCCATGCGGAAAGTCATGTCGCGTTCGAGCTTGTAACTGCCCGGCCCATTGATCGCGCCGTAAATATAGAATTGCGCGGCAGGCGCGACGAAGATGCGGTCACCGGGGTTCACGACAGGGTCCTGCGCATCCGGTCCTGTGGCTATGTCGCGCAGGTTAAGCGTGACCGTTGTGCCATCGTTGCGGCTCAATATGACTTCCTCGGCCGCGGTCGCTCGCAGGCCGCCGACGCGCGCGACGACCTCTGAAAGGCGGTACGAACGGTCGATGGGAAGCAACCCGGGAGTGGCGACTTCGCCCAGCACAGTCACATATCGCGAAGCATAGCTTGCGACGACGACCGATACCGCAGGATCGGTATAATAGCCGCCGCTGACCAGCAGCATTCGAATATCGGATCGCAGTTGCAGGACGGTGCGGCCGGTGGCGGGGATGTCCTTGATCAGAGGCAGCTGGATCGTACCATCGACCTGAACCTGAACACGCGATGTGAAATCCGCGCGCCCCAACACTGAAATCTCGAGCACGTCGCCCGGTCCCAATACATAGCCGTCATTCAGCGAGACCGCTGTTTGGGCCGGCGGCGCGACCGGTGTAGCAGGCGCGATCTCGGGCGCTGCCGGGGCAGCTAGCGGCTGTGGTTGCGCCATGACGGGCGCCGCCAAAGCAAGCGCCAGCAAGACGAGGATCTGCCGAACGTGCGACATCAGACTGAAGATCAAAACACCGATCCCTTAAAGCGAGAAGCCAACCGACGCGATCGCGAAGGTGTTGTTGAAATTGAAGAACGCGTCGTTCGCGCGCCGCCGTTCGTGGCCGCCCGACACACGCAGGCTCAGACGTCGTGCGAATTTGTAGCTGATGCCTGCGTCATAGGTCTCGCGTCGATCGCGCTGGATGAAGATCAACGCTGGGGCGATGGCATATCTGTAGCGCTGGCGGATGACGGCCACGCCGGCGTCGGCCTGCAAACGCCCGTTCAAGGCATACATCGCGCGTAAACTGTACGGGCTTCGCACGACGAACGTAGCATCGCTGGATATATTATTGCTGATCTCTCGGCCCACCGCCGCCACCACTCGAAGTCGCGAGCCGGCAATCGCTGTCAGTTGAAAATCCCAGGTCAGGCCACTGAAACCGCTATTGGTGGCGGGCCCGCGATAATCGACATCGCTATGTGCAATCTGCGCCGAAGCTTCGAACCGCGTACCGAGATTGCGGCTGAAGCCGACGCCGTAGCTGGTCGATCGCGATTTGCCGGTATCGCCCAGCGGGCGAAGGCCGCCCAAATCCGAGTCCCGGCGCGATGCGAACAGCGAAATCTGCCCCAGCGTCGGGCTGACATAACGCAGACCCGTTCGATAGGTGGTTGCGTCGAAGTCGGCCCGTTGCCGAACGACGTTGCTATTGTCGCCGCGCTCATATTCGATGCCGCCGAAAGGCCGCAGCCCGAATTCCGATCCGCAGGCGAGCTCCGCACTGTAGCGCTGGACGGTTTGTGTATTCTTGACCGCGACAAGCGGCGCGCCCGATACGAAAGCGATATCGCCCAAATCTGATTGAGCCCTTGCCAACGAGGCGCCAATACTTGGTGTGCAAAGCCCGACATCGGCTGAGAGGCCACCTTCGAGCGCGATGCGTTCGCGATTGAGCTCGTCGTTGCGCGCAAAGAAATCATAAGCGATTGAGCCGGCCAGCGTCGCGCGGGTGCGGCCGAAGCTGCGCGCGATATCGACCGTCACCGTGGGGCTGACGCGAAAATCGGACCGTTCGAGACCGCGCAGGTTCGCGCGCGCTTCGCCCGAGCGCGCGACATTGCTGTCATAACGCGCCTGCATTTCGAAGCTGACGTCGTTCACGTCCTCGTTCGATTGCGCTTTGGCGATGCTGGGCGCGAAGACCGCACCGAGCACCGCCGACGCTGCAAAGGGCTTGCCGAAGCTGCGCATCAGTCTCGCACCCAGGGACGGTATCGGGTCGACCCCAGCTGCGCGCCAGGTCGCGCGGTGATTACTCATCGGCTGCCTTTGCAGGGGCGCGCTGCGCGGGGGCGGGCAGCGGCTTGAACTGATCGTTATACGTGACCGAGGCCGCGCCGGCCTTCAGCACGCGCGCCACTTCTTCGGAAATTTGCCGCTCGGCGCGTTGCGCGCGCAGCATCTCGGTCGCGATGTTGATGGCATCGGCGCCGGTGACCGGCTGAACCTGCGATTCGCGAATCTTGTTGATGCGGATCGCATTATTGTCGGGAAGGATGAACACCGCGTCGGCAGGCAGCGCGACGATCTGCTTGACCGCTTCGGGCCGCATCGTGATCGCGTCGATCACGCCGAAGGCGATACGGTTGGGCACCTTATATTTGGCGAGCTCGGCCTGCACCTCGGTCATCGTATTGATCGGTCGCAACGCGTCGATCAGCGCCTTGGGCGGCGAGGGGACGGTGATCTGCTCCACCAGGAAAATGCGGCGGTCTGCAAACATCTGCGGATTGTTCGTCACGAACTCCTCGGCCTCCTCTTTTGAGACCTTGGGCACCTTGGCGCGGATCGACTGTTCGAGAAGCGCGATCTTGGCGAACTGTTCGGCGCGGCGTTCCGCGAGCGCGGCCGCTGGAGTATCGTCGAGATTCTGATCTTCGACCGCTTTGGCGAGCAGCATGCGATTGACGATGCTTTGCAGCGCCTGGCGTTGAAGCAGCTTCTGCTGTGCGGGATCCTTGGCCTGGACGCCGTTGAGCTCGGCATTGAGCTCAGCCGTCGTAATTTCCTCGCCATCGACGGTCGCGACGACCTGGCCCGTAGGGGCGTCTTCCTTCCCGCAAGCAGCGAGCCCGAGCAGCAGTAAAGCGCTCGCAAAACCCTTGTGCATAGGACGACCTTTCCCCCAGTGAGACGCTTAAATACAGCGCGCGGGCCTGTCCCGTCCACCTCCTATTGTCAAGGAAAGGCAGAACTCGTGATTAACGGCGGCGCTGAAGGATGCGTCGCATGCTGCCCGCAAGGTTGCGGAGCCACTCGCCCCAGCCCGCTCTCCGGCTTGCCTCGCCGACGCGCAGGCCGTCCATCCGGGGGAGGGGGCGAAGCAGCACTCGCGCGGCGAGGGTGCGTGCGCCGATCAGTCTCTTGCGGCGCGTTTGCCCCGGCTGCATCGCGTCGACTTCCGCGATCGGCAGCGGGGCGGCCTCGCAGACGCCGTTCGCGATCGCCGATGCCCACAGCGCGGCGCCGGCCTCGGTCCGGACAATGATGAGGCTGCGGCCATCGGCCTCGTCGAACGAGGGATAGCCGCTCTGACCGCCATACCAGGCGTCGGCGGCGGCAAGGTCGGCCACGCCGCCCACCGAATCGGGACAGATCTTGCATCGATATTGGACGCGAATTGAGAGGTGGCTGCCCCAGCTGTCGGCATAGCTCATTTCGCCCGAGCGACCGTCGCGTGCCGAGGCGGCGAACCGACCCGGCCAGCCATTGCCGCGATAGCGCAGGTCGGCGAGTGGGGTGTCGTGCAGTCCAAGCGCACTCAGCACCGCCTGTGTTCCCTGCTCCGACGGTACCCCGCCGCAAAAGAAGGACAGCATCAGCGGAAAGCTGCGATCGACGCGCGCGTCGTGGTGGGCGAGGCGACGCAGCGCGCCGACATCGCAAGGCTTTCCGATCAGCAAGAAGCGTTCGCCGCTGCCGAGCAGGTCGCCCAGCGAGGCAAGAGCGGGCGACGGCGCGTAGCGAGACCCGGCTGCCGCTATGACTGCGGCCGTATTGCGCGAAATACGCACTTCGCTGCGAACTGGGTCTTCCGCACTGCCGATATGGACGACTCCATCGACCAAGCCGCTTGACAGTGCATGCGCGGCCAGTGCCGACAGCACCCCGCCCGACGATCCGGCGAAACGCGTGGCGGGCTCAACGGCGTGCCCGGTGGCGATCTCCAGCGCCTGGCCCCAATAGGGGTGGACGGGGCCGGCATCAGGCCACGGCTCGATGACCGCACCCGGGCAGGCGGCGGCGATCGCGGCTTCGGCCTCGGGCGTGACGCTCGTCGCGTGCGGTCGGGCGAAGCCTTTGGCGTCGATTGTCATCGCAATGCCGCCGCCCGAAATCCCTGCGCACAGTCCGCACCCGGCGCAGGTCTCGCCGCCGAGCACGCGCGCGAGCGTGGGAGAGCCCGCCAGCTGCGCGGCCCGCGTCAGATCGTCGTCAGTCATCGCGCGCCGATAGCGGCAACGCGCATGGCTTGTTAAGGCCGCGCGTTCACAGCCTGCGGGAGAATGCGCATTTTCGGCAAACCAACCCCCGGCAGGATCTGCCTCGCGGGATCGGGGGGCGGTCATGTCCGCCAGATCCTCGATCTCGAGCCGGCCTGGGCGGGACGCGATGTCTTTCTCGTCACCGAGAACACCGCGCTCGGTCGGAGCCTCTCCGAGAAGCACCACACCCATCTCGTCGCGCACGTCGCCTGGGGGCAGGCCAAGCTCGGCAAGCCGCTGCGGATGCTGCGCGCGGGACTTTCGAACGCGATCGCCTCGTGGCGCATCGTCAGGCGCGAACGCCCGGCCATGGTGGTGACCACCGGCGCCGGCTCGATGGCCTTCACCGTCTTGTGGGCGCGACTGACGGGCGCCCGCGTGGTGCTCGTCGATAGCTTCGCGCGTTTCGACGCGCCTTCGCTCTTCGCACGGCTGGTGGGGCCGCTCGCGCATGTCCGCATCGCGCAATCGCAACAGAGCGCACGGCGCTGGCGGGGCGCGCTGATGTTCGACCCGTTCCGGCGCATCGAAGGCGGAGTGCCACTCAAGCGCCGCCTCGCTTTCGCGACGGTAGGCGCGACGCTGCCTTTCGATCGTCTCGTGACCTATGTCGGTAATGCCGCCAGAGCCGGTCTGCTGCCGCCCGATGTCATCGTCCAGACCGGCGAGGGCGGGGCACGGCCCGAGGGCCTCGAAGCGCACGAAACGCTGCCTTTCGACCGCGTCAAGGAAATCCTCGATAAGGCGCAGCTGGTTGTTTGCCACGCCGGGACGGGCTCTTTGATCACCGCGCTCCAGCGCGGTTGCCACGTCATCGCCATCCCGCGCGAATATGCGCGTGGGGAGCATTACGATGACCATCAATCCGAGATCGCCGCCGCCTTCGCTTCGCGCGGACTGATCCAGATCGCGCATGATGAGGCAGCGTTCCAGGACGCGTTGCGGCGGCTGCCGAGCCGCACGCCGTCGCAAGCGACGACCGATCCGGCGGAACTGATTGATTGGCTAAACCGCTGGTTCGATAGCGGCGGGCGTGAGAGCGGCTTGTGACCATCATGGTCCACCGGCATCGCCCGAAAAGTGGGGCTGGAGTAGGAGCGGCTCGCGGGCCGTTCATTGCACGTACAAGAGTTGCGACGCTCTCCAGCCCCACTTTTCGGGCGACCCCTCCGGGGCGGGCCGCTTTTGGCGCGAATGCCGCGTCGCTCGATCGGTCACGATGATACGCATCGCTCCCTCCTCGCTCCTTGCCTCGCGCCAAAATCGGCGCCGTGACGGCGGGCCAATATGGTCACAAACCGCTCCATAGGCGTTGGGATGGAACAGCACCC